>NZ_JBIUWQ010000001.1:0-367311 GCF_044743525.1 Pseudomonas sp. NPDC087598 | reverse complement strand
TCTTCCCAAGACACAGGTCATCTCCTTCGCGATGAGCAATGTGTCTATTAAAAAGTGTCCACCATGTGTCCGAACACCTGTCCACCATGTGTCCGGTACATACAGGGAGAGGGCTAGGGTGAGGGGCTCTTCTGCTCTTAATCCACAGTTTCAAGCTGCCGCCGCAACCCCTGAGAGTTCTGCACCGACATCGGAATCGGCGGAAAATCCTCATTCAGCACACACAAATGCTCGATCGCATCGGCAAATTGAACATCGGCTTTACGGCGTAAAGCGCGATAGTGCTCAAACTGTTCAGAATCCAGCTGCCCGCTTTCGAGCAGCTCATGAGCCGCTCGATTCAGCGCCTGCGCTTCTTCGAACAATTGACGATTGCGTTCCAGGGCCAAAGCCCTGCAAGCCTTGATTTGCGCAGGAGTCGAGCATTCTTTCATGGCGGTGACCTTACTGTTCAATGATTCCTTTTCATGGGCGAAACGCCGCAGGGGAACCGAACCTGCCGGGCCCCGCCGGGTGCGTCCGGCGGGGGTTATGGTTGTGACCGCTGGCCATCGCCGAGAGATCCATTTTTTTTGCGGAAGATTTTTATCCCCCGGAAACCCGTGTGGGGGATTTGTTTTTGCGTTGTTCGTAGCGCGCCAGAATCGGCTGGGTACTGATCCCGTGCAGCAAAATGCTCAAGGCCACGACCGAGAGCGTCAGGTCCGTACACAGCGCCGCCACCGAACCGTCGAGGCCATGATTCAAGGCATAAAACAGATAGAAAAGACTGCCGATACCACGAATGCCGAACCAGCCGATCAACAGCCGTTGCCGTCCTTCCAGCAGCGAGCCCCACGGCATCAGCGCCACGCACACCGGACGAATCACGCCGAACAGTACAGCGCCGACCAGCAGCGCCCGCCAGTCCCAATGCGTTACGAGAACCACGCCGAGCAGCGTCACCAGAAACACCTCCATGGCGCGTTCAACGAGGCTGCCGAAGGACAACATGTCGCCCATCATGATCCCGGCAGCGACCTGACTGACCTCCAGCCGCTCGGTATCGCCGTGTACGGCATGTTGCGGCTCAACGTTCTGATGACCCACCACTGGCTGAACCAGGTGTTCAGCCGGTGGTTGGCCGGCGCCGGTGGATTTCACTTCTTCCTGACGCAGACCGAGCCCCGCGGCAAACACCGAGAGAAACCCGTAGCCACCGATGGCCTCGGCCACCACATAGGCCAGGGCGATCAGGGCCAGCGCCAGGTAATCATTGGGGCTCAGCGTGCTGTCGTCGTTGCGAATACGCATGGACAACGTCAAGCGCCCGATGCCTCGACCCATCCAGTAGCCGGTCAATAACCCGGCGGGCACGGCCCACAACAGGCTGCGCAGGATCCAGTCCGGCCACTCACTGGAATGCCCGGAGCCGTCGAGCAGCAACAGGCCGAGCAGTACGAAGGGAAAGGCAATGCCGTCATTGAGTCCCGCTTCACCGGATAAGCCAAAACGCACGCTGTCGACATCCCGCGCATCGTTGACTTGCACCAGCGCTGCCAGCACCGGGTCGGTCGGTGCCAGAATCGCGCCGATCAGCAACGACGGCCCCCACGCCAGTTGCAACCCCCAGTGCAGCAGCAGACAGACGCCCGCGATGGTCAACACCATCACCGGGCCTGCCAGGCCAAACGCGATACGCCAACGCTTGTCACGCAGCGGCAGACGCAACTTCAGCCCGCAGACAAACAGCGAAAACAGCACCGCGACTTCGGTCAGGTGCTCCATCCACAATGAGGCGTGTTCCAGAGGCAATTTCAGCAGGTCGAGGCCGCTGGGGCCGATACCGATGCCCAGCAGCAAGCACACAGCGGAAGTGGTCACGGGCATCCAGCGCAGATACGACGAGGTCAGTGCCAGCGTCAGCAGCACCGCACCGAGCACCGCGACCCACACCACAAAACTCATGATGCGCCGCCCGCGCAGGTTTCAACGGACGGCACAGGCACCACGTCTCGACGTCCAATGAATGAAAAGTTTGATAATAGGCGTAGACATGATGACTTCCTGACCCTGCGGACCGGTTGGGCACTTAAAGGTATGGAGAGTCGCCAGAGGGCCGGGTTCACTTTATTTACCGAACCCGTAACCGTGTGGGAGCTGCCGCAGGCTGCGATCTTTTGATCTTGAAACCAACATCAAAAGATCGCAGCCTGCGGCAGCTCCTACACAAGCTTGTGGATCAAACCCGCAACTGAATCTGCCGCCCCAACACATCCATCACATCACAGCCATCGCGCAGCAACATCGCCGCCGCGTGCGCCAGTTGCTGCACATCGGCGCCCTTGGCCGAGGTGATATCAAGACTGGCCAGGCTTTCCATCATCTGCGTCACCGCCAGAAACCGACTCGCCGCACTGGCGTGCAACACATCCAGCGGAGCCTCGGTGGAGACAAGCAGTACGGGAATGCTGTCTTCGTTATGCGTCATCGAAAGGTGCGAATTCATGCTTCACCCCCAGCGCGTGCGGCGTGCAAACCATCGACCGATGCCTGCACCAATGCGCGTGCAGTGCCGAGCATTTGTTGGCTGGCCCAGCGCAAGGAGCCGCTGTGTTCCGGGCGGGTGGCGGTGGGGGCTTGATGGGCGAGGGCTTCGGCGCAACTGAGGTAGACCGTGGCGTGTTCGAGGGCGTCGAGTAACGGGACGCCGGGTTGAACGGCGAAGAGGTGGTGGGCGACGTGGTCGCAGGGGGTGAAGGGGATTGAAATCGTGGTTGGATCGGTCATCGGTGCATCTCCCAGGAATTGGAGTTGCCACGAAATCGCCGTCAAACGAATTGGGTGGCAACTGTACGCGGGTTGACGGACCGGTCCTAGGAACCCGGCGCACTCGAAAGCGCCCCACGCACAGCTGCCATTGAGCTGCGCAAAGGACCTAGGGAAACACCGAGCCGTCAAACCCGATCACGAATGAGTCGTGACGGACGCGAGGATAGGGAGTGAGGGCAGACCCGTCAACCGCCGCAATCCTTGCGGGATGACCACAAATCATTGTGGGAGTGGGCGTCAGAGCATCGGTTTGCCACCGGTCACGCCGTAGCGCTGGCCAGTGATGTAACTGGCTTCGTCCGACGCCAGCAGCACATAGATCGGCGCCACTTCCACTGGTTGGCCGGGACGGCCGAGCGGAGTTTGCGCGCCGAAGTTCTGCACCTCTTCATCGGGCATGGTCGAAACGATCAGAGGCGTCCAGATCGGTCCCGGCGCCACGCAGTTCACACGAATCTCCCTGGGCCCAAGCATTTGCGCCAAACCGCCGGTGAAGTTGGCGATCGCGCCTTTGGTGGTGGCGTAAGCGAGCAGAGTGGGTTTGGGCATGTCCGAGTTGATCGAACTGGTGTTGATGATCGAAGACCCGGGCCGCATGTGTTTGAGCGCTGCCTGGCACAAGCGGAAGATCGCGGTGATGTTGACGTCGAAGGTCATCACCCATTCGTCATCGGGAATCTCTTCAAAGTTTTCGTGGGTCATCTGAAACGCGGCATTGTTGACCAGCACGTCGATGCGCCCGAAGCGTTCGACGGTCTTGTCGACCAAGGCCTGGCACTGTGCTTTTTGCGCGATATCGCCGGGCAGCAACAGGCACTGGCGTCCGGCCTGTTCGACCCAGCGTGCGGTTTCCTCGGCGTCTTCGTGTTCGTTGAGGTACGCCACGGCAACATCCGCGCCTTCGCGGGCAAAAGCGATGGCCACCGCGCGGCCGATGCCGCTGTCTGCGCCGGTGATCAGGGCAATCTTGCCTGCAAGTCGGCCGGAGCCCACGTAGCTTTGCTCGCCGCAATCGGGGTACGGCTCCATCTTGCGTTGCGAACCGGGAACGGCTTGCGCCTGGGTGGGGAAGGGTGGTTTTGGATAATCGGTCATGGTCGGTCTCCGGGGTCATGGCAGGTATGGGCGGTTGACCCGGGTCGTTTGCCGTGAGTTCGATCGGATGTGCGATGGCGAATCGCTGTTGAGCGCTGAAAACAACGTGGCAGTGACCAGGTCGCGAGGCCGATAGATCTTTGCTGCAACTGTTGCCCAGCCAACACCTACCCGACAAACAACCCTCCAGCAAAACACCTCCGCACCCCCTCAAGCGCAGTCAATCCGGGCGTTTCGCGGCTGGCACGCTTGCTGCTCTGGGTTACTCATCTCCCGAACGTCCCGAGGACATGCCAATGAGTCAGCAAGCCGTGAAATTTGCCTACTGGGTGCCGAACGTCAGCGGTGGGCTGGTGGTCAGCAAGATCGAACAGCGCACCGATTGGGGCATCGAGTACAACCGCAAACTGGCGCAAATCGCCGAATCGGCCGGGTTCGAATACGCGCTGACGCAGATCCGTTTCACCGCCGGTTACGGTGCCGAGTTTCAGCACGAGTCCGTCGCGTTCAGCCACGCCTTGCTTGCGGCGACCAGCAAACTCAAGGTGATTGCGGCGATTCTGCCCGGCCCTTGGCAACCGGCGCTTGCCGCCAAGCAACTGGCAACCATCGATCAACTCACCAACGGCCGGATTGCGGTGAATATCGTCAGTGGCTGGTTCAAGGGCGAGTTTCAGGCCATCGGCGAGCATTGGCTGGAACACGATGAGCGTTATCGTCGCTCGGAAGAGTTCATCCGCTCGCTGCGTGGTGTCTGGAGTCAGGACAACTTCAGCTTTCGCGGCGACTTTTACCGTTTCGACAATTACACCCTCAAACCAAAACCGCTGGGCCGTCCGGAAATCTTTCAGGGCGGCAGTTCGCGTGCCGCGCGGGACATGGCAGCGCGGGTCTCCGACTGGTATTTCACCAATGGCAACAGCGTCGAGGGGATCAAGGCGCAGGTTGATGACATTCGTCAAAAAGCGGCGGCCAATCATCATTCGGTGAAAGTCGGCGTGAACGCCTTTGTCATCGCCCGCGACACTGAAGAGGAAGCCCGGTCGGTGCTCGCGCAAATCATTGAACAGGCCGATCCCGAAGCGGTGAATGCTTTTGGCGACGCGGCGAAACAGGCGGGCAAGGCATCACCGGAGGGTGAGGGCAACTGGGCGAAATCGACGTTCGAGGATCTGGTGCAATACAACGATGGTTTCAAGACCAATCTGATTGGTACGCCGCAACAGATTGCCGAGCGAATCGTCGCGTTGAAAGCGGTGGGTGTGGACCTGGTGCTGGCGGGTTTCCTGCACTTTCAGGAGGAAGTGGAGTATTTCGGCAAGCGGGTGTTGCCATTGGTGCGTGAACTGGAGGCCGAAAAAACCACCGCAGCAGCCTGAACACTGAAAATCCATGTGGGAGCGAGCCTGCTCGCGAAAGCGGTGTGCCAGTAACAACTATCGTTACTGATACGACGACTTCGCGAGCAGGCTCGCTCCCACATTTGCTATCACTGTGAGGTTACAGACCGAGGTCGGACAGTCCCGGGTGATCATCCGGACGTCGGCCCAGTGGCCAGTGGAACTTGCGTTCACTTTCCTTGATCGGCATGTCGTTGATGCAGGCGTAACGCTGGAACATCAGACCGTTGTCATCGAACTCCCAATTCTCGTTACCGTAGGAGCGGAACCAGTTGCCCGAATCGTCGTGCCATTCATACGCGTAACGCACGGCGATACGGGTATCGGAGTAAGCCCAGAGTTCCTTGATCAAACGGTAATCCAGCTCTTTTGCCCACTTGCGGGTCAGGAAGGCTTTGGCTTCTTCGCGGTTGTGGGCGAACTCGGCGCGGTTACGCCATTTCGTGTCGAGGGTGTAGGCCAGCGAAACTCTTTGCGGATCACGGGAATTCCAGCCGTCCTCAGCCAGACGAACTTTCTCGATGGCCGATTCACGGTTGAAGGGGGGCAATGGCGGACGCACCTGGGCTGCAGTAGACATAGTCAGTCTCCCGAAAAAGTTAACGTTTAAACAACGGGTCAGGCTTATTAAGGCGTTACAGGTCCAATAACTTTCGCGCCATGCATTGCGCATTATCGGCGGCACTGTGATCACCCATCACAAGCGCTACGGTAATGGCGCCGTCAATCAGGATCAGCAGCTGTTTGGCCAGCAGTTGCGGATCTTCGGCGCCATGTTCGGTACACAGCTCGCCCACGTAGTCGAGCAGCTTCTGTTTGTGGTCTTTGGCGACCTGGCGCACCGGGTCCTGTGGATCACCGGTTTCGCCGCTGGTGTTGATGAAGGCACAGCCACGGAAACCTTCCGAGGCAAACCAGCCCTTGAGTACGGTGAACAGGTTGAGCAGGCGATCGGCCGGGGTTTCGGCCTGATCGACCGCGCTTCGGTACCAGTGCATCCAGCGCACGTCGCGGCGTTGCAGGGCGGCGACGGTCAGTTCTTCCTTGTTGGCGAAGTAGCGGTAGATGCTTTTTCTGGAGACGCCGGCGGTCTTCACCAGAAGATCCATGCCGGTGGCCGCGATGCCACTTTTGTAGATCAGCTTTTCGGTGACATCGAGAATGATGTCGCGGGTCGAGGTGTCAGTGATTTCGTTCATGTGGCGAACAGTAGAACGATCGTTCTCCTTGGTCAAGCGTTGATTTTTAAATTGCTTTCGCGAGCAGGCTCGCTCCCACAGGGGGATGCATTTCAAATGTGGGAGCGAGCCTGCTCGCGAAGAGGTCATTACAGACACTGACAAGACCCGAAGGATGCGATGGTGTAAGCTCTCGGGTTCTTCGGATTCGACCCATTGCGAGCCCTATGCCGTTGCTTTTCAAACGTTCTCTGCTGCCTAAACTGCGCAGCTTCCCGCTGACCGCCGAGGCCGTGACCATTCTGTCCGGCGCCGCCGAGTTCCGTCGTTGCCTGCTGGAGAAAATCGCCACGGCGACCCAGCGCATCTACATCGTCGCGCTCTATCTGCAGCAAGACGAAGCCGGTCAGGAAATCCTCGATGCCTTGCACGCCGCCAAACTCAAGCGTCCCGAGCTGGAAATCGCTGTGGTGGTCGACTGGCTGCGTGCGCAGCGCGGGCTGATCGGCGCCGGCAAACAACCGGGCAATTCGGCGTGGTATCAGGAAATGACTCGCACTCACCAAAGTGAGGTGCCGGTCTACGGCGTGCCGGTGCAGACCCGCGAACTGTTCGGTGTTCTGCACTTGAAGGGTTTCGTGATCGACGATTGCGTGGTGTACAGCGGCGCAAGCCTGAACAACGTCTACCTGCACAAGTTCGACAAGTACCGTTTCGACCGCTATCACGTCCTGCAAAGCCGCGAACTGGCGGATTCGATGCATCACCTGGTCAAGCATGGCCTGATCGAATCGAAAGCCGTGCATCGCCTCGATCTGCCAAACCTGCCGACCACGCGCAGCCTGCGCAACGACATTGGTGATCTGCGCAGCCGCCTCAAATACGCCACTTACGACACCGCTAACGGCAGCACAGCCAGAGACGGTCTGTCGGTCAGTCCATTGCTCGGCGTGGGCAAGAACAATCCGTTGAACCGGGCGATTCTCGAACTGATCGCCAGTGCGCAACAACAACTGACCATTTGTACGCCGTACTTCAACCTGCCGCTGGGAGTGATCCGCGAGGTCAACCGCGCCCTGGCGCGTGGGGTGAAGATCGACATTGTGGTCGGCGACAAGACCGCCAACGACTTCTACATTCCGCCGAGTGAGCCATTCAAGGTGATCGCGGCGTTGCCGTATCTGTACGAAATCAGTCTGCGCCGCTTCGCCAAACGGCACCAGCGCAACATCGACAGCGGCCAGTTGAACCTGCACTTGTGGCGTGATGGCGACAACACCTATCACCTCAAGGGCATGTGGATCGATCAGCGCTATACGCTGCTGACCGGCAATAACCTCAATCCACGGGCGTTCCGACTGGATCTGGAAAACGCGCTGCTGATTGATGATCCGAAAGGCGAATGGCTGGAGCCACGCGCGAAGGAACTGGAGGAGATTTTCCGGCATACCACGCGGATCAGCAGTTTTCAGAATCTGGAGACGCTGCCGGAGTATCCGAGCGGTGTGGCGAAGTTTCTCAAGCGTGTGAGTCGGGTGCGGATCGAGCGGTTGCTCTACCGGATTTTGTAATGCTTCAGATTATGTTGTGCGGCTGAAAATGCCTTCGCGAGCAGGCTCGCTCCCACAGTTGGAATGCATTCCATTGTGGGAGTGAGCCTGCTCGCGATGGGGCCTTAACAGACGCTACAAAAACTTAGTTCAGACCCAACTTGCCACGCAATGTGGACAGGTCTTCCGCCAGTGTATTCACCGGCCCAACCAGCGCCTTGCGGTCGTTATCCTTCACCTTGTCATACGTCTCGAAACCACCGTCCTTGGTCTTGTACTTGGCCAGGATCTTGTCGACGGTGGCAAAGTTCTTGTCGACTTTGGCGACGAAAGCCTTGTCCTGTTTCTCGATCTGCGGACGGAACAGGTCGACGATTTTCTTCGCGCCGTCGATGTTGCCCTGGAAGTCATAGAGGTCGGTGTGGCTGTAACGGTCTTCTTCACCGGAAATCTTCGTCGCGGCGACTTCTTCCAGCAGCGCAGCAGCACCGCCGACGACTTTCTCAGGCGGGAAGGTCAGGCCGGCCACGCGGGTCTGCAGGTCTTTGACGTCGCTGTCGAGCTTGTCAGCCAGTTCATTCAGACCCTGGGTGCTTTTCTCCGAGAACAGCGAATATTCGATGCGGTGGAAGCCGGTGAAATCATCCGCTTTCACGCCTTTCTCATGGTCGTCGACGCGGGAGTCGATGGACGCATCAAGGTCACTGAACAACTCGGCAATCGGCTCGATCGACTCGTAATACACGCGGGTCGGTGCATAGAGTTTCTGCGCAGTGGCCAGATCACCTTTCTTCACCGCGTCGGTGAACTGCTGGGTGTGGCTGGCCAGTTCGTCGAGCTGTTCGGTGACGTAAATCTTGTAGTCCGAAACCGGCCCGACCAGATCCAGCGGTGCGGTCGCGGCGAACGCCGACAGCGGGGTGTTGAGCAAACCAAGGGTCAGCAATAACGCGAGTGGCGTCTTTTTCATGGGGGCGGCTCCAGTGTTTAGATTGTTTTATGCAGCGGTTTTCGGTTGTGTGGCGTTGAGCAGCGAGCGACCGATAAAGTCCTTGTCGCCCGTGACACCCGGCAGGGTGAAGAAGTAACCGCCGCCGACCGGTTTGAGGTACTCCTCAAGCGGTTCGCCGTTGAGGCGGGTCTGCACGGTGATAAAGCCTTTTTCCAGATCGGCTTGGTAACAGATGAACAGCAGGCCCATGTCGAGCTGGCCGTTCTTGTTGACGCCGTTGGAGTAATTGAACGGCCGGCGCAGGATCAGGTTGGCCTGCGTCGCGGCGGTGCGCGGGTTGGCCAGACGGATGTGCGCGTCGAGTTTGGTCAGCTTGCCTTCAGGGTCTTTGCTGTAATCCGGGACTTCACTTTCATGGTTGCCGCCCATGGGCGCGCCAGTGGTCTTGACTCGGCCGAGGATGCTTTCCTGTTCCTGCAACGGCGTACGATCCCAGCGCTCGACGAAGTTGCGGATGATCCGCACCGCTTGATAGCTGCCGTGGGCCGCCCAGGCGGGTTCATCGCTGCCGGGTTGCACCCAGACGAGGCGATCCATGGCTTTGGCGTCGTTGGAATCGGGGTTGGCCGAACCGTCGCGGAAACCGAGAAAGTTGCGTGCCGATTGCGCCGGCACGCCGGGTTTCGCCGGGGCTTGCGGCGGCACACTGCCTTCCTGTTTCCAGCGCACCAGCAGCAGGTCCGGCAGGTTCTTCACGATGTCGCGCAGGGCGTGAATGTTGGTGTCGGCGGTGTTGGAGCAGAACTGCAAGCTCAGGTCGCCGTGGCAGCAATCGGCTTCCAGCGCATCGTTGGGGAAACCGACCATGCGTTGCAGGCGTTTTGGTTTGGCGTCGGCCAGGCCGAAGCGCTCGTCGAACAGCGATTCACCCACCGACACGGTGATGGTCAGGTTGTCCGGGGTGACGACCGGGCCGAGGATGCCGGAGTCCGGCGGCGGCAGTTTCGGGTCGATCTGCGCCACCGGGCCGCCCTTCATCAGGAAAGCGATGCGTTCGTTGAGCGTGCGGAACAGCCGCTCAAGGTCTTCGCGATCACTGGCCAGCACGTCGAACGACACGAACATGCCGGAGGCCGGGCGCGGGGTGACGATGCCGGTTTGATGCACACCGTGGAAATCGTGGCGGTCTTCAGTCTTGTCGCTGCTCGGCGCTTCGGTGACTTGCGCAGGCGCTGCGGCCATGGCCGGGCAGCTCAGGGCCGAACCGGCGAGGGCGACACCAGCGGCGCCCATGCCCATCAGGACACGGCGACGTTGCAGGTTGAGTTGTTCGGAATCTTTCATCGGTACTCGTCTTCTGCTTACAGGCCGGAGAGGCCGAGGGCGGGATCAATGCCATCCAGTGCGTCGGCCAGGGCCTGAGCCTTGTCGGCGATCTGCTTGCGTTGTTCGCCGCTGACAGTGTCGTAAGTGGCGTAGCCGTCCTTGACCTTGAAGCTGTTCAGTTGGTTGTCGAAATCCGCCAGTGCCTGATCGATTTTCGGCAACAGATCGGCGGCGGATTTGCTCAGCATCGGCCGCAGCAACTCGACAACTTTGTGAGCGGTTTCGGCATTCGCGGCAAAACCGTTGAGATCGCTGTGGCTGTAGCGCTCTTCTTCGCCGCTGGCGGCGCGCACGTCGGCGAGGGTGTTGAGGTTGCGCACCACGATGTTGACCAGTTGCTCCGGTGGCAGCGTCTGCGCGAGCAGTTGCTGCTTGAGCGTGGTGACGTCGCTCAGCAAGCGCTGCGAAACGGCAGCGAGTTCGTCGAGTTTGCGTTGCTGGAACAATGCGTATTCGAGACGGTGGAAGCCAACGAACGCCGGATCCTGCTCGCGCTTCTCGAAATAATCGGCTCGGGCGTTGATGCTGTTGTCCAGTTCCGCCAGGCGCTGCGCGGCCGGGGCCAAACGTTGATAGGCCGCACGCGCCGGCAAGTACAACGCCTGCGCCTGGCTCAAGTCACCGCTTTCAATCGCCTGATTAAGCGCGGTGACGGCTTTGATCAGCGCGCTACCCTGGCTGGCCAGATACACGCGGAATTCCGACAGCGGCCCGACGAAGGCGACCATCGATGGTTTGGCCTTGGCGGCCGCATCGGAAGCAGCGGTCGGCGTCACGTGCAGGGTGCCGCGCGGATTGCTCAGCAGGCCGCAGGTGATTGCGTAGTCGCCGGGTTGCAGGTTGGCGTTGATCACCTGGCTCAGGCCCGGCGCAATGTTTTCGCGCTCTTCGACCACCAGCACGCCGTCGAGAATTTCCCATTCCACGGCACGGTCGGAACGGTTGACGATGCGGAAACTGGCGCGCCCGGCCGGCACCGTCAGTGCGTTCGGCTCGCAACTGCCCGGATGAATGTTGACCACCACTTCGTCATGGTTGAGCTGGCGCTTGGCCGCGGCCATTTTCGAGGCGTAGTAGAACAGGCCACCGGCTGCGATCATCACGACCACCGAACCGGCCACCGCCCAGCGCAAGGCGCGGGGAGGGGAGGCCTGAGGGGTATTAGGCTTTGACATGGATGCCCTTATTGGCTGGAAACGGAAGACGATTTGGCTGCTTTCGAGGCAACCGGCGCGGCGGGATAGAAGAACATCACCAGCGCCACGACGAGATAGATCAGGTACGCGCCCAGGGTGCTGACGGTCGGCGCATCCTGATAACCGAACATTCCGGCCAGCACCGAGCCCAGCGGGCCGTCCATCGGTAACGTTGCGCTGAAATCGAACAGCACGGTTTGCAGGTGATTCCACAGGCCGGCTTCGTGCAGGGCCTGCACCGAGTTGGCGAGAATCCCGGCGGCGACGACGAGAATGAACAGCCCGGTCCACTTGAAGAATGCCGAGAGGTTCAGGCGCATGCTGCCGCTGTAGATCAGGAAGCCTACGATGATCGCCAGAATCAGGCCGAGCAGGGCACCGATCGGCGCGCCCGGGCCTTCGCTTTGCTGGAACACCGCGAGCAGGAAGAACACCGTTTCCAGACCTTCGCGAGCGACGGCGAAGAAGACCATGGCGATCAGCGCGATCACCTGATGTCTGGAGGAGGTCAGCGCCTGATCCAGCGAGGCTTGCAGCGAATGTTTGATCGACCGTGCGACCTTGCGCATCCAGAACACCATAGAGCTGAGAATGCCCACGGCCACCAGCCCGACAATGCCTTCGAACAACTCCTGCTGTTTTTGCGGGAATTCGGCGCTGACCAGTTCCAGGCCACCACCGACCAGCAGGGCCAGCGCAGCGGCGAGAAACACGCCGATCCACACGGCGGGCATCCATTGGCCACGGCCGGTCTGTTGCAGGTAGCTGGCGATGATGCCAACGATCAGCGCGGCTTCAATGCCTTCGCGCAGCATGATCAGAAAGGGAACGAGCATTCGACATCCAGTAAGTCATTCGAAGAGGTTACAAGTTGTAACATAATGACACTCATTCTCACATGACATTCATTGACATGAACCTGAACGCTAGCTGAACAACCTGTTTTTTCCCCTGCACAGAAACCTGTGGGAGCGAGCCTGCTCGCGAAGGCGGCGTATCAGGCGAGATCTCTTTGCCTGTGCCAGCGCTTTCGCGAGCAGGCTCGCTCCCACAAGGGAACTGTGTCGGGTTTGGGGTAAGATGCCTGCCACTCAAAAACAACAGGAATAGCCGAGTTCCATGTCGGAAAAAGACACCATCGCCGTGCAACTGGTGCGTGAAGCGCTGCTGCAAAGTTGTGCCCCGGGCGTGGCCACGGAAGACGCCTTGAACAAGATCGGCATCGATCCGGCGCTGTTGCAAAGTGAGAATGGCCGGGTGCCGGCCTCGCAGTACGCCAGGCTCTGGCGTTTGCTCGCACGGCGTGGCGATGACGAGTTCTTCGGCATGGATCCGCGCCGGCTCAAGTCCGGGAGTCTGGAGTTTCTCTGTCGCAGTGCCATGGCCCAACCGACGCTGGCCGCAGGCCTCAACACAGGGCTGACATTCCTCTCGCTGATGCTGGAAAAAATGCCCGCACAACTGGTGCATCAGCAGAGCCTCGCGGAAATCGTCCTGCTTGAAGACGATCCGCAGCCACGCCGCGCTTTCACCTATTTCACCTATTGGATGATTGTCCACGGCGTGGCCTGCTGGCTGGCCGGGCGGCGGATTCCGATTCTGGCCATCGAACTGCGTTGCCCGGCGCCGGAGTTCACTGACGACTATCGGGTGATGTTCTCGGAAAACCTGCGTTTTGATCGGCCGCGCACGCGGATGATTTTCTCCGCCGATTGCCTCGATCTGCCGATCAAACGCAGCGCCGAAGAGCTCAAGCGCTTTCTGGCTCACGCGCCGGCGAACATTCTGGTGAAGTACCGCGACCCGGAAAGCCTCGCCAGTCGGATCAAACAGGACTTGCGCCAGTTGCCCGCCGAGCAATGGCCGGAAACCGAGGCGCTGGCGCAGCAACTGTGCATGTCGGCCTCGACTTTGCGTCGGCGGCTGGCGGAGGAAGGGCAGACCTATCAGGGGCTCAAGGACAGCGTGCGCAAGGAACTGGCGATTGTCTGGCTGGCGGAGCCTTCGATCAGTTTTGTCGAAATTGCGGCGCGGCTGGGGTTTGCTGATGCCAGTTCGTTCTACAAGGCGTTTCGCAAGTGGTCGGGGTCGAATCCGGGGCATTACCGTACGTTGATCCTTAACGAAGCAGTCTGATCCGGATTTTGTAGTGATTGATCCGGCCTCTTCGCGAGCAGGCTCGCTCCCACAATTTGCAATGCACTCCCCTGTGGGAGCGAGCCTGCTCGCGAAAGCGTCCGCTCAGGCGCCACATGATCTGCACCCTGGCCAAACCAGTCAGCCACTTTGATGGCTTTGACCATTGCCCCAAGTCTGCCGCAGCGCGACTATCCCTCTGTTGTTTACGGTTCCCCAACCTAATAAAAACACAGAGGGATTCTGGCAATGCGCGATTACTTGTCTGCCACCAAACAGTTCAACTATCAGCACACCGTGGACGCCGCACTCAGCGGCACGCTTGAAGCACTGAACGCCTGCGTCGAATGCTGCGACCGCCATGCCTTGCCCGGGCGCATCGCGCTGTTCTGGGAGGGTCGCGACGGCGCCAGTGCGACGTACACCTTCAGCGACCTGCAGGACAAAGCCGCGCGTTTTGCCAATTTCCTCCTCGCCCAAGGCGTGCAGAAGGGTGACAAGGTCGCCGGTCTGCTGCCGCGCAATATCGAATTACTGATCACCGTGTTCGCCACCTGGCGCATCGGCGCGGTGTATCAACCGCTGTTCACCGCGTTCGGCCCTAAAGCCCTCGAACATCGCCTGAACAGTTCCGGCGCCAAAGTCGTGGTGACCGACGCGGTCAACCGGCCAAAACTTGCGGAAGTTGCCGATTGCCCGACCCTGGTCACCGTTGGCGGCGCCAAGGGCCAGGGCATTGTTCGTGGCGATTACAGTTTCTGGGCCGAGTTGCCCAACCATTCCAACGTCTGCGAACCGGTGCTGCTCACCGGCGAAGACCCATTCCTGCTGATGTTCACCTCGGGCACCACCGGCCCGTCGAAAGCGCTTTCGGTGCCACTCAAAGCCATCGTCGCCTTCCAGAGCTACACCCGCGACGCGGTTGATCTGCGTCCGGAAGATGCGTTCTGGAACGTTGCCGACCCGGGTTGGGCCTACGGCATCTACTTTGGTGTGACCGGGCCATTGTCGATGGGCCATCCGATCACCTTTTACGATGGCCCGTTCACCCTCGAAAGCACCTGCCGGGTGATCAACAAGTACGGCATCAGCAACCTCACCGGTTCACCGACGGCGTATCGCTTGCTGATTGCCGGCGGTGATGAGTTCGCCAAGTCGATCAAGGGCAAGCTGCGCATCGTCAGCAGCGCCGGCGAGCCGCTGAACCCGGAAGTGATCCGCTGGTTCGCCGACAACCTCGACGTGGTGATTCACGACCATTACGGCCAGACCGAGCTGGGCATGGTCCTGTGCAACCACCACGGCCTCGATCACCCGGTGCATGTCGGCGCAGCCGGTTTCGCCTCGCCGGGGCATCGCATCGTGGTGCTCGACGATCAGTACAACGAACTCGGCGTCGGCCAGCCCGGCATTCTCGCCATCGACCGTCCGCAATCACCGATGTGCTGGTTCGGCGGCTATCAGGGCGCACCGACCAAGGCCTTCGTCGGCGATTACTACCTGAGTGGCGACACCGTGGAGTGGAACCCGGACGGCAGCATCAGCTTCGTCGGCCGTAGTGACGACGTGATTACCACTTCTGGCTACCGGGTCGGCCCGTTCGATGTCGAAAGCGCATTGATCGAACACCCCGCCGTGGTCGAAGCGGCGGTGGTCGGCAAACCCGATCCGGAGCGCACCGAACTGGTCAAAGCCTTTGTCGTGCTCAGCGCGCAATACCGTGCGGCGCCGGAGTTGGCCGAAGAGCTGCGCCAACATGTGCGCAAGCGTCTGGCCGCGCATTCATACCCGCGTGAAATCGAATTTGTCAGCGAATTGCCCAAGACCCCGAGTGGCAAATTGCAGCGCTTTATCTTGCGCAACCAGGAAATCGCCAAAGCTCAAGAGGCCGCGGCGAAGAACGTTTCAGCTTGAATCAGGAAGTACAGTCATGCAGATCGAAAACAAGGTTTTTATCGTCACCGGCGGCGCATCCGGCCTCGGTGCCGCCACCGCTGAATTGCTGGTCAGTGCCGGCGCCAAAGTGATGCTGGTGGACATGAACGCTGAAGCCGTCGCCGCTCAGGCCCAGCGTTTGGGCGCGCAGAGTGTGGTGGCCGAGATCAGCAATGAAGCCGCTGCCGAAGCCGCCGTGCAAGCGACCGTCAACGCCTTTGGCAGCCTCAACGGTCTGGTCAACTGCGCTGGCATCGTCCGTGGCGAGAAAATCCTCGGCAAGAACGGCCCGCATGCACTGGCCAGTTTTGCTCAGGTGATCAACGTCAACCTGATCGGCAGCTTCAACATGCTGCGTCTGGCCGCTGCCGCCATCGCTGAGTCCGAGGCGAATGCCGACGGCGAGCGTGGCGTGATCATCAACACCGCTTCGGTGGCAGCGTTCGACGGTCAGATCGGTCAGGCAGCCTATTCCGCATCGAAAGGTGCGATCGCCAGCCTGACCCTGCCGGCCGCCCGTGAACTGGCGCGCTTCGGCATCCGCGTGATGACCATCGCCCCGGGGATTTTCGAAACCCCGATGATGGCCGGTATGACCCCGGAAGTACGCGACTCGCTGGCCGCTGGCGTACCGTTCCCGCCGCGTCTGGGCAAGCCTGCCGAGTACGCCGCGCTGGTTCGGCATATCATCGAAAACAGCATGCTCAACGGCGAGGTGATCCGTCTTGACGGTGCCTTGCGCATGGCCGCCAAGTAAGGAGGATTTGTCATGACTATTTCCAACGATCCGATTGTTATTGTCAGCGCCGTCCGCACCCCGATGGGCGGCTTTCAGGGCGAACTGAAAAGCCTTACCGCGCCACAACTCGGCGCCGCCGCGATCAAGGCTGCGGTTGAACGCGCCGGGGTCGCCAGCGACGCGGTCGACGAAGTGCTGTTCGGTTGCGTGCTGCCCGCCGGCCTCGGCCAGGCACCGGCGCGGCAAGCGGCACTGGGCGCCGGGCTGGATAAATCGACCCGCTGCACCACCGTCAACAAGATGTGTGGCTCGGGCATGGAAACCACGATTCTGGCCCACGACATGCTGGTCGCCGGCAGCGCCGATGTGGTGATTGCCGGTGGCATGGAAAGCATGTCCAACTCGCCGTATCTGCTCGATCGTGCCCGCGCCGGTTACCGCATGGGCCATGGCCGCGTGCTCGATTCGATGTTCCTCGACGGCCTCGAAGACGCCTACGACAAGGGCCGCCTGATGGGCACTTTTGCCGAGGACTGCGCCGAAACCAATGACTTCAGCCGCGAAGCGCAGGACGCTTTTGCCATTGCTTCGACCACCCGCGCACAACAGGCGATCAAGGACGGCAGCTTCAAGGACGAAATCGTCCCGCTGACCGTGACCGTTGGCAAAGAGCAGGTGCTGATCAGCAACGATGAACAGCCACCGAAAGCCAAACTCGACAAGATCGCCTCGCTGAAACCGGCGTTCCGTGAAGGCGGCACGGTAACGGCGGCGAACTCCAGTTCGATCTCCGACGGCGCTGCGGCTTTGCTGCTGATGCGTCAGTCGCAGGCGCAGAAACTCGGTCTGAAGCCGCTGGCGGTGATTCATGGTCATGCAGCATTTGCCGACACTCCGGGGCTGTTTCCGGTGGCGCCGATTGGCGCGATCAAGAAACTGATCAAGAAAACCGGTTGGTCGCTGGGCGACGTTGATCTGTTCGAAGTCAACGAAGCGTTCGCCGTGGTCGGCATGGCGGCCATGACCCACCTGGAAATCCCCCACGACAAGCTCAACGTACACGGCGGCGCCTGCGCGCTGGGCCATCCGATTGGCGCGTCGGGTGCGCGGATTCTGGTGACCTTGCTGTCGGCACTGCGCCAGCGCAACCTCAAGCGCGGGATCGCGGCCATCTGCATCGGCGGCGGCGAAGCGACGGCCATGGCCGTGGAATGCGTTTACTAACGCTGACACTGGACCCTGTGGGAGCGGGCTTGCCCGCGATGGCGGTGGGTCAGCCAGTCAATATGTTCACTGACACGGCCCCATCGCTGGCAAGCCAGCTCCCACAGGGTTTAGTGTTGTCACCGGATTTTAAGGATTTGCCATGATTCCCAATGACGACCAACAACAGATCCGCGACATGGCCCGGCAGTTTGCCGAGGAACGCCTCAAGCCGTTCGCCGCCGAGTGGGATCGTGAACACCGTTTCCCCAAGGAGGCCATCAGCGAGATGGCCGAGCTGGGCTTTTTCGGCATGCTCGTGCCGGAGCAGTGGGGCGGTTGTGACACCGGCTACCTGGCGTACGCCATGGCCCTGGAAGAAATCGCTGCCGGCGACGGCGCCTGCTCGACGATCATGAGCGTGCACAACTCGGTGGGTTGTGTACCGATCCTCAAGTTCGGCAACGACGACCAACGCGAGCGCTTCCTCAAGCCGCTGGCCAGTGGCGCGATGCTCGGCGCGTTTGCCCTGACCGAACCGCAGGCCGGTTCCGATGCCAGCAGCCTGAAAACCCGAGCCCGCCTTGAAGGCGATCACTACGTGCTGAATGGCTGCAAACAGTTCATCACTTCCGGGCAGAACGCAGGGATCGTCATCGTATTTGCGGTGACCGATCCGAGTGCCGGCAAGCGCGGCATCACTGCGTTTATCGTGCCGACCGATTCGCCGGGCTACAAAGTCGCTCGCGTCGAAGACAAGCTCGGCCAGCACGCCTCGGACACCTGCCAGATCCTCTTTGAAGACGTCAAAGTCCCGGTCGCCAACCGTTTGGGTGAGGAGGGCGAAGGCTACAAAATCGCCCTGGCCAACCTTGAAGGTGGCCGCGTCGGCATCGCCTCGCAATCGGTGGGCATGGCCCGCGCCGCGTTTGAAGCGGCGCGTGATTACGCCCGTGAACGCGACACGTTTGGCAAGCCGATCATCGAGCATCAAGCCGTGGCGTTCCGCCTCGCCGACATGGCCACGCAAATCGCTGTCGCCCGGCAAATGGTGCATTACGCCGCCGCGTTGCGTGACAGCGGCCAGCCGGCGTTGGTCGAGGCATCGATGGCCAAGCTGTTCGCTTCGGAAATGGCCGAGAAGGTCTGTTCGATGGCGTTGCAAACCCTCGGCGGTTACGGTTACCTCAACGACTTCCCGCTGGAACGCATCTACCGCGACGTGCGCGTCTGCCAGATCTACGAAGGCACCAGCGATATTCAGCGCATGGTCATCTCGCGCAATCTTTGAGAAGGAATCTGAATTCATGACTTACGAAACCATTCTGCTGGAATCCCACGGCCGCGTTGGCCTGATCACCCTGAATCGCCCGCAGGCGCTGAATGCCCTGAATGCGCAACTGGTCAGCGAAGTGAACCACGCCCTCGATGGCCTGGAAGCCGATGCGAATATCGGTTGCATTGTGCTCACCGGTTCGAAAAAAGCCTTCGCCGCCGGGGCTGACATCAAGGAAATGGCCGAGCTGACCTACCCGCAGATCTACATGGACGATCTGTTCAGCGACAGCGACCGCGTGGCCAACCGGCGCAAGCCGATCATTGCTGCGGTCAACGGCTTTGCCCTGGGTGGCGGCTGTGAACTGGCGTTGATGTGCGACTTCATTCTGGCCGGCGACAACGCTAAATTCGGTCAGCCGGAAATCAACCTCGGCGTGCTGCCAGGCATGGGCGGCACCCAGCGCCTGACCCGTGCAGTCGGCAAGGCCAAAGCCATGGAAATGTGCCTGAGCGGGCGCATGATCGATGCGGTGGAAGCCGAGCGTTGCGGCATCGTTGCGCGGATCGTGCCGAGCGATGAATTGCTGGAGGAAGCGCTGAAGGTGGCGGCAGTGATTGCCGGCAAGTCGCTGCCGATTGCGATGATGATCAAGGAAAGCGTGAATCGTGCGTTCGAGGTCAATCTGACTGAAGGCGTGCGCTTCGAGCGCCGGGTGTTCCATGCGGCGTTTGCCACGCAGGATCAGAAAGAAGGGATGGCAGCGTTTGTGGCCAAGCGCACGCCTGAGTTTCAGGGTAAGTGATGTAGCAGTCTTGCTGACGCCATCGCTGGCAAGCCAGCTCCCACAATATCTTCGGTGTACAAAACATTTGTGATCGACCGAAAACCCTGTGGGAGCTGGCTTGCCAGCGATGCTTTAAAAATCAAAAGATCGCAGCCTGCGGCAGCTCCTACACCACACTCCCTGTAGGAGCTGCCGCAGGCTGCGATCTTTTGCTTTTAGAGCTGATAGTTCTTCAGCTCCCGCGCAATCACCATCCGCTGTATCTCGCTCGACCCTTCATAAATCTGCGTAATCCGCGCATCGCGGTAGTACTTCTCGACCGGATAATCCTCCAGATACCCATACCCGCCATGAATCTGAATCGCCGACGAGCAAACCTTCTCGGCCATTTCCGAAGCAAACAGTTTGGCTTGCGAAGCCTCTGACAGACACGGTTTGCCCGCCGTGCGCAGCCGCGCCGCGTGCAGAATCATCAAGCGCGCCGCGTTCAGTTGCATGTGCATGTCGGCCAGCAAATTGGCGATGCTCTGGTGTTCGTTGATCGGTTTGCCGAACTGGATACGATCACGCGAATAAACCAGCGCCGCTTCGAACGCCGCACGGGCGATGCCCAACGCTTGTGCGGCGATGCCGATGCGGCCGCCTTCAAGGTTGGACAGGGCAATCGCCAGACCCTTGCCGCGCTCACCGAGCAGATTGGCCTCGGGAATGCTGCAGTTGTTCAGCGTCACCGCGCAGGTGTCAGAGGCGCGGATGCCCATCTTGTGTTCTGTGCGATCAACAATGAAACCGGCGGTATCGGTCGGTACCAGAAACGCCGAAATGCCTTTCTTGCCGAGATCCGGATCAGTCACCGCAAACACGATCGCCAGTTTCGCCCGTTTGCCGTTGCTGACAAATTGCTTGGCGCCGTTTATCACCCACTGGCCGTCACGCAATTCGGCGCGGGTGCGCAGGTTGTGCGCTTCGGAACCGGCCTGTGGTTCAGTCAGGCAGAAGCAACCGATGGTTTGCCCGCTGGCCAGATCCGCCAGCCAGGTCTGTTTCTGTTCTTCGCTGCCGTAGTTGAGCACCGGGCCGCAACCGACCGAGTTGTGAATGCTCATGAACGCGCCGGTCGCGCCGTCGCCGGCAGAAATCTCTTCGACCGCCAAGGCATACGCCACGTAGTCGACGTAAGTACCGCCCCATTCTTCCGGCACGACCATGCCGAGCAGGCCCAGTTCGCCCATCTTCGCGACGAGCGCGTCATCGATCCAGCCAGCCTTTTCCCAGGCCTGTGCGTGGGGCGCGATTTCGCCACGGGCAAAATCCCGGGCCATGTCGCGGATCATCACTTGTTCTTCAGTCAGTTCGAGATCGTGCATGGCTCAGCTCCCGCTCTCATCAAAACCGTGAAAGAAACTCGCGACCTGCGCAGCGTCCAGCGCGGCGAGGGTCGGCGGGTTCCAGCGAGGTGTCTTGTCTTTGTCGATCAGCAGGGCGCGCACGCCTTCGATCAGATCGCCGCGTTCGAACCACTGGCGATCCAGATGCAGCTCCAGGGCGAAGCAGTGTTCCAGGCTCAGGTGACGGCCGCGACGGAGCATTTCCAGGGTCACGGCCATGGCCAGCGGCGAACGGGTTTCCAGCAGATCAGCCGTGGTGGTCGCCCATTCATGGCTATCAGCAACAGTGACGGCGCGCAGTTGCTCAACCATGCTCGGTACATCCGGCAGGGCGAAGAAGTGGTCGATGGCCGGGCGCAAGGCTTCCAGTGGCGCATCGGGCAAGGTTTGCACGGCGTGTTTGGCCAGCAGATTTTGCAGAGCCTTGAGCGGCGTGTCCTGCCATTCCATCTGATCGAGTTTTTCGTCGAGCAGCGCCAGTTTGCTGCTGTCCAGATACCAGTCGGCGAGGCCGCAATACAACGCATCGGCCGCACGAATCTGCACGCCGCTGACCCCCAGATAAATGCCCAACTCGCCGGGAATGCGCGGCAGGAAATAGCTGCCACCAACATCCGGGAAATAACCGATGGCCACTTCCGGCATCGCCAGTCGGCTCTTCTCGGTGACTACGCGCAGATCTGCGCCTTGCACCAGGCCCATGCCGCCGCCGAGGACAAAACCGTCCATCAACGCCAGCACCGGTTTGCGGTAATGATGAATCGTCAGGTCGAGGGCGTATTCCTCGATGAAGAAATCTTCGTGCAGCGTGTCGCCGCTTTTGAAACTGTCGTACAGGGAACGAATGTCGCCACCGGCGCAGAAAGCTTTTTCACCGGCACCGCGCAGCACGACGGCCTGCACATTGGCATCGCTCGCCCAGGCGTCGAGCTGCTGTTGCAGCAGGCGCACCATGTCGAGGGTAATGGCGTTGAGACCGGCGGGGCGGTTGAGGGTGAGGTGACCGATGTGGTTGCGAACCTCGGCCAGCACTTCGTTTTGCGTGGCATCCATGGACACAGTCCGCGGGGATGAAGCCTGAGCAGTCATCACTAACTCCCTGCTTTTATTGTCTTTATTCGAGAAGCTCGCGCGCGAGCGTTAGTCGATCGTAACAGTGCAAATTTGCCATGTACAACGGGGATATGTGCAGGGGCTGTCTGCGTTTTTACCTTAGATACAAATCGCCTTTGTGGCGAGGGAGCTTGCTCCCGCTCGGCTGCGTAGCAGTCGTAAACCGGGTTGTGCGATTTGTCTGGAAAAATGCCGGGGGCCGCTTAGCGCCCCAGCGGGAGCAAGCTCCCTCGCCACAAGAGGTACGGGCAAGTTATTGAGTGAAGACTTCGCCGATGCTGCGGCGCTTGGCGTGCATTCCGCTGGCGTGGATCAATTGCTCAAGATCCTCAGGGGTGATGTCGATGAAGGCCTCCATGTCCGCCAGTGCGAGTTTCAGGTCTTCAGCGGTGATCGCCTGACTGTCGACCGGTGCCACCGCTGGAACGGGATCGGCAGGGCGTTTCGGATAACGAATGCGAGTCAGATTGTTGTAGGTCAAGGCGCTGAGCAGCATGCACGCAGCGCCGAGCATCACCGGTCCCATCGCTGTCCAGTCCATGGCGACCGTCGCCGGATCTGCCAAAACCAACGTCAACGCCAAAGCCCCGGCCGGTGGATGCAGGCAACGCAGCCAGCACATCAGAATCAGCGCCATGCCCGCCGCCAGGCAAGCGCTGCCCAAAGTGCGGCCGAGCACTTGGGCCACCAGCAACGCGACAACCCCGGCACACAAGTAACCGCCGAGAATCGACCACGGCTGGGCCAGCGCACCGGACGACACGGCGAACAGCAACACCGCCGAAGCACCCAACGGACCGATCAGGTGATAAGCCACCTCATGACCGAACACCTGCGCGCACAACCAAACGCTGAACAGCGTGCCCAGCGCCATGCCAATGGCGGCACGGCTCCATTCGGTGGGGCGGGTGTTGATGGCGGCGGGCAACCAGCGAGCGAGCATGTAGATCCGTTCCTGTAAAAAATCCGGGCAAAAAAAAGGACTGTCCGGCAATCCGGAAAGCCCTCGAAGTGTTCCAACATTGGGGGAGGAACGTGCACAGTGTGCCGATCAATCACGATGCTGACAAATTCATATTAATGCAGTTTCAGTGCACTATTTTTGAATTGAAGCGACACGCCGCCCGCTGACGAAACACAGATAACCACCCAACGCCGCCAGTGCACTGAGCGCATAGAACATGCTCGGCGCCGGCGTGTGCATCAGCAGAAACCCGCACATCACCGGACTCGCCGCACCGCCGAGTGCCGCCAGGTTCTGCGCGCCGTAGTAGCTGCCGCGCAGTTCCTCCGGGGCCAGCGTGTCGACGAAAAGAAAGTCTGCCGGGTAAATGATCATCTCGCCCAGGGTGAAGATGAACATCGCCACGCACCAGCCAACAAGGCTGTCAGCCAGGCTGAAACCGATCAGCCCGACGATGAACAACGCGGTGCCACCGGCAATCCAGTGGCGCAGATGTTCGCGTTTGAGTAAGCGACCGACCTGGTATTGCAACAGGATCACCGTGATCGCGTTGCAGGCGAGCAGGGCAGCCATGGTGTCCAGCATCTGTTGCTGGGTGTGGGTCACCAGCAGATATTGCGAGAGGTACAACGTGAAGCGCCCGTGGACCAACGTGCTGAGCAGACAACCGAGGGTAAACAGGATCATCGTGCGGTCGTTCTTGAGGATGATCAGCGTATTCAAAAAGCTTTGTGGCTGGTTGACCGGCGAGATCGGGCTGGCCTCTCTGCCGGCGCCGAGCAGCAGAAAAATGCTGCCAATGGCAATCGCGCCCGCAACGATGAAGGGCGCGGAGGGCTGGATGCCGGCAATCACCACGCCGATCATCGGTCCAACCGCGTAACCGATATTGGTCAGCGTGTAATTCAGCGAGAACGCCTTGACCCGCTGGCCGACCGGCAGGTTTTCACTGAGGATCGCCTTGGAGCAGATCAGGAACAGCGCCGAAGCGGTTTCGCTGACGATCAGCACCAGCGTGACCAGATACAGGTTTTGCGCGAAGGTCAGCAGGATCAGGCCGATGCCGCTGGAGAGCATCGTCACGATCAGCAATTGGCGCTTGTCCAGCTTGTCGATGATGTAGCCGCCGTACAGCGACAACAGCGTTGCACTGAACACCGCGATGCCCAGCAGCAGGCCGACGTCCTGCGGGTTGAGGCCGAGTTTGTTGCTGAGAAACAGGGTCAGCAGCGGACTGATCAGGGCACGGCTGACAACGACGGTCAGCGAGCTGATCATCAGTCGGCGAATGAAGCGCGAGTAGGTGGCCACGAAGAGGTCAACGTCCTTATTTCAAATACGAGGGGCGCGCCGTCATCCTCCCCGGCTCTCGCCCGGCGGTCAACCTGACACACCCGACATGTGGATGCGTCCCTGTAGGAGCTGTGGTGGATTTCAGGGGAGGGGCAGGCGCATTGCGCAGCGTCGTTCGCCGGGGAAGCCGTGGGCGATTTCGCTTTGCAGGGCGCTCAGCAGATGTGGCGGCGTGTCCTGGCGGGTGAGCACGGCGAACCCGAGGCGCTGATAGAACGGCGCATTCCATGGCAGGTCGCGGAAAGTGGTCAGGGTCACGGCCTGCAATTGCATTCGGCGCGCCTGTTCAATTACCGCCAACACCAGCGCACGCCCCATGCCTTGTCCTTGAAAATCCTGACTCACCGATAGCTCTTCAATGTGCAATTGATTGTCGATTTCCAGCGCCCGAAGAAACCCGGCCAATGGCTGGCCGGCACTTTCCACCACCCAAACGCACATCTCCTCGATGGCTTGCACATGCTGCTCAACGCCAGGCACTTCAGCGTCGGCGAGCCAGGCGAGGGCAGGGTCGCGACGAAACAGTTCGGCGGCCGAGCGTTCGATAGCGGGAAGGGCGGCCGCGTCAGCAGGGCTGGCGCGGCGGACGATGTAAGTCATGTGGTGAAAAATCCTGTCATGCACAAGGCCGACAGATTACGGTTTCAGCCACAGCAGAACATAGTCGTTTTTATCGAAACGCCCACTCACCACCGGTTCCAGGGTTTGCAGCGGTGTACCCGCGAGCGCCTTGAAGTCGTTGCGATCCATCATCAGCCACGCCGGGCCTTTGAGCGCTTCCAGGTCCTGCACGGTTTCGCTGAACTGTGGTTGCAGATCCTGTTCGAGGTTGACCATGAACTTGATCGCCTTGGCATCTTTGCCCATGCCGTGCAGCACCAGCGGCGCCGGGTTTTGTTGAACCTGAGCAAACGCTTCACGGCTGAAGGTGCGGGTGTCGTACATCTGCCGTTCAACCGGTTCGAACACCATTGCATACACCGCCCACAGCGCCAGCACTGCGCTGAACGCCATGACCTCGGCACGCCAGCGCGGTCGCCACAATCGCGACAACGCCAACACTTGCAGCACGCCGAGCACGATCAACACCGGCGTCAGCCCATTCAGCGTTTCAGGAAAGCGTCGCTGCGCAACCAGCAACACCACCAACAGCAACCCCGGCGTCAGCAGCCACAGCCCTTGAATCACGCCGCGCAACCAGACGAACACGCGCCCGTGCGCCACCTGAAACGGATACGCCGCAATGATCGCCGCCATCGGCAACATCGGCAGCAGATAACGCGCCTTCTTCGCCTGCGGGATCGACAGCCCGACCATCACGATCAATCCCGCGGCCGCGCAATATTGCACCAGACGCAAGGCCGGTCCGCGCTGCTGCGGTTTGCTCAGCCACGCGCAAGCCAACGCCAGTAGGGCCAGCGGATAGGCCAGCGCATAGTTGCCGAGTGAACTGGTGAAGTAATACAACGAACCGCTGACGCCTTCGCTGCCATCCATGCGTCCCATGAACTGCATGCGAATCACGTCCTGCATGAACACCGGCCCACCACTGATCTGCGCCAGCCACAACAACAGCCCGACGCACGCCACCAGCAATACCGACGCCAAACCGCCAAACACCAGCAATCGCGACCACTGTCGATTGAGCAGGTAATAACTGCACAGCATCCCGGTCGGCACCACCAGACCGATTGGCCCGCGAATGCCGAAACCGAGCAGCAGCAACACAAAGATCAGCGGCCAGCGTCGTCCACCACTGAAATGATCGTGGGCATAACCGAGATAGAACACGGCAAACGCCACAGCGGCGAGCATCAAATCTTGGGACACCGCGCGCACTTCAGTGACGAACGTACCGGTGAGCATCAGCAAGGCAATACTGAGCAACGCCCAGCGCCGCGAATACGGCGTCAGCAGCCGATACATCAACGTCACCATCACGGCCCCGGCGACAGCGCTCGGCGCCCAGGCCGTGAAGGCGTTGACCGTGCCGAACGGCAGCGACAGCAACCAGACAAACAACGTCGAAACTGCCGAATAATCGGCATACGGCTGACCGTAAGTGGTGGGGAATACCGTCGGCCCGTGACGCAGCATTTCCTGCGCGAACAGCACAAAGCGCGAATCGAATCCGATAGGGGCCTGCCCGTAGACCCCGGCGATAAACAATAAAAACGCCAGCAGCCCTGCGATCAGGGACTGCCGGCGAACGGCAGGCGTCAGCGTAATCAAGCGACGTCGGACGCGTGTGGCCACTGTTGCAGCGGGATCGGCAATTTGCGCGATTCACCACGGCCCATCGGGAAGTAGTGGAAGCCGTTGCGCGCCAGACGCTCGGCGTCGTACAGGTTGCGCCCGTCGAAAATCACCGGGGTGTTGAGGCGCTGCTTGATCAAGTCGAAGTCAGGTGCCTTGAACTGCTGCCACTCAGTGCAGATGATCAACGCGTCGGCGCCCGGCAATACCGATTCCGGGGTGCCCATCAGCATCAGTTTCGATTCGTCCGGGTAGAGGTTCTGGGTTTCCTGCATGGCTTCCGGGTCGAACGCGCGCACGCTGGCGCCGGCGGCCCACAGTTCCTCCAGCAACACGCGGCTCGGTGCATCGCGCATGTCGTCGGTGTTCGGTTTGAACGCCAGGCCCCACAGGGCAAAGGTCTTGCCGCGCAAATCGCCCTTGTAGAACGCGTTGATACGTTCGAACAGTTTGTGCTTTTGCCGCTGGTTGATCGCCTCGACCGCTTGCAGCAAGTCGCTGGAGCAGTGGGCTTCTTCGGCGCTGTGGATCAAGGCGCGCATGTCTTTGGGGAAGCACGAACCGCCATAACCGCAGCCCGGGTAGATGAAGTGATAACCAATGCGCGTGTCGGCACCGATGCCCTGACGCACCGATTCAATGTCGGCACCGAGGTGTTCGGCCAGTTCGGCGATCTGGTTGATGAAGCTGATTTTGGTCGCCAGCATGCAGTTGGCGGCGTACTTGGTCAGCTCGGCGCTGCGCAGGTCCATGAACATGATGCGGTCATGGTTGCGGTTGAACGGCGAATACAGGTCGCGCATGACATCGCGCACCTCATCGCCTTCGCAGCCGATGACGATGCGATCCGGACGGCGGCAGTCAGCGACAGCCGAGCCTTCCTTGAGAAATTCCGGGTTGGAGACGATATCGAATTGCAGCAGGCGACCGACCTTGATCAGAGCCTTTTCGATGTGCGTGCGCAGGGTGTCGCCGGTGCCCACCGGCACCGTGGATTTCTCCACCAGAATCAGCGGTTGCTCACGATGGCGGGCAATCGCGTCGCCCACCGACAGCACGTAACGCAGGTCCGCGGAACCGTCTTCACGCGACGGCGTACCCACGGCGATAAATGCGACCCGACCGTGCTGCACCGCGAGTTTTTCATCGGTGGTGAATTGCAGGCGTTTCGAATCCAGACCTTCACGCACCAGGCTGGCCAGCCCCGGTTCGAAGATGCTGACGTGGCCCTGACGCAACAAGTCGACCTTTTTCTGATCGACGTCCATGCACACGACGTCATGGCCGACCTCGGCCAGTACTGCGGCCTGCACCAGACCGACATATCCGCTACCAAATACTGTGATTTTCATGGAGCACTCCTGAATTCGGGCGCACGAGCCGGACGAGTGTTGATGGTGATGACTCCGAGCATGACCAACGCCACGCCCAGTGATTTAGTGAAACTGAAGGATTCGTTGAACAGCGGCAGACTGGCCGCCAACAGATAAACCAGCGCATAGCTGATGCTCAGCAGCGAATAGGCGCGGCCCAGCGGCAGATCGCGCAGGGCGGCGAGCCAACAGAGCATCGATAGCGCGTAGGCGAAGATCGCCGCGACGACCACCGCCAGCGCTCGCAGGTCGAGACTGTCGAAGGTCAGCCAGTGTTCCGGCGCCGGCAGGCGCGTCATGCTCCAGCGCATGCCCAGTTGCGCAGCGCTGACCAGCAGCACGCTGCCCATGGCGAAGGAGATTCCACGAAACGGATTCATGATTGCTGCCCCAGCAAAACCACGCCGCCGATCACCAGCGCCACGCCGAGCCAATGCTGGCGGTCGATGGGCTCGCGGAACACGAAACGGGCGATCAGGGTGATCAAGACGAAATTGAGGCTGAGCATCGGGTAAGCGATGCCAACTTCCAGACGCTGCAGCACCAGCAGCCAGACCAGCAGGCCCGAGCCCAGTGCAAGCAGCGCCAGCCACAACCACGGCGAGCGCAGTTTGTCGGCCCAGGACGACTCGACACCGCGCCAGCTCTCCACGGCGTATTTCTGCGCGACCTGACCGAGGCAAGTCAGCAGGCAGGCGACCAAAAGCAGCAACAGGCTCATGACGCCTCCTTGGGAAGAATCATGATCACCAGGTTGCCCTGCTCATAACGGACGCCGTCCTTTGGCAGTCTGTCGATTTCGTCCAGTTCGTCTTGCCCCTTGACGCGCATCACCACGCCGACCGAACCGCTGCGGCGCGCCTCGCGCATCCACTGTTGAACCTGTTCGGGATCGACCCGTTGTTGGATGCCGTCAGGATAGGCAAGGCCATATTTCAATTCGCCTATCGTGTTGTACAACGCCACTTGCGGGCGTTTCAGCCGCCAGGCCAGGGCCGATGCGGCGCCCAGATCGTTGCTCAACAGATGATCGGCCTGTGCCAGTTCAGTGACGTGATGCTTGATGAACTGATCGGGCGTTTTGTTGGCGATGACCGATTTGGGCAATGCCGCCGGCAACAGCGCAATCAGCAACAGACTGCCGAAGGCCGGCGCCGCCCAGCACTGCAAGGGCAGAAAGGCTTGCAACAGGTTGGCGATGATCCAGCCGATCAGCGCGATGAACACCAGCACCAGACTGTGCAGTTCGTGGTCGTAGATCGGCCGTGTCAGCTGCACATACACCAGCGCAATCAACACCACGACACCGAGCACCAGATTCAGCAAACCATTGATGCCCAACGCCCGACCTTGCTCCAGTCGCAGGCGATCGGCCAGCGCATTGCCCAGCAGCAACGCCATCGGCAACAGGCACGGCAGGATGTAGGTCGGCAGTTTGCCGTTGCTCAGGCTGAAGAACGCCAGCGGCATCAGCAGCCACAGCAACAGGAACACCACTTTCGGCTGGGCACGGTTTTGCCATGCCTGCCTGAAAGCCGTCGGCAGCAGCCCCACCCACGGCAGACTGAATGCGACCAGCAGCGGCAGGTAAAACCACCACGGCGCATCGTGCTGGGCGTCGTCACCGGCAAAGCGGCGGATGTGCTCGTGCCAGAAGAAGAACCGCCAGTAGTCCGGTTCCTGCGCGTGCACCGCCACCACCCACGGCAGGCTGACAATGATCGCCACGGCAATTGCCACCGGGCCGTACAAGAGCAATTCACGCCAGCGCTTTTGCCAGAGCATCCACGGCAAGGCGATCAGCACCGGCAACACCCAGGCGAGAAAGCCCTTGGTCATGAAGCCCATGCCGCAGGCCAGCCCCAGCACCGCCCACGCAGCCATGCGTTTGCCGCTGGTTTGACTGTCGACGGCAAACCACAGCGCCACCAGACTCAGGTTGACCCAGAAAGTGAATTGCGGATCGAGGTTGGCGTAGCCCGACTGGCCGGCCACCACGGTGAAACTCACGTAGAGCAGGGCGCAGACGAAGCTTTTGCGCGGGTCGTTCCACAGGCGCCGGGCGATCAGGTAGCAGAGCAACACGCTTAAACCGGTGCTCAACGCCGAAGCGAAGCGCACGCCAAACAGGTTCTGCCCGAACAGTTCCTGACCCAGCGCGATCATCCAGTAACCGGCAATCGGCTTCTCGAAATAGCGCAGGCTCATGAAATGCGGCGACACCCAGTTGCCGCTCAGCAGCATGTCCTGGCTGATTTGCGCATAGCGGGTCTCGTCGGGAATCCACAAGCCATGGCTGCTCAGCGGCAGCAGATAAGCCAGCAGACAGATCGCCAACAGCAACAGCGGCAGTGTCCAGCGTTTAGTCATGCGCCTTGCACTCCCAGCCAGCCTTCGCGGCCGTCGAGGGCGCCGCGCTGAACGCGACCCACGGGCAAGGTGTTGAAGAACTCGGGCAACAAGTCGCCCAACGGGGTGAAGTCGATGTTGCGCTGGCGTGCATCGGCCAGCAGTTGACGAAAGTCCTCAGCCATCAGAATCCCTTCTACTTCGGCATGTATGGTGTAAACGTTGAGTTGTCGCGGCAGAAAATGATCGAGGATGAACCGGTTGAAATCCCGCGCCGCAACGATAGGCCCGACGACTTCATCGAAGGTCGGCAGATCCACCGGAATCTGCGGCGTGCCCGGTGTGCCGTCAGCCAGCAACGGACGGAACAGCCGCGTGCCTCGGCAATCGCTGTTGTAGCGAAAGCCGAAAGCCTGCTTCGCTTCGATCACGCGCTCGTCGGCACGCCAGCCGGCAGCGGCCGAACAGGTGACTTTTTCGCCAAGAATGTCGCTCAAGGTGTCGACACCCTGACGGATCTGCTCGATCAATTGCTGGTTGCTCCAGCGCCCGGCATTGGCCTGCCAGCCATGGTGATCCCAGGCGTGCAGGCCGACTTCATGACCGGCGTCGCGGGCCTGACGCATCAGGTGCCCGAGTTCACGGCCAATCGGTTTGCCCGGCCACGCGGTACCGGCCAGCAAAATGTCCCAGCCATACAGGCCGGCCGCGTTGGAGCGAAGCATCTTCCAGAGGAACTGCGGGCGGATCAGGCGCCACAGATGCCGGCCCATGTTGTCGGGGCCGACACTGAAGAAGAACGTTGCCTTGATCTGCGCTTCGTCGAGCATTTCCAGCAGACGCGGCACACCTTCACGGGTGCCGCGAAAGGTATCGACATCGATGCGTAGACCGGCCTGCATTAACGCTTGTCCGCGATTTCGAGCATGGCTTCACGCAGGAAGAAATCCAGCGTATTGCCGATGGTCTCGCGCATTTCCACGGTCGGCGTCCAGTCCAGCAGGCGCTTGGCGTTGGCGATGCTTGGTTTGCGGTGCTCGACGTCCTGGTAGCCAGCGCCATAGAACGCCTTGCTTTCGACGTCGCGGAAACCGGCGAACGGCGGGAAGTTGTCGCGCAGCGGATGCGCTTCGAACTGACGCAGCAACTCTTCACCCAACTGGCGAATGCTGGCTTCGTTGTCCGGGTTGCCGATGTTGATGATCTGGCCGTTGCAGACGTCGTTGTCGTTATCGATGATCCGCGCCAGTGCCTCGACGCCGTCAGCGATGTCGGTGAAGCAGCGTTTCTGCTCACCGCCGTCGAACAGGCGAATCGGCGTGCCTTCCACCAGATTGAGGATCAGCTGGGTGATTGCGCGGGAGCTGCCGATGCGTGCCGAATCGAGACGATCAAGGCGCGGGCCCATCCAGTTGAAAGGACGGAACAGGGTGAAATTCAGACCCTTGGCACCGTACGCCCAGATCACTCGGTCGAGCAGTTGCTTGGACACCGAGTAGATCCAGCGCTGCTTGTTGATCGGCCCGACGATCAGGTTGGAGGTGTCTTCGTCGAAGTTCTTGTCCTGGCACATGCCATAGACTTCCGAGGTCGACGGGAAGATCACGCGCTTGTTGTACTTGACGCAGTAGCGCACCAGTTTGAGGTTTTCTTCGAAGTCGAGTTCGAACACCCGCAACGGATTGCGCGTGTATTCGATCGGCGTGGCGATGGCCACCAGCGGCAGGACCACGTCGCATTTCTTGATGTGGTACTCGATCCACTCGGAGTGAATGCTGATGTCGCCTTCGACGAAGTGGAAACGCGGATGGCTGCGCAGACGCTCGATGGCGTCGGAGCCGATATCCAGACCGTAGACTTCATAGCGATCATCACGCAGCAGACGCTCGGACAGATGATTGCCGATGAAGCCGTTGACGCCGAGGATCAACACGCGAGTGCGACGCGGGCCACGGCCGGATTCGGCGCCGCGCAGCAGCGACCCGTCGACCAGACCGAGTTCGTTGGCCAGTTGCGGGCCGCTCAGGAACAGGCCGTTGTCGTTGCGCTGACCCGACAGAATCACCAGCGAGTCTTCACCGCAGGCAATGCGCAGCGGATCGACGCTGATCACCCGGCCCGGGGCCTGGCCTTCGTTGCCTTTGACGACTTCGGCGCTCCAGACAATCAGCTTGTGCTCGCCCACGGCGCAGAAGGCGCCCGGGTACGGCTGAGTGACGGCGCGGACCAGATTGAACAGTTGCTCGGCAGGTTGCGCCCAGACCAGTTTGCCGTCGGCGGCGGTGCGACGACCGAACACCGTGGCCTGGCTTTCGTCCTGCGCGGTTTCGCTGATTTTGCCTTGCAGCATCGACGGCAGGGTGTCGCGCAACAGATCGCTGGCGGCGACACGCAGTTTGCCGTGCAGGCTCAGCGCCGTGTCGCTGCGCTCGATGGCCACGCGTTGCTGAGCGACGATGGCGCCGGCATCGGCACGTTTGACCATGCGGTGCAGGGTCACGCCGGTTTCGGTTTCGCCGTTGACCAGCACCCAGTTGGCCGGAGCGCGGCCACGGTAGCGCGGCAGCAACGAGCCGTGCAGGTTGAACGCACCTTTTTTTGCCGTGGCCAGCAGCGGCTCGCTCAGCAGGTTGCGGTAGTAAAAGGAAAAAATGTAATCCGGGTCGAGCTTGGCGATGCGCTCGATCCACAGCGGATGGTTGGCGTCTTCCGGCGCGTGCACCGGAATACCCTTGGTGGCACACAGTTGCGCGACCGAGGCGTAGAAAGCGTTCTCTTTCGGGTCATCGGCGTGAGTGAACACCGCGGCGATGTCGTAGCCGCTGTCGAGCAGGGCTTGAATGCCGGCGCAGCCAATATCGTGGTAAGCGAAGACAACAGTTTTTGCACTCATGAGAGAACCTGACCGGTAGTAGAAGTTGTAGAAGGAGTAGAAGACAGACCATCAACGGTGACGGCCGGCGCCGGCGTAGCGGGGTGGCTGCGCAGCACCTTTTCAATGAAGAAACGCGGGCGGGCGCGCACGTCGCTGTACATGCGTCCCAGGTATTCGCCGAGCAGGCCCATGCCGATGAACTGGCCACCGGTAAACACGAACAGCACCGCGAACAGCACGAACATGCCGTCCCCGGCCCAGCCGGAACCGAAGGCCAGACGCAATACGATCAACGCGACGGCAAACAACACGCCGAGCCCGGCCATGGTGAAACCGACGATGCTCAGCAAGCGCAAAGGCGTGGTGGTCATGCAGGTGATCAGGTCGAACATCAGGTTGATCAGACGCATCGGGCTGTACTTCGAATCGCCATGCTCACGCTCGGCGTGGGCGACAACGATTTCGGTGGTGTGGCGGGCGAAGCTGTTGGCCAGAATCGGGATGAACGTGCTGCGTTCACGGCAGGCGAGCATCGCGTCGATGATCGTGCGGCGGTAAGCGCGGAGCATGCAGCCGTAGTCGCTCATGGCGACGCCGGTGGAGCGCTGTACGGCGAGGTTGATCAGTTTCGACGGGTAGCGGCGCAACGCCGAATCCTGGCGATTGCCGCGCACGGTGCCGACCACGTCGTAGCCTTTTTCGGCCTCGGCGACCAGACGCGGGATTTCTTCCGGCGGGTTCTGCAGGTCGGCGTCGAGTGTGATCACCACGTCGCCCTTGCATTGCTCGAACCCGGCCATGATCGCCGCGTGCTGGCCGTAGTTGCGGTTGAGGATCACCGCGACGAAAGGGCTGTCTTCGCGGCTGGCGGCTTCTTCCAGCAGATTGGCGGACTCGTCACGGCTGCCGTCGTCGACGAGGACGATTTCGTAGTCGTGGCGCAGCAACCGGCACGCCGCTTCGGTGCGACGCAGCAGTTCCGGCAGGCTGTCCTGTTCGTTGTAGACCGGAATGACGATCGACACACAACGGATTGGGTAAGGTTTCACGGGCGTTTGTCCATAAGAGTGGCGATGGCGCCGACCACACGATCAAGGTCTTGATCGGTCATGTCGGGGAACAACGGAATCGAGCACAGCCGCGCCGAGTTCCATTCGGTGTTGGGCAGATACAGATCGGGGTCGCGCTGGCGGTACCAGGTGTGCAGGTGGGTGGCAATGAAATGGATGCCGGTGCCGATGCCCTGATCCTGCAAACCTTTCATGAAGGCTTCGCGGTCCATGCCGCAGCGCTCGCTGTCGATGCGCAGGATGAACAGGTGCCAGGCGTGGGTTTGTTCGTAGGCAGGCACGGCCAGTGGTTGCACCGGCAGGCCTTCGAGTTTTTGCCGGTAGGCAGCAGCCAGTTCGGTGCGGCGGGCGTTGATCGCGTCCAGACGCTCCAGTTGCACCAAAGCAATCGCCGCGTTGATGTCGGCCAGGTTGTATTTGAAACCCGGTTCCATGACCTGCGCCTGCGGCTTGCGGCCACCGGTGAGGCGGTCGTAGGCATCAACGCCCAGACCATGAAATTTGAGCATGCGCACGCGACTGGCCAGCGCTTCGTCGTCGGTGACGAACATCGCGCCTTCGGCGCAGGTCATGTTCTTGATCGCGTGGAAGGAAAAAATCGCCGTGCCTTGGGAGCCCACATGGCGGCCCTTGTAGCGGGTGCCGGCGGCATGGGCAGCGTCTTCGATCACGGCAATGCCGTGTTTGTCGGCCAGTGCGTACAGCGGATCGAGATCGAATGCCGCGCCAGCGTAATGCACCGGAATGATCGCTTTGGTGCGCGGGGTGATGGCGGCTTCGATGCGGGCGGCGTCGGTCATCAGCGTGTCGCAGTCGACGTCGACGAACACCGGCGTGGCGCCGATCAGCGAGATCATGTTGGCGGTCGAGACCCAGGTCTGCGACGGCGTGATGACTTCGTCACCGGGGCCAATGCCCAACGCCAGCAAGGTGATGTGCATGCCGCCGGTGGCCGAAGACAAGGCCACGGCGTGCCGGCAGCCAACGTACTGTGCAAATTGTTCTTCGAGTGCCTGGTTTTTCGGCCCGGTGGTGATCCAGCCTGAACGCAATACTTGCTCTACGGCAGCAATTTCTTCATCACCGATACTGGGACGAGAGAAGGGGAGAAACGCCTGACTCATGAACACCTCATCACAAACAAATCAGAAGAAAACTTGATCGACAAACAGGATCCAATCTCAGCGTAGGCGCAAAAATTACCTTTGCATCAATAAGTTGCCGGAATGACTTACCGTCGGGGTCAGGTTGACTTTTCGGGCGTTGCGCGGCAGTTTGGGCACCGCCGCCGCGGGTTCTATTGGAATTAAGGTTATGCCCGTTTTTGTGAAAGGAACATGAAAAAGCGGTCGGCGAATCGTTTATATGAAACTCATACAGCCGCTGTTCAGACTTCTACCGCTTATCGTCATTTTTAGTAGAAAAGTCCTACAAAAGTATTCCTCTTATACGGGGAATGTTGCAGTTGTTAGTTGGTGTATTGAATTGTTTTTACTCAAGGCCTTTACGTTTGATTGACTTGCCCGCTGTTCCGTTGCAACCCCGCCAGAGCAATCCGATGACCGTGTATCTGGCGCGTCTGGCACCCTCCAGCCAACTGACCATGCGCTATGTTTTGCAGGACGCTGCCGACCGCCTCGGTTTCGAAGACATGAATGTCGAAGATATTCCGTGGCACGCCTTGCAGCCTGACGATGTTGTTGCGTTAGTCGCTGCATTACGCGAAGACAACTACGCGCCGAACACTTCTTCGCTCTATGTAAATGCCGTGCGCGGCGTGATGAATGAAGCGTGGCGGATGAGCCTGATCACTCAGGATCATTTATTGAAGATGCGTTCGGTCAAAGGCATTGCCGGCACGCGTCTGTCCCAGGGGCGCAACTTGAAGCGCACGCTGATTCACGAATTGATGGAGGTGTGCGCTGCCGATCCACGCCCACAGGGCCTGCGTGACGCGGCGGTGATTGGCTTGCTGTATGGCACCGGCATGCGCAAGTCGGAGTCGGTGGATCTGGATCTGAATCAGGTCGACTTCAGCGAACGCAGCCTGACCGTCACCGGCAAGGGCAATAAACAACTGATCAAGTACGCACCGGCCTGGGCGTTCGCCAAGCTCAATGCCTGGCTGGAATTTCGCCGTTCGCAACTCAAGGAAGGCGAGAGCGACGATGCCTTTCTGTTCAACCGCATCCGCCGTGGCAGCCACATCACCCGCGAGCGCATCACCAAACACGCGATCTATTACATCGCCCGTCAGCGTGGCACGCAGGTCGGGGTGAAGATCATGCCCCACGATTTCCGCCGCTCGTTCATCACTCGGGTGATCGAGGAACACGATCTGTCGATCGCGCAGAAACTCGCGCACCACAGCAATATCCAGACAACCGCCAACTACGACGTGCGCGACGACAACGAGCGGCGCCGTGCGGTGGATCGCTTCGACCTCTGATCAGGTCGCGGCAAACACATGGGCGGCGCCGAGTATCGACAACTGCACCGCGCTGCCGGCCGGTGGCGCGTGCATGCCGGAGCTGCGCACCAGTAGCGAACGGCCCGAATCCAGAGTGGTTGGCGAGCGCAGTTCGACGGTCAACGTGCAGGTGTTGCCGGCGAAATCGCGTTCAGTGACCACGGCGTTGCAGGCCTGCGCGTCGTTGACGCCGTCGGCCACCTGCAATTGTTCCGGGCGCAGCATGATCTGCGCGTTGCCGATGAAGCCATTGCTGTTGACCGGCACCGGGCCGAGATCGCAATGCGCCCAACCGGATTCGATCCGCGCCGGCATCACCACCGCTTCGCCGAGGAAATGCGCGGTCTGCTCATCGTCCGGGTAGCGGTAGAGGTCCATCGGATGACCCGATTGCACCAGTCGCCCGCCACGCATGACCGCCAACTGATCGGCGAACGACAACGCCTCGCCCTGATCGTGGGTGACCAGAATCGTGGTGACACCGGCCTCTTCGAGCAGGCGTGCGACCATTTTGCGCATAGCGCTGCGCAGGCCGGTATCGAGGGCGGAAAACGGCTCGTCGAGCAGCATCAAGCGTGGTTGCTGCGCCAGCGCCCGGGCCAGGGACACCCGCTGTTGCTGACCGCCGGACAACTCGTGCGGCCAGCGGTTGGCCATGTTGGCGTCAAGCGCCACGCTGTCCATCAGCTGTGCGATGCGCTCGGTCCTGGCCGCGCCGGTCAGGGCCAGACCAAAGCCGATGTTGGCGGCGACGGTCATGTGCGGAAACAGCGCGCCATCCTGCGGCACATAGCCGATCTGGCGTTGGTAGGCAGGCACGGCGTGCGTGCTGTCGACCAGCGTCTGGCCGTTGAGGGTGAGGCTGCCGGCATCGGGAAATTCGAAACCGGCGATCATCCGCAACAGCGTGGTTTTGCCGGAACCGGAGGGGCCGACGATGACCGTGCGGCTGCCAGTCGCAACGGACAGACAGATGTCATCCAGCGCTTTCTGCGCGCCAAAGGATTTGCTCAGGGAAATCAGTTCGAGTGCGTTCATCGGCCAGCGGTGCGCCTGGATTGGTGATAGAGAATGGCCGTCAGCGGCAGCGAAAGCACAACCATCAGCAGCGCGTAAGGCGCAGCAGCGGCGTAATCGATTTCGCTGGTCATGGCCCAGAAACCGGTGGCCAGGGTCCGCGTGCCGTTGGGGGCGAGCAGTAGCGTGGCGGTCAGCTCGTTGGTGATCGCCAGAAACACTAGCGCAGCACCAGCGGCAGCACCGGGCGCAGCGAGGCGCAGAGTGATCAGCCACAAAGCGCGCGACGGCGAGCGGCCGAGGCTCTGGGCGATGTTTTCCAGCTCAACCGGTGCCTGAGCGAAACCGGCGCGCAGGCTGACCAGCGCCCGTGGCAAAAACATCAGCAGGTAAGCGAGCAACACCGTGATGGTGGTCTGGTAGATCGGTCGGGCGAAATGGATGGTCACGGTAACCAGCGCCAGTGCCACAACGATTCCCGGCAACGAGCTGGTGATGTAGTTGCAGCCTTCGAGCAAGCGCTGCAATTTTCCCGGCGCACGAATCGACAGCCAGGCAATCGGAATCGCCGCCAGACTGGTGAGCAAGGCACCGGCGACACCGAACGACAGGGTTTGCAGGAGGGCGGGCAACAGCTCGCCACTTTCCCAGACCTCGGCACCGCCAGCGATCAGCCAGCGGCCCAGTGTCAGCAACGGCACACCGAGCGCGAGCAGGCAGGTCAGGCTTTGCAGGATAAGTCCGAACACCACAGCGCTGCGCTTCAAGCGAATGCTGCGCTGTTCGCGGGCACTGCCTGAGCCGACTCGCGCATAGCGCGCCTGGCCACGGGCGGCGGATTCGACGGTGAGCATCGCCAGACAACACAGGGCCAGCACCCCGGCGAGCATGTTCGCCGCCGGGCCGTTAAAGGTCGACTTGAACTGATCGAAAATCGCCGTGGTGAAGGTGTCGAAACGGATCATCGCGTAGAGGCCGTATTCGGCCAGCAGGTGCAGACCGACCAACAACGCACCGCCACAGATCGCCAGACGCAATTGCGGCAAAACCACCCGAAAAAACACCGCCCAGGGCTTGAGGCCAAGGGATTCGGCAACGTCCTCAATCGCCGGATCGAGGCGACGCAAAGTCGCTGCGATCGGCAGATAAAGAAACGGGAAATAAGCGATCACCGACACCAGCACGCCGGCGGGCAATCCATGAATCGACGGAATCAGGCTGACCCACGCGTAACTGTGCACGAACGCCGGCACCGCCAGCGGTGCCACCGCGAGCAGCGACCACAGGCGCCGTCCGGGCAGGTTGGTGCGCTCGGTCAGCCACGCCAGCGTGGTGCCAAGCACAATGCACAGCGGCAGGGTGATCAACACCAGCAGCACGGTGTTGATCAGCAGTTCGGCCACCCGTGGGCGGAATACCAAGGCCTGAATGCTCGCCCAACCGGTGGTCCACGACACGCCGATCACAAAAACGATCGGCAGCAGTGACAACAAGGAAATGCCAATCGCCAACGCGACCACCCACGAACCTCCGCGACCGTTAAGGGCGCGGGATTTCAATGGGCGGTGGGCGGAGGAGGCCGCAGCCACCTCCGCCGGTAAGGTTTCCGGCATCACTTACAACAGTCCGGCCTGAGTCATCAGCTCGACGGCTTTCTTGCTGTCGAGTTTCGACGCATCGACTTTTGGCGCATCAAGATCCTTCAGCGGCGTCAGTTTCGGATTGGACGGCGCGTCCTTGCCGACTGCGTATTCGAAGGAATTACCGGTGTGGAGAATCTCCTGGCCCTGTTTGCCGGTGACGTAGGCGAGGAATTTCTGCGCCTCGTCCTGATGTTTGCTGGAGGCCAGCACGCCACCGCCGGAGATGCTCACGAAGGCACCCGGGTCCTGATGTTTGAAGTAGTAGAGTTTGGTGTTGTTGCTGTTTTCGCCGGTCTTGGACTGATCGACGAAGCTGTAATAGTGGTAGATCACGCCGCTGTCGATCTGCTCGGCGTTCACCGCTTTGAGCACGGCGCTGTTGCCACGGTAGACGGTGGCATTGGTTTTCATGCCTTTGAGCCAGTCGAGCGTGGCTGCTTCACCTTTCTGTTCGAGCACGGCGGCGACGATTGCCTGGAAATCCGCGCCGGCCGGGGACGCCGCCCAGCGGCCTTTCCATTCGGGTTTGGCGAGGTCGAGCAGGGATTTTGGCAGGTCTTTTTCCGCCATTTTGCTCGGGTTGTAGACGAACACAGTGGAGCGCGCGGCGATGCCGATCCATTTGCCATGGGCCGGGCGATAAGCCGAATCCACTTGTTCCAGCGTCGCCGGCGCCACCGGGGCGAACAGCTTGGCGTTGTCCACCAGCACCATCGCCGGGGAGTTCTCGGTCAAAAACACATCCGCCGGCGATGCCGCGCCTTCCTGCACCAACTGATTGCCCATCTCGGTGTCGTCGCCGTTGCGAATCGTCACCGGAATCCCGGTTTCTTCGGTAAACCCGGCCACCCAGGCCTTGGTCAGGCTTTCGTGCTGCGCGTTATAGACCAGCAGGCCAACGCTGTCGGCGGCGAACGCCTGACTCGCACCGAACAGGGCAGTGACCAGCAAAGCGCGTTTCAGAAAGGACGGAAACTGTGGATTCATGACGAGAAGGCTCCTGTTTTTCAGACGTTATGGGCAGGCATTCGCGCGCAGACTTCAATGCGAATGATTTGCATATCTTGGGCCGCCGGCAATGTAGAGAAGCAAATGAGAAAAAAACGTCAAACAAACCGTTAATACATGTCATTGGCATTCAGATTAGCAGCGACTCGCCGACGCACGATTGCCGTGCGTCATTCAACGTCATGATGTTCAGGAGGGATTGGGGATGTAGGCGACGCTCTGATCCTCGCGGCCGTGGAAAACCTGCTCGCCGCGTGTCGGTGTGGTGCGGACGACCTGGTGATCGGTGCTGAGGTAGTCGAGCGGCAGCGGATCGCCCGTACGGTACTGGGCAACGATGATCGTGCGTTGCGCGTCCCAATGCTGGCCGCTGTTGCGTTCCAGCCACGCGATCATCGCGGCCGAGTTACCGCTGCGCGGAAAGTCACGAGACTCCGGCACATAGTAGAAGGGCGCACCGCCGGTTTGCAGGTACATCGGCACTTTGTTGTCGACCTCGACCATGACGAAGCGCCACTGATCCAGCGGTGCCTGCCGGCTGGCTTGCTCGCGCACGCTTTCGCCGAAGTGAATCACGCCACCAGCGCTGTTGGTCCACGGGTACAGCACGCCGAGTACCGCGACCATTACTGCGCTGGCGACACCGAAGCCGATTTTCCAGGCACGTTCATTCGTGTTGCCAGCCGCCATGCGCCGGGTGATCCACCACGCGCCGAGCAGTTGCGCGAACGGCACCAGTGGCAACACGTAATAGCTGCGACGGCTGCCGCTGGCGGTGAAGAAGATCATCAGCAGGGCCAGGCCCTTGATCAGCCAGCGAGTGTGAGGCTCGATGCTGCGCCAGTCTCGCAATGCCACACGCAACGCAATGATCCAGCACAGCGCCCACGGCAAGGTGTAGACCGGCAGATACACCAAGTAGGTGTAAATCGGCCCGATGTTGTCGAACGGCTGGAAAAACCGCACGACGTTTTCGCGCAATACCAGACCGAGGCCGCTTTGGCTGTAATTTGCTGCGCCATAGAAGTGCGACAACAGGAACGGCAGCATGTAAAACGCCCCGGCAATCACCAGAGCCGCCGCCAGACGCCAGTTCAGATGACGCTTCCAGCGACCGTCGTCGAGCAAGTGCGGGAGTAACAACAGGCCGGGCAGGATGAAACCGATCAGGCCTTTGAACAGCGACGTCAGCGACAACAGCCCGAAGAAGACGATGTAGCGCCAGAGCCGTGTGTCTTCCGGTCCGCGCCAATACCACCAGAAAGCGGCCAGTACGCCGCACACCGTCAAGGAGTCCGCAGTCGCGACCCGGCCCCAGAACACGAAATAGAACGTTGTCGCGAGCATCCATCCGGCGATGAGCCCGGTGCCTTTGCGAAACAGTTGCTCGCCCAGCAGGTACACCAGCCACACGCTCAACCACGCGGCAATAACCGAAGACAAACGCAGCGACCAGGGTCCCAGACCGCCCGCCAACCAGGCTGAAGCCGTGATCAGCCAGTACGACAGCAACGGTTTGTCGTAGTACGGATCACCCTTGAGATACGGATCGAAATAGTCGCCGCTTTGCAGCATCTGCAAGGCGATGTTGGCCCAGCGGGTTTCCGCGCCCCATAACTCGCGACTGCCCAGCCCGAACAACAGCATCAGCGCAGTCGCTGCCAGCAGCAGCCATAACGCTTTGCGATCGTGTGCCGCTGAGGTCATGGCTGGGTTTTGCTGAAGAGGTAGATTTGCAGGTTGCCGCGCTGGTAATGCTTGCCGTCCGGCGGCAACAGCTCGATCTCCTGGGCTTCCTGAACACTGTTGACGCGCATCACCACACCCACCGAGCCTTTTTTGCGCGCCTCGGTCATCCATTGGCCGACGTCGTCCAGACCGACCTTGCGCGAGGCCATGGCCGGGTCATCGAGGCCGTATTTCAGTTCGCCGACGGTGTTGAACAGGTCAACTTGTGGACGCTTCAGGCGCCACGACAAGGCTGATGCGGCGCCGAGGTCGTTGCTCAGCAGTGAAGTGGTCTCGCTCAACGCCTGCTGGTGTTCGGCAATAAACTGGTCGGGCATTTTGCTGTCGACGATCTGCGCCGGCATCGCCGCTGGCAGCAGCGCGATCAGCAGACCAATGCCCAATGCCGGCATCGCCCACAGCGTCAGCGGCCGCATGATTTGCAGGGCGTTGGCGATGATCCAGCCGATCAGCACGATAAACACCAGCGACAGACTGAACATCTCGGTGTTTTGGTAAATCTCTTTGCTTGCCTGCAAATAGATCAAAGCAATCAGCGCGACACTGGCCAGCACTGTGTTGACCACGCCGTTCAGACGCAGCACCCGTGCGCTGCCACTGTCCAGCCAGTTCACCACGGTATGGCCCATCAACAAGGCCAGTGGCATCAGGCACGGCATGATATAGGTCGGCAACTTGCCGCTGCTCAGGCTGAAGAACGCCAGCGGCAACAGGAACCACAGGGCGAGGAAGGCGATTTTCGGCTGGGCCTTTTCGCGCCAGGTGCGGATCAACGTCGACGGCAGCAACAGCGCCCATGGCAACGTGGCAGCAAACAGCAGCGGCAGGTAGAACCACCATGGCCGCGCATGCTGGGCGTCATCGCCGGCAGCGAAACGGCGGATGTGTTCATGCCAGAAGAAGAATCGCCAGAAGTCCGGTTCCCGTACGTGAACGGCCAGTGCCCACGGCACGCTGACAAGCGCAGCCACCAACACCGCCACCGGGCCGAAGCGCAGCAATTCGCCAAAGCGGCGTTGCCAGATCATGTAGGGCAGGGCGATCAATACCGGTAGCAGCAAAGCGAGAAAACCTTTGGTCATCAGGCCCATGCCGCACGCCGCGCCCAGCAACGCCCAACTGCCAATCCGCGCCGCGGTGTTGCGACTGTCGATGGCAAACCAGACCGCCACCAGACTCAGGTTGACCCACAAGGTGAACTGCGGATCGAGGTTGGCATAACCGGCTTGGCCGGCGATCAAACCAAAACTCATGAACAGCAACGCGCACGCCGCGCTGAGACGCGGACTGTTCCACAGTCGCTGAGCTAGCAGATAGGTCAGCCAGACACTCACACCGGTGCTCAGCGCCGAGGCGATCCTGACGCCAAACAGGTTGTCGCCAAAAATCGCCTGGCCGATGGCAATCATCCAGTAGCCGGCAATCGGTTTCTCGAAGTAACGGATGCCCATGAAATGCGGCGCGACCCAGTTGCCGCTCAGGAGCATTTCCTGGCTGATCTGGCCGTAACGGGTTTCATCGGGGATCCATAAGCCGTGGCTCATCAGCGGCAGCAGGTAAAACAGCACAAAGGCGAGAAGCAGACCGGGAATAGCCCAGCGTTCAAATGTTCGTGCTGTTGGCGCTTGCGATAAATGCCGGACAGCGTGGCGCAACGGTTTGTTATCAGACGTCATGACTGGACCTTGGCGCAGATATAAATGTCGGGGGGTGAAGCGTTGAATTGAATGGCGTTAGTTCTGCGCATGGGCAAGATTTAATGTTTTCCAGAACGGCACATTAATAATGCCCAGTACGTTTAGTTGTTTATGGCTATCAATGCGCACCAGCAACACGCTGCCGTATTCGGCGGCAATCGCATGGGGGAAACCGGTCTGCTTTTCAAAGTCGCTGATACAGCCGCTGTGGGTCACCAGCACCAGATTCTGCCCGGTTGTTTTGTGTGCGATCACTTCATCGCGCAGCACCGGGCCGCAGGTAGCCAGCCAGTCTTGCGTGCTGGCGTCCTGACCGAACATGTACTGCGCGGTTTGTGCGGTTCGGGTCAGCGGACTGCTCAGCACTTGAGCCTGCTGCATGCCCAATAGCTGAAAGCCCTGGCCAACGGCCGCTGCCGCCACGCTGCCGACCTGAGTGATGCCGTCGGCCGGTCCCAGGCAGGTGTTGTCGGAGCGATCACAGCGTTCGGTATGGCGCACCAGTGCGACCACTTCACCGGCTTGCCAGGCCTGCATCCATTCGGCGGTGACGCGACGGTTCGCGTGATCCAGATCGGTCGGTGAGCGTGGCCAGAACACAAAACCACTGACCAGAATGGCCACGAACACCACACAAGCCAACGCCAGTAACAGACGCAAACGCAGGGTTCGCGGCGATCTGAATAAAGTTTTTAATTGAAATAATTGCGCCACAATCTTGCCCCTTTTGAATACTCGGTATTTCATTCAGCGCAACGCAAGGCTTAGGCAGCGAGCAACTTTACGACGGGTGAGTTGAATGCAGGCTGAACACTACGTTCAGAGTCGTGGCAGCGCAGTGAAGAACATGTGAAAAAATTGCCAGAAGTTACTGGATGCAACTAAACCGGCCATTTGATAAGCAAACTCAAATGCAGTTTTTATTGGCGGGTGGGCTTAACAAACGGCAAACGGCAAGGCAAAGCTGCGTGACTCGCACTCTCCGTCATGGCGGGTCCAGGGTTACGTTTACGTCCGACAACCGCAGTGGAGTCAACCCGGCGAATGGATTTCAAACAAAGTCTGACGAAAAGGATTGTGATCGTCTTTGCCCTGATGAGCGCTCTGGTCGCCGGCGTGTTCGCGCTGGGGATTGTCGCCACGGTGCATGTGGTCGAACGTAAATTGACCACCACGACATTGGCGGGCGGCCTGCATCGGCTGCTGGCCATGGACGACATCAGTCAGTGGAGCCACAAACCGGAAAAGAGCGAGTTGTTCTTCGCCGAAGGCGGACAAGGCCCGTTGGCGCTGACCCGACAACTGGCGGCGCTGCCCCTGGGCTTTCAGGAAATCAAATTCCACGGCGACGACTTCTACGCGATGGTCGAATCGGTGGCGGGGCGCAAGTACGTGTTGCTGCGCGATCAGGAAAGTCTCGAACAACGTGAGCGCCTGCTGTTTATTGTGGTGATTGTCGGATTCATCCTCAGCATTCTGTTGGCCGTTTTACTGGGACGCCTGTTGGCGCGGCGGGTTATGGCGCCGGTGATTCGTCTGGCCTTGCAAGTGCGTCATCGGGATCAAGTGATTGAGCTGGCGCCGCCACTGCGCCCGGACTATGCGGCGGATGAAGTGGGCGAGTTGGCGCTGTCCTTCGATCAGACCCTGGGGCGCCTGCGCAAAACCCTGAGCCGGGAAAAACTCTTTACCAGTGACGTCAGCCACGAATTGCGCACCCCGTTGATGGTGCTCGCCAGCTCCTGCGAGTTGCTGTTGGCCAATCCCTCGCTGGATGCTCGCTCATCCGCGCAAGTCAGCCGCATTGCCCGGGCAAGCAATGAAATGCGCCAACTGGTGGAAACCTTCCTGATGCTCGCGCGCAAACCGCAAGACGCCGGTATTCAAGCCACTTGCACGCTCAGGGAAGTGGCGGATGCGCAGGCGGAAGTCTGGGGGCGGTTGATTCGCGAGAAAGGCCTGGAATTCATTTATGACCCGCAAGGCGCAGGCATCGCGACATTGAACCTGACGCTGCTGCAATCGGTGATGGGCAACCTGTTGCGCAATGCCTGGCACTACACCGACCACGGCTTCGTTCGCCTGACCTTGAGCGAGTGTGGTTTTGTCGTTGAAGACAGCGGCATCGGCATCCCGGAGGAACAACGCCACGCGATGTTCCAACCCTTTGTGCGCGGTGATGAAGGACGTGGGGAAGGGCTCGGGTTAGGACTTTCTCTGGTGCAGCGCATCTGCGATCAGCAGCAATGGCAGGTGCAACTGACCACCCGCGAGCCCAACGGCTGTCGGTTTACCGTGACGTTGAGTCAGGACGAGGGCGGACACCCGCGCGAGTTGCCGGCAGCCTGACTGATCAGCGCGGCCAGGCGTTTGACGTTGTTCTGCTGCGCGGTCACCAGATCATCGATGCTCGGTCCGGACGGGGTTTGTAGGGTCGAGCGGCAAGTCACCAGCTCACTGTCGGTTTCACCGAGCGGGCGCAGGCGCCATTTCGCATCGATCAAACCATACTGGCCGGGAATCGAGTCAAAGCGCTGCACCTCGATGCGCACCGAGACGTTGCCGCGACCACTGCTGTTGCTCAGTTGATCGGTCAGCGCACTGCGCAATTCATCCGCAAGGCTCGCCCCCCACCATTCGGTTTCGAGAATTGCCAGGCCACTGTTGCCCTGGCGAATGACGATTTGCGGGCGGTCGACCTGCGGCGGCACGCTGATCCCTTCAATCGGGATTTGTGCGCCGGCACGGGTGCTGCCCAGTTGCACCGGCGTCAGGGTGTGAAAGCAGATCGGGTCGCTGCGGCAGGCGCCCAGCAACATGAACGCAGCGAGCACGGTGATCTTCAGCGGTACAGCCATCGGTTTGACTCCTGTGCTCAATTGCGTGGCGGTCCTTTCAGATCCAGTGGCGCCGCGTTGTCCGGGCGCCCGCGAATCAGCGATTCCGGATGACGACCGAGGTAATCCGACAGCTCACGCAGCGAGCGCGACATGCGGCCGAGTTCGTCGAGGGTTTCGGTGAGTTTCTCGCGTTGCGGCGAATCTTCGGCCAGGGTCGAACTGGCGGACTGCAGGGTTTTGCTGACATCGGCAAGGGTGCTCTGCACGCCCGGCAAGGTCTTCGCGTTGAACTGGGTCAGGCCCTTGCGCAGTTCGACCAGATTGCTGTCGAGGTTGTTGGCGATACGATCGACCGGCACTTTGTTGAGTTTGTCGATCACCGCTTCGAGTTTTTCCTGCAATTGTTCGAGGCTGCCGGGCACGGTCGGAATCACCACCGGACGCAAGGTCGGATCGAAGGCGACTTTTTCGGCTTTCGGGAAGAAATCCAGCGCGACGTACAGCTGGCCGGTCAGCAGATTGCCGCTGCGGGCCTGGGCGCGCAGGCCGTTGTCGATAAAGGTGCCGATCAGGCGAATGCCGGCCGCTTCATCGTTGGGGTCATGCTTGAACGCCGTGAGCATTTTGCCGTAGGCCATGCCGAGGCGCTGCGGGTAAATGACGATGCCGACGTTCAGCGGGAAACTGCGTTTTTTTGCGTCGAAATCGAGGTTGATCGCCACCACCCGGCCGATTTCCATACCAAGGAATTCCACCGGCGCATCGACCTTGAGCCCGCGCAGGGACTGGTCGAAACGCAGGCTCAGGTATTGCGCCTTGCCGTTGGGCGGGGCGAGGGCGGTTTGCTGATCGGCGAACAGTTCGAAGTCTTTGTCATCGGCCGCCACCACGTCGTTGGGGCTGTAGTCCGGCGCGCGGAAGGCGATGCCGCCGACCAGCATGGACGACAACGACTCGGTTTTGACCTGAAAGCCGTTGGCGCCGACGCTGACGTCAATCCCGCTGGCGTTCCAGAAGCGGGTGTTTTCGGTGACAAAGGCATCGTTGGGCGAATGAATGAACACTTCGATGTTCACGCCTTTGCCGCCCTCATCGAGGGCATAGGTGACGACCTGGCCGACCGGAATCTTGCGGTAGTAAACCGGCGAGCCGATGTCCAGCGAGCCGAGGTCCTGGGTGTGCAGCATGAAGCGCTTGCCCGGTTCGCCGTAGGTGATGGGCGGCGGATTCTCCAGGCCCTTGAATTGTTTGGCGCGGTTGTTGGCCTGGCCGATATCGGCGCCGATGTAGTCGCCGGAGAGCAGGGTATCGATGCCCGACACGCCACCCGCGCCGATGCGTGGGCGCACGACCCAATACTGTGAGTCTTCGCGGGTAAAGCTTTCGGCCTGTTTGGCCAGTTTGATCGTGGCGTTGACGCTTTTCTGGTCATCGCTCAATTCGACATCGGTGACCTGACCGACCACCACGTTGCGGTATTTGACTTCGGTCTTGTTGGCCACCAGACCGCTGCCGGTCTTGAAGTTGACGGTGATGGTCGGTCCTTCCTGAAGGATGTTGTGCACCACCAGCGAAATGCCCACCAGCACCGCCACGATCGGCACGATCCACACCAGCGATATGCCGAAGCGGCGGGTCTTGATGGGGGCCTGGCCTGGTGCTCGCGGCTCGTCGGTGGCTGACGACTTCATCCGTGTCCTCCTCGAATAATTGGGCACTGAGCGTCAGGAACGCAAAAGCACTTCATCAATATAGAAGTGCTTGGCGATAGAGCAAATAAGTAGGGAATGCCAAAGCCGAACCGGTAGGCGCTGCCGCAGGCTGCGATCTTTTGATCTGTAAAAACAACATCAAGAGATCGCAGCCTGCGGCAGCGCCTACAGGGATCGGGATCAACCGAGCATTTCGCGCAGGCGATACCAGAACATGCCCAGTGCCAGCAGCGGCGAGCGCAGCGCCGGGCCGCCGGGGAAGGTCATGTGCGGCACGCCGCTGAACACGTCCATGCCTTGACTGTGGCCGGCCTGTATCGCCTCGCCGAGCAACTTGGCGCACCAGTGCGTGACGTTCAGACCATGGCCGGAATAGCCTTGGGCGTAGAACACGTTCGGGTGTTGCTTGAGACGCCCGACTTGCGGAAAGCGATTGGCGGTGATGCCGATCTTGCCTCCCCACTGGTAATCGATGCGCACGTCCGCCAGTTGCGGGAAGACCTTGAGCATCTTCGGCCGCATGTAGGCGGCGATATCCGCCGGATCACGCCCGGAATAGTGGCAGGCCCCGCCGAACAGCAAGCGCCGGTCCGCCGAGAGACGGTAATAGTCGAGGCCGACTTTCTGATCGCACACCGCGAGATTCTGTGGAATCAGCTGCGCGGCGCGTTCCTCGGACAACGGTTCGGTGGCGATGATGTAACTGCCGGCCGGCAGCACCTTGCCAGTGAGTTGTTGCTCGAGTTCGTCCAGATGCGCGTTGCAACCGAGTACCAGGCTGCCAGCACGCACGGTGCCGTTGGCGCAGCGCACCTGCACGGTCGCGCCGTGGATGATTTCGAGCACCGGACTCTGCTCGAAGATGCGCACACCCAGTGAGGCCGCCAGCCGCGCTTCGCCTTGCACCAGATCCAGCGGGTGCAGGTGCCCGGAGCCCATGTCCAGCAGTCCGCCGGCATAAATCCCGGAGTCCACCACGTTTTGGCGGATTTGCTCGGGGCCGATCATGCGGGTTTCGTGGGCGTAACCAAGCTCGGCGAGATCGACCAACTCTTCCTTGAAGGCATCGAACTGCGCGCTCGTGTTGGCCAGGTCACAGAAGCCCCAGCGCAGATCGCACTCGATGGCGTTGGCCTCGATGCGCTGCCGCACCAGTTCTACCGAGTCGATCCCGGCGCGCTGCAAATAACGCACGCCTTCTTGCCCGACATACTTGGCGAAACCTTCGACTTCATGGCCGATGCCACGAATCAATTGACCGCCGTTGCGCCCGCTGGCGCCCCAGCCGATGCGCCGGGCTTCGATCAAAATCACCGACAACCCGCGCTGCGCCAGTTCGATGGCTGTGTTGACCCCGGTGAACCCGCCGCCGATCACGCAGACGTCGGCGCTCAAATCACCGTCGAGGACCGGGTAAGGTGTGGACGCCCGAGCCGAAGCTGCGTAATAGGAACGGGCATGTTCTGCTGTGTACTGATTCATTTGTTGGACTTCACTTTGCTCCAGGACCGGGTCATCAGACGCATGATCGCCTGGGGCGGGGTAGAGGAGATGTAGAGCTTGTCGAGCACGGCCTGGGATGGGTAAACCTCGGGATTACTGACCAGGTCCTTGTCCATGTACTGCTTGGCGGCCGGGTTCGGGTTGGCGTAACCGACTGACGCGCTGACCTTGGCGATCACTTGTGGATCGAGCAGGTAATTGATGAAGGTGTGCGCTTCTTTTTCGTTGCTGGCGTCGGCGGGAATGGCCAACAGGTCGAACCACAGGTTGGCGCCTTCTTTCGGAATGGCGTAGGCGATGTTCACGCCGTTCTTGGCTTCCTTGGCGCGGTTGGCGGCCTGGAACACGTCGCCGGAATAACCGAAGGCCACGCAGATATCGCCGTTGGCCAGGTCCGAGACGTATTTCGAGGAGTGGAAATAGGTGATGTACGGACGGATGCTCAGCAGTTTGGCTTCGGCCTTTTTGAAGTCTTCCGGGTTCTCACTGCGCGGGTCCATGCCCATGTAGTTGAGGATGGCCGGGAACACTTCGTCCGCCGAGTCCATCATCGACACGCCGCACTGCGAGAGTTTCTTGATGTTTTCCGGTTCGAACAGCACGGCCCAGGAGTCGATGTGATCGATGCCCAGCACTTGCTTGACCTTGTCGACGTTGTAGCCGATGCCGTTGGTGCCCCACAGGTACGGCACCGAATGCTGGTTGCCCGGATCGTTTTTCTCCAGCAACTCAAGCAGTTTCGGGTCGAGGTTTTTCCAGTTCGGCAACTGCGAGCGATCCAGCTTGAGGAACGCGCCGGCCTTTACCTGACGGGCGAGGAAGTGGTTGGACGGCACGACCACGTCATAACCGGTGCGCCCGGCGAGCAGCTTGCCTTCGAGGGTTTCGTTGGAGTCGAAAACGTCGTAGATCACCTTGATCCCGGTTTTGCTCTGGAAGTCGGCGAGGGTGGTTTCGCCAATGTAGTCAGTCCAGTTGTAGACGCTGACCTGGGGTTGGGCCTGAGCGCCGGCACTGCATGCCAGGGCCAGAGCTGCGGGAATCAGGGATTTCAATAGACGCATAACGACACCTCTTCGAATTATTGGATTTTTCAGGTGGTTCACTATTCCCCTTGTGGGAGCGAGCCTGCTCGCGAAGGCAGTGTTTCAAGCGACGCATACAGTGACTGTGCTGACGCTTTCGCGAGCAGGCTCGCTCCCACAGGAGATTGTGCAGACTTGGGTCAGACGCTCAGCATCAGGAACTCGCGCTCCCACGAACTGATCACGCGTTTGAAGTTTTCATGCTCGGCGCGCTTCACCGCGACGTAGCCGCGGACAAACTTGTCGCCGAGGTAGTGCGCGACGGTCTCGCACTCTTCCATCTGCGTCAGCGCTTCTTCGATGGTGATCGGCAGGCGCAGGTTGCGGCGTTCGTAGGCGCGGCCTTGTACCGCAGCGCTCGGCTCGATGCCCTCGACCATGCCGATGTAACCGCAGAGCAGGCTCGCGGCAATCGCCAGGTACGGGTTGGCATCGGCGCCCGGCAAGCGGTTTTCCACGCGCATGGCTTCGGGACTGGAGGTCGGCACACGCAAACCGACGGTGCGGTTTTCTTCGCCCCATTCGACGTTGACTGGCGCCGAGGTGTCCGGCAGGAAGCGGCGGAACGAGTTGACGTTCGGCGCGAACATCGGCAGCACTTTCGGGATGTACTTCTGCAAACCGCCGATGTAGTGCAGGAACAACTCGCTCATTTGCCCGTCGGCGTTGGCGAAGATCGGTTTGCCCGTGGCGATGTCCACCACGCTCTGGTGGATGTGCATGGCGCTGCCCGGCTCGTCGCCAATCGGCTTGGCCATGAACGTCGCCGCGACGTTGTGCTTGAGTGCAGCCTCACGCATGGTGCGTTTGAACACGGTGATCTGGTCGGCCAGATCCAGCGCGTCGCCGTGACGGAAGTTGATTTCCATCTGCGCCGGGCCGTCTTCATGAATCAGCGTGTCGAGGTCCAGACCTTGCAGCTCGCACCAGTCGTAAACGTCTTCGAACAGCGGATCGAATTCGTTGGCGGCGTCGATGGAGAACGACTGACGACCACTTTCCGCGCGGCCCGAACGACCCAACGGCGCCTTGAGCGGCAGGTCCGGGTCTTCACAGCGCTGGGTCAGGTAGAACTCCATTTCCGGCGCGACAATCGGCTTCCAGCCTTTGTCGGTGTACAGCTGCAAGACTTTCTTCAGCACGTTGCGCGGCGACAGTTCGATCGGGTTGCCGAACTTGTCGAAGGTGTCGTGGATGACGATGGCGGTCGGCTCGATCGCCCATGGAATCACGTACACGGCATCGGCCACTGGCTTGCAGACCATGTCGATGTCGGCAGGATCGAGCAGGTCGTAGTAGATGTCGTCGTCGACAAAATCCCCGGTTACCGTTTGCAGCAGCACACTTTCCGGCAGGCGCATGCCTCGCTCATGCAGGAACTTGTTGGTGGGTGCGATCTTGCCGCGGGCGATGCCGGTCAGGTCGCTGACCACACATTCAACTTCGGTAATCTTGTGATCTTTCAGCCAAGTGAACAGCTGATCGAAAGGGGCATTCATAAAGACCTCGTTATTGGTTTTATAGACGCCGGGGAGGGCGGGTTTCATCTTCCGCCCCTTCCCCTGTGGCGCGTTGACGACTATCTTGGGCTCGCCTTGCAGTTCCATCTATCCACTTTAAGCAGCACCAAAGCGCACCAAAAGAGTGCGCAAGGTCACCCCATGACAACGTGCAATCCGTTACAGGTACAAGCGTTCAACACCGCTGATGTCTCCGAGCAAATCCGCGCCACACCGGGTTGGGTCCAGCATTACCAGCAAATGTCGCCGGGGCATTTCGCCGGGCAAATCAGGTATCTGGACCTGCAAGGTGTTGAGGTTTATGAAGAGCAGATGAACACCCGCGTCGAGCAGAATTTCAGCGCGCCCTCAGGTGCTCTGGCGTTCTGTTTTGATCGCAGCGACAACGCGCTGTATCTGCTCAATGAAGACAGCCGCAACATTTGGATCACCCCGGAGAATTACCAGGAAATCGCCGTGGTGTTCGGCCCGGAATTTGTCCGTCAGCACGGCCTGGACGTGGCGAAACTCGAAGGTTTGTTCATGGCACCGCTCAATGGCGGACAGAACGCCTTGTTCAGTCGCTGGTTAAGCTCGACTCTCACGAAGTTGACGCAAGCCATTGATATGCCTAGTAAAGAGGCGCTGACTCAACAGCTGTTGGAAGACTGTCTGTTCATCCTCGATAACGCTCGAGTCAACCTCGACCGTGGCGGCTTGCAGCGCCGCACCGAAGAACGAACGATCATGAAACGCGTCGGCGAATGGGCCGCCGACTCTCCCGAAGAAACCCTCAACCTGCTCGAGCTTTCAAACGTGGCGGGCGTCTCGCTGCGTCAGTTGCAGCAAGCCTTCAAAGATTACACCGGGATGACGCCGAGCCATTGGTTGCGCCTGCGCCGGTTGAACAGTGCCCACCGTGAATTGCTCAACCGCAGGCCTACGGACACCACGGTGGCCGAGGTGGCGATGAACTGGTCGTTCTGGCATCTGGGACGGTTTTCCAGCAGCTATCGGGCGCTGTTCAACGAGTTGCCCAGCGAGACGCTTAAACGTACGCATAAATAAAACGCTCGACGTATCGAGCGTTTTGTTTCGACTGTGCGCTTTGTTTGTAATCCCTCGGTGTAGGACATCTCCGGTAGATGTAGCTCGATGTTTCCAAGGCAACCATCTCTGCGTCACGATTCTTTTTAAATCAATAGCTTGCCGCATATTCATAAAGTCGATTGATTCCTTGGAGCCATGCAAAAACGTCATCTAGCGTTCTGCTGGCTGACGCAATGATGCGTCGGCTTTCATGAACCGAGGCTTATCCGATGGCTGTTCCATTGAGCGATACAGAAAGCAGCAACAATCTCCCGCAGGCGGTCCTGCATCTGATTTCCGGTCAATACCCGGGCGTTGCACGCGACGCCGGGATCCTGACCAAAGAAGACGTGATCAAGATCAAGCAGTACGTCAAGAAAGGCCTGTCGTTACCGGGCGAGTTGGCGGAAGTCGAGTCGTATCTCAAGTACAAGAAGATCGACGTCGCCGGCCTTGAACCTGCCGATATTCAAGTGCTGTTCAAGAAAATCCGCATCCACGCCGCCAGTTGGGATGCCGTGGAAAGCAAGATCATCCAGCAAAGCATCGATCTCGCCTCCGCCGCGAAGAACATCGTCAGCAGCGGCGGTGAAATCATTTCCGTGATCAAGGAAATGCCGATCATGGACCGCGTCAGAACCACGCTTGGGCAGATGTCCGGCAATGACCTGGCCGGAATCAGATACACCAGTGACGATGGCGAAGTGGCTTCGGCGGTGGCCGACATCATCAGGCTGATGCGCGTCGATATTCAGCGTCAACAGGGCGCGACCAAAGAGCTCAAGGAGCGGATATCCAACTTCAAGATCGAGCTGGCCGGCGGCGACCTGTCGAGCGGCAAGCGCGTATTCGGTTTGCAGTCGGAAGTGAAGGGCAAATATGACCTGATGGAGCGCAACAACCTGGTGGAGTCGATCGCCAGCAGCAAGCAAACCATCAAGGACAAAAAAGCCCGGATCATCCAGCTGGACAAGGATTACGACTACTACGTGGGAATGTCTTTTTCTGGTGGATTGCCGATTTTCTGGCCGATTTCCGGCTCGATCTTCGGCCCGAAAGCCGAGACTGCACGCAAGGAGCGCAATGCGCTGAAGACCGAGGTCGATGCGCTGGAAGCGTCGGTCAGCGGCAAGGAAAACCTGCAAAGCGCCATCGAAAGCTCGATGTCGAATTTCGGTGACATCGGCATCCGCATGGCCGGCGCCGAAGCGGCGCTGAACATCCTCAACACCATGTGGCAAACCATTCTGAGCAAGGTCGATGCATCGGCGCAGCAATTCGAGCGCATCGACGATGCCTTGCGCCTGACGTCTTTTGTCGCCGAATTCGCGCTGGTGATCGATCCATGGCGCGACGTGAAAAACACGGCGGGGGAGTTGGTAGCAACGTTCAATGACGCCCTGGACGAATACAAAAAGAGCTTCCATTGATTGCCGACTGACTCAAGGAGATTTGCCATGAATGGCGTGACATCGATCAATACCCAACACATCCCAACGTTCGACGTTAAAAAAATCGTGCAGACCATTCGCGATATCTCGCGGCTGGCGCGATTTCGCGTTGAACACGACGACGTCCTCCAGGAAAGAGCGCAAAACGTCAGCGCTTACCTGAACAACACCGATCAAACCCTGCGTGAGTCCTTCCCGGTGTTGCTCACCGCGTTGAGCGCTGCATCGGGAGACAGCTACTTTGCGGCGCTGCTGGAGTTGCGTGAAGCCTTGGGCCGCAACGACCTGAGTGCAGAAGACCGCGAGATGGTCAGCGCTGAAATCGGCAACATCAAGAGCAACGTCGAGGCGATGCTGGCGCGGGTTGAGGCGCGCTTCATTGATTGTGCGCAGCACCTGGAACGCGACGTGTGCAGTGTCTACAAGGTCGAAATCGACGGGCGTGCCGATGAGCCATTGAACATGGCCAAGCTGCGCAAGGCGCGAATTCTGGCGCAACTGAGCGAGCACTGCGCCAACAAGGCGAAGTGTCAGGAGCAGCGTGACGTTCTGGTCAAGGCGCAGGATGTGATCCGTGAGTTCAACCTGGCCGACATGTACAAAAACTACATTCCCAGCGGAAAAGCGCTGGACGACATCGACATGGAGAATCCGAAAAAGGAGGCGGTCAAGCAGGGTATTGAACTGGTTCGCAAAGTGCTGGGAGTCGTCTCCGAGGGCATCAAGTACAGCGAACTGGCGACCTCGCGGAACAATCTGGACAAGGAAATCGAGAGCATTGCGCAGTTGATGGACGGGCTGAACGACGACCTGCAAATGGCCGAAGATGTCTTGGCGGACGCGCAAGCAGTGGTCGACGTCAGTCGTCTGCGCAGGGTCGCCGGGGAGGAAATCATGGCGGTTGCCAATGTCTGGAAAGGCTTTGCGATGGCGCTTGAGCGACTCCACGGCACTGATTACGTGCAAAGCGATCTGACCTCGCTGCTGGGCCGCTATCAGGCTCACCTCGAGTCGTTGAGCGCGGACTACAACGCACTGATGATCAGTTGAGAGGAGGGCGCGACTGATCTTGCGGTTGGCCGCGCCTGTCTTGCCTGTGCACGAGAAAGACCTTTGTATCGCGTATGAACTTAATTAGAATCAGTCTCATTTGAATTCTTCTTCGCGCAGGGTCTCTTGACATGATTGAAGCCGCCGCACCCTCGGAACAGAGCCTGCAGCAACTGTATCGAGACCATCGAGGCTGGCTGGAAACCTGGTTGCGTCGCCGGATGGGCAACGCCTGGGATGCAGCGGATCTGAGTCAGGACACGTTCTTGCGCGTGCTGTGCAGCGCGCAGCCGATTGCCGACATGCGCGAACCACGCGCCTATTTGCTGACCGTGGGCAAGCGCCTGCTGAGCAATTTCTACACCCGCCGCAGCCTGGAAAAAGCCTATCTGGAAGCCCTCGCGCAATTGCCGGAGGAGAGCGTGCCTTCGCCGGAGCACCGCTGGTTGCTGCTGGAAACCTTGCAGGCGCTGGATGAACTGCTCGATGGTTTGCCACGGCCGGTGCGTCGGGCGTTTTTGTGGAGCCAGCTCGAAGGCCTCGGTTATCGCGAGGTCGCCGAGCGTTTGCAGGTCTCTGAACGCACGGTCAAACGCTACATGGCGCAAGCCTATGAGCATTGCTTGCTGGTGGATTTCTGATGCGTGTCGCCCCCAGCGCCGAAACACGGGAAGTGGCCCGCGCCGCCGCGCAATGGTTGGCATTGCTGGAATCCGGCGAGGCCACGGAGGACGATCAGGCGCGCCTGCATCACTGGCGCAGCAGCGATAGTCGCCATGAACACGCGTGGCAGAAGGTTCAACTGTTGCGCCAGCGCTTTTCCGCACTGCCGTCGGCATTGGCCATGGCGGCACTGGATCGTCCGGATCCGGCACGTCGGGCGGCACTGAAACGCGCGCTCGGTCTGGCGGCACTGGTGCCCGCTGCATGGCTGATCAGTCGGCAATTACCGCTGGAGGTCTGGCGCGCCGATTTGCACACCGGTACCGGCGAACATAAACGGGTGCTACTGGCCGATGGCAGTTCGTTGCAACTCAACACGGCGAGCGCGGTGAATGTCGATATTGCTGCGCGTCAGTTGACGCTGGTGCGCGGTGAAATGGCGCTCAACGTTCCCGGCAATTCAGCGCTGATGATCAACGCGCCTTACGGCCGGATCATCGTCAGTCGCAGTGAAGTCTGCGTGCGTCTCAATGAGCGCGCCTGCAACGTCTCGGTGGTTCGCGGCGCGGTGCAATTACAACCGCTGCACGGGCCGGCGCTGACGTTGCAGCAAGGCCAGCAAGTCACGCTGCAAGCCTCCGGTGCCGGGCCTGTTATGGCATTCGACGCGTTGATGCCGGGCTGGCGCGAAGGCGTGTTGATGGCGCAGAACCAGCCGCTGGGCGATTTCCTGCGCGAGTTGAGCCGTTATCGCTCCGGGTTGTTGCGGTGGGATCCTGCCCTGGAAAACCTGCGTATCACTGGCAGTTTCCGTCTCGACAACACCGATCAAGTGCTGTCGTTGCTGGCAGCGAGTCTGCCGGTCGAGATTCATACGCGCACGCGTTTCTGGGTGTCGCTGGTCCCTCGAAACACTCGCCCCACAGAAAAAACTGGCTGAAGCCTGTCCCTTTTTTTCGCCTCGCTGGTCATTCCAGGCAAGTGAACAAAATCGAGAGCTTCTTCCAATGCCCGCAGTATTCCCTAGTCGTTTGCGTCCGTTGTTGCAGTTGAGTTTGTTGCTGAGCCTGAGTGCCAGTCCTGTATTGATTCAGTCCAGTTGGGCCGACGAGTCTGCACCGCGCAGTTATCAGGTGCCGGCCGGCAGCCTGAGTTCCGCGCTGACCCGCTTTGCCGGTTTGGCCGGCGTCAATCTCTCGGTGGACCCGGCACTGGTCAGCGGGCGCAACAGCAGCGGTTTGTCCGGTGATTTCGGCGTGGAGGAGGGCTTCACCCGGTTGTTGCTGGGCTCTGGCCTGCAACTGCAACCGGTGGGCGAGCAGGCTTACACGCTGATTCCGGCGGCGCAGGGCAGTAGCCTGCAACTGGCGCCGACCTCGATTCTCGGCGCCACCGACTCCTCGGGCGCTGACGTGTTTGCGGGTGGCCAGGTTGCCCGCCGAGGCTCGCAAGGGCTGCTGGGGTCGAAAGACTTCATGGAAACGCCGTTCAGCATGACCACCTACACCAGCGAAACAGTCAAGAACCAACAGGCCCGAACCCTCGGCGACCTGATCGCCAGTGACCCGTCGGTGCGTGCGACTAACCCGGCGGGTGGGCGCTATGAGCAGTTCACCATCCGTGGCTTCAGCCTGTTCAACAGTGATGTCGCTTACAACGGCTTGTACGGTGTATTGCCGACGTACACGATCGACATGGAAATGGCCGATCGCGTCGACATCCTCAAAGGCCCGAGCCAACTCATCAACGGTATTTCACCGCGAGGCAGTGTCGGCGGCGGGATCAACGTCGTGCCGAAACGTGCGAGCGACAAACCTATCACCTCGTTGACCGCCAATTACGCGTCGAACAATCAAGTCGGCGGCGCGGTAGATGTCGGCCGGCGTTTTGGTGAGGACAACCAGTTCGGTTTGCGTTTCAACGGCGTCAAGCAGTCCGGTGATACCGAGTGGGATCACCAGAGCGTAGACCGCGACATGGCTGTGCTGGGTCTGGACTTTCGTGGCGAACGTCTGCGTTTGTCCACGGATGTCGGCCATACCGAACGCGATACCGACGCACCGCAGGAGCGCGTGCAAGTCGGCGCCAATGCCAAGGTGCCGAACGCCAACGATGTACGCGACAACTATGCGCAAGCCTGGAGCCAGGCGCGGACCAAGGACACCTTTGGCACGGTCAACGGCGAGTTCGATGTCAGTGATTCGGTGATGGTGTACGGCGGTGTCGGTGCGCGCAAAAGCAATCACGATTTCCTCCGCCATGCCGTTTCAGTCACCAACGATGCCGGCGACTTCAGCGTACAACCACGGGATTTCACCCGTGACGAAAATGTCCGCACTGCCACGGCGGGCGTGCGCAACTGGTTCCACACCGGCCCGGTCAGCCACGAAGTAAACCTGGCCGCCAGCTACTTCTATATGGACTTTGAAAACGGCGGCGCCCGTTACGCGGCGGGCCGCAGCAACCTCTATGACCCGGTGGAAACAGCCAGACCCGGCACGCCAACGCGCAATGACGCGAAGGTCTACACCGAGAACCGCTTCAGTGGCGTGGCGTTGTCCGACACCCTCGGTTTCTTTGATGATCGCCTGTTGCTGACCCTTGGCGCCCGCTGGCAGCGGGTCAAGGTCGATGACTGGAGCGATGATGTAAAAGGCGATACGGCTTACGACGAGGAAAAGGTCTCGCCGTCGGGCGGCATTCTGTTCAAGGCAACGGACAAGTTGTCGCTGTACGCCAACTACATGGAAGGCTTGAGCCAAGGCAAGATCGCGCCTTCGACGTCGATCAACGAGGACGAAATCTTCCCGCCGTTCATCAGTCGTCAGGTCGAAGTCGGCGCCAAGTACGATGCCGGTTCTTATGCCCTGACCGCTGCGGTGTTCCGCATCAAACAGCCGGCGTACGAAACCAACGGCACGACACGGGTCTTCGGCCCCAACGGCAAACGGCAGAACGACGGGGTCGAGTTGAGCGTGTTCGGTGAGCCGCTGAAAGGCTTTCGCTTGCTCGGCGGCGTGATGTACATCGACAGTGAGTTGACCCAGACCACCAACGGCACATTCGATGGCAACCGCGCGCCGGCGACGCCGAAATACAACGTCAACCTCGGCGCGGAATGGGATGTGCCGAACGTGCAGGGGCTGACGTTGACCGGGCGCGGACTTTATTCCAGCTCGCAGTACCTGGATCAGTCGAACGACAAGGAAATCGATTCCTGGGAACGCTTCGACGTAGGTACGCGATACGCCTTCAAGGTCGATGAGAAAACCGTCACCCTGCGCGCCAATGTCGAGAACGTGCTGGACAAGCGCTACTGGAGTTCGGCCGGCGCCTCGGATGACAGCGAGCCGGGGCTGACGCTGTCGACGCCGAGAACTTATCTGCTTTCAGCGACGGTGGATTTCTAGAGCCGAGTGGCGAATATCGTCAATTGCGCGATATTTGCCTAACGACTCCGATGACTTGGAGGCGCGCCTGCAAACCGCGATCGAGGCCTGTGAACTGGCGCCCGATAGCGATCTGTCAGCGTTATTTGCGCTTGAGCAAGTTCGGATCGTTGCAGCGCTGATGCAGTCGCGTCGCCCGCGGGGGCAGACCCGCTCCAAGCGTGCGTTTATCAAGCGGGCACAGATGCAACAACTCTTCTTCGACGATGCGATTGCTCAGGCCCAACTCCAGTTCCGGGCAATCGAGATCGAGCCAGTCACCGTGTTGCAGCGGGGGTTCGCTGTCAGGATGGCCCAGGCCATGAAACACGTAGTGGACCATGCCTGGCTGCAGGAATTGTTCGTGTTGTTCGAGGAATCCCTGGGTGTATTTGCGCAGTGAGTGCCATTCCTTCAGATCGATATCGTACTCGCGATAGGAGATTTGCCTGTCCTGACGCTCGATACGAGCGTTGATCGACAACCGACACTGCAACTCTCCAAGAATCATTGCCGGAGCCAGTGCGCATTCGCGAAGACACGCCTGGTTGGCGTCCGGCGAGTCGAGGTTGCCGAGCAGTGGATCGTGCACTTCGTTACCGATGGTGAATCCGACAAAGTGCAGTTTGCCGAAGGAGTCGACCATATAAATGCAGACGATTCCTGGTTCACTGGCAATGCTCAGCGCCTGATAAGGAATGTTGAGCGCCTCGCCTTGCGTCTTGAGCAGACTGCCGTTGCCTTTGTAACTCCACGCCTGCTTTTTCGACATCGTCAGGTTGACCGTGCTGACCTGGGCGAGCAAATTATTGCCGGGTTTGAGTGGTGGCTGCAGGTCGATATCCTGGGTGCTGTCACTGGCGGGCAGATGCTTGAGATGCTCGGCCCAGCCGCGATGCCAGCGACTGCAATACTGCAATGTTTCATACAGCCCGCCCTGTTCGGGAAACATGCGCAGGTTCTGGCCCGTCTGGAAGTCGAACACACCGATGCCTCGGTGTTCATGCTGGCAAAGGTCGAGCAACATCAAATAATATCCCATGATCTCTAATCCTTGAGGGGTAGGCTGATCGGCAATGCGTTCGCGGCTGACAGGGCAGGGAGGGGTTGCAGATTGTCGCGCAGACCCAGCGACAACAGCAGGCCGCCGACGCTCCCGGCCAGTGCGACGTACAAGATCGATGGCAGGCCGAAATGCATAGCGGCGTATCCGGCGACGGCAGGTGACACGCCACCGCCAAGGATCTCGCCGAAGCCGACGACAATGCCGGTGGCAGTGGGAAGCAGCGCAGGTGGCACCGACTCGCTGGTCAACGGCCCGACGGTCATGCAGATCAGGCTGAAATTGAAGAACGACAAAAGGAACAGCAGCAGAAATAACAACCCGGTAATCGCCGGGCTGATGATCAACAGCCCCACCAACGTCGCGCTGGTCATGAAGGAAACAATGACCACCGGTTTGCGTCCCAGTCGATCCGACATCGCCGGAATGATCAACTGACCGATAAAACCACCAACCCCAAGGGCGGATATCACGACGGCCATCGACAGCGTTTCAAGGTGCATGTAGTCCGTGAGGTAACTGGGCAACATGGCACACAGCACGAACTGGCAAGTAAGAATGCAAAACATGATCAGGATGTTCAGGCTGACATTGCCGCTTTTGAACGCACTCAACCAGTTTGCCCACCCCCTGCCTGAAGCGGGTTGCTGATGTGCCGGCAAGGGCACCGGTCTATAGATTTTCCACAAATAGCCGGCCAGCAGTAGACCGGGCAACGAGATAATCGCGAAAACCATGCGCCACGAGTCGAATAGCTCCAACAGACTGGCAGCCAGCAATGGCCCCAGGCACAGCCCGAGAATCGGGAATAACGCCTGCTGGAAACCCAGATTCTGTCCACGGCGCTGCGGATGCGAAACCTCATCGGTGACGATGATACTGGTCGGTGTGAACGCGCCTTCGCAGAGCCCCATCAGCCCGCGGATGACGACCAGCCCGAAAAGTCCTCCTGCCAGAGCCGACATCCCCGAGAGCAGCGACAGCACTGCAATTGAAAGAACCAGCGCGGTCTTGCGACCCAATCGATCAATCACGTAGCCCGCGCCCAGGGCTGAAAAGCCCCAGGCGAAGGCCAGTGCTGCCGACAGCATGCCGAGGTCCTGATAATCCAGCTGCAAATCACGCATGATCACGGGAAACAGCGGCAGAATGATAAAGCGATCAAGCCCGACGAGGCCGAAACTCAAGGACAGCAGCAAAACCATCCGTTGTTCATAGTGCCGCTCGGGCGGCGTAGCGAGATTGTCTCTGATCATCGTTCATCCTCCATGTGAAACCATTAATCAGGTGCAATGAAGGGTTTGCGAAAGAGGCCGGGAAACCTTGGCGTCCTACAGACCGCCAAGGTTTCTTGCAGACTCAAACGTAGCCCCGGCAAACGTGGGAATCAGGCTACCCATTCACCCACGGCCATTTCGGCGGTGAAGCCCGGGCCGAAAGCTGCCAGCATGCCGACATCGCCGGAGTTAAGACCCGACTCAAACTGTCGCTTGAGCACGTCGAAAACCACAACGCTGGCAATGTTGCCGGCTTCGGCGAGGCTGTTGCGCGACTGCGAAACCCGGTTCGAGGCAAGGTCCAGTTGCAGGACCAATTCGTCAAGAATCTTGCGGCCGCCAGTGTGGAAGATGAAGAAGTCGTTCTGCGCACAGTTCTGTTCAAGCGTGTCGTAGTTGAGTTTCTCCATAATCGGTGCGACATCTTTAATAGAGTTCATGACGGCTTTATCCAGGGTAAAGTGGAAGCCGGTGTCCTTTACATCGTATTTAATGTAGTGCTCGCTCTTCGGCAGGAAGAAAGAGTTGGTGGAACGGATTTTGAACCCTGACGCTTGATCATCGGCGCGCAATACGCAGGCAGAAACAGCATCGCCAAAAAGTGCAGCGGAAATGAACGCGTGCAACTTGGTGTCGTCAGGCTGATAACACAACGACGAGAACTCCAGCGAGACAATCAACACATGATTACGCGAATCCAGTTTGGCGAAATCATTCGCCCGGTTAATTGCTGCAGCGCCGGCGACGCAACCGAGCTGGGCGATCGGCAACTGCACGGTAGACGTCGGCAGGTCCAGATCGTTGATCAGGTGTGCGGTAAGCGATGGCATCATGAAACCGGTGCACGAGGTGACCACCACCATACGGATGTCATTGGTCGTTAAGCCAGCGTTTTCAATGGCTTGGCGGGCAGCGGCGGAAGACATCTGGCGCGCTTCACGCTCATAGACGATGCTGCGATGAGTGAAGCCGGTGTGCACCGCCAGCTCGTCGATCGGCAGGATCAAATGCCGTTCGTTGACTTCGGTATTCTGGATCATACGTTTGGCCAGGGCCATGCGCGGATGGTCGGCGTGCAGGCTCTCCAGATGTTCAATCATCTGTTGCTGAGTGATCTTGTTTTTCGGGAACATTACGTGCGGGAGACAAAGAGTCGACATGATGAGTCCTCGGCCATATAAAGCCAATAAATAGTTTTTGGGATAATTCCCGATTTAAAAACGGCAGTTTGCTAACCCGGAGGAACAAGGGTTAAAAGCTTTTGGCGAGTAAAGTGTTTTTATAAGTAACGCAGTTCTTGTTTTAATATTAAAGCCGTCGAGCGCCAGAAACTAACGCTCGACGATTTTATTTATACGTCCAATACAAACTTGTAGGCGTATTGCCAGGCCAGGTTGCTTTCGCGCACATGTTTGCGTACGACCATGCGTACCGGCGCGCCGGTTTTAAGTTGTTCCGGATGAGTGATGTCAACGATTTCCGACGCGATCACCAAGCCATCGTCCAGACGAACCATCGCCATGCAGCGAGGCACAGTTTCGCCGTAGCCCATGGCGGCAAGGATCGGATTCTCGGCGTGAGCCATGACTTCGATCTTGCCGGTGCGGGCGCAGCGGTACGGTTTTACGTTCAGCGAATTGCAAGCGCCACAAACTGTACGACGCGGGAAAAAGATTTCCTTGCAGTCTTCGCATTGACTGCCTTCCAGACGATATTTGCCGCCGTGTTCTCGCCATTCGCGAAGCATGCTGGCAGTGGTCATCCGATGAATCTGTTCGGGGTACATAGACATGGTCCGGCTCCTTAGTCGTTGGAAAGAACGATCACTGAGTTGTGGGCGGCATAACCTCCCAGGTTTTGCGACACGCCGATGCGCGCGCCCTTGACCTGGTTGTCGGATTCACCGCGCAACTGCCGGAACAGTTCGGTGATGTGCAAAATGCCGTCACAACCGGACGCGTGACCGCGCCCAATGTTGCCGCCGTCGGTGTTCAATGGCAGCGGACCGTCAATACCGATGCCGCCTTCCAGGACAAAATCACCGGCCTGACCCTGCTTGCAGACACCCATCGATTCCATCTGGATCAGACCCGCGCCGAGCAAGTCGTAGACCTGCGCGACATCGATATCCTTCGCGGTGATTCCGGCCTTTTTATAGGCGATTTCAGCGCAAGCGATGGAGTTGGCCGAGACGGCCATGCCGACATTTTTTGGCAGGCCCGGGTGATGCAGGGTCGGGTTGTGAAAACGCGTGCCGAAGTAATGGGAAACGCCTGTATAGGCACATCCGCGAACAAATACTGGTTTGTCAGTGTATTTGTGAGCCAGGTGTTCGGCGACCAGAATCGCGCAACCGCTCGCTTCACCCCAAGCCAGCATCGAGCCAAAGGCTTCGCTGTTTTTCAGGGTGTCGATAGATGGAATCGCATGGCCGAAGCGCGTGGCATTCGGGGTGTTGTGCGCATAAATACGCATCTGCCGGCCAAAGGTCGCCAACACATCTGCTTCACGCCCGGCATAACCGAACTTTTCAAAATATTCCGCCGTCGCCAGGGCAAAAGCGTCGGTGTGGGAAATACCCAGGAAGTAGTCGTACTCACATTCGGTACTGGAACCGATGTATTCGGCATAGTTGAAGTGGTCGGTCATCTTCTCGAAGCCGCCGACCAGAACAATATCGTATTCCCCGGAGGCAATCATTTGATGGCCCATCTGGAACGACACGGAACTGCTGGTGCAGTTGGCGGTGCTCATGAACGTCGGCGCCGGGCTGATGCCCAAAGTGTCGGAGATGGTCGGCCCGAGACCGCCATATTCCGAAATGCCCTCGCCGTGATAACCGTAGGCCACACCCTGGATTTCCCGAGGATGCATCCTGGCATCTTTGATAGCTTTATAAGCCGACTCGACGATCATTTCCTTGAACGTCTGCCGGACCCTGGAACTTCCCGGTTTCGGCGTATAGGCGGCCGAAACGATTGCAACACGACGTGCGCACATGTACATGCTCCTTGCGTAGACAGGCGAAATCAGAGGTAGGCGGTGAGGGCGTAGTCAGCTCGCAAATACTTGAACTCGTATTTGATGGACGTGCCGTAATCTACGTACAGCTTGTTTTCGAGCGATTCGCGCAGTGGTTTGTTGCGCTTTTGGTAGGCCTCGATGGCAGGGGTAACCGTCAAGGCGATTGCGTCGCTGCCAGCACCGAAACCGTAAGACACCAGCAGGATTTTTTGACCGGGACGCGCCTGGTCAAGCACGTTAATCAAACCGAGTAGCGGGCTGGCAGCACCGGTGTCACCAACGCTGCTCGCGTAGATGCCGGGCTCAACCTGTTTCGGATTGAATCCCAGATGCTTGGCGAGAGAGTAGGGCGTGGACACCAGATTCTGCTGGAACACGACATAATCGTAGTCCTGCGGGCAGGTGCGCAATTTGGCCATCAAGCCTTCCGCCGCCCGGCGAGTCTGGTCTTCCAGGCCGATGCTGTTTTTGTCCGAGCCAAGCCCCATCCCGGAGCGAATATAACGATCGCCTTGCGGGCGAATGTTGTCGGCGACATCGGCTGCACAAGAGAAATTACCATCGAATTCTGCGATGACATTCTCCGTGCCCACCAATAAAGCTGCCGCACCGGCACCCGCATAGGATTCGGTCAGATCACCTGGGGCAGTGTTGCGATTGATAGTGTCAGCGCCGATTGCAAGGGCGCTGCCGGTCATGCCGGAAGCGACCAGTGCCTGGCAAATCTGCAGTGCAGAAGTGCCGGATTTGCCCGCAAACTGGACATCGGCGCAATAGGCGTCATAACCGGAGCCGAGCATTTCGAGGATGACAGAGGCCGAGGCACGGGAGTCATAGGGGTTGGTGCAAGTGCCCAGATACAGAGCCTCGACGCTACTGCCGGGGGCCATATCCAATGCACGCTGGGCTGCCAATACACCGAGAGTGATCACGTCTTCATCAGGTTGAAGAACTGCTCTTTCGACCACCCCCAACTGGTTTTGCACGAGATGGAGATCGGCGTTCTTCCAGACGTTAATCACTTCTTCGACTTTCAAGCGACAAACGGGAACGCCAGTGCCATAGCTCACTATTCCTGCTTTTTTCACGTTCATTTTCCTTTTGATTCCATTCGCTGTCAGAAAACAAGGGTGTTACGTCGCCGTATATCGTGAAACATACGGAAAACTATCTTTAAAGCCCCGGATATCGGAGTTTTGTCGTTTAGCCAGCAAAATCAGCCGTTTGGAGTTTCCGGACGGTTACTCAAAAAAGGGCGCTGATACTGCCACTTTGCCTCTCTCACTGCTATGATACGGTACGTATCGTTTCAGAATTAAAACTGCAGACTCGATAGTGCTAGAGGACGCTTACTTGCTCACACATCCTGCTCGAGGAGTCAGAAACCCCTAAAGTAACCAGAAAAGCTCGAAGCGAATTGATTGGAGTCAATGTTCAACGCGCTTACTCAGTCCGAAACGAAACGGACCGTTTCGTTGAGATTTTCGGAAATCCTATACCTTGCATTGTATTTGTCAAGCACCCTGCCTGGAGAATTTACTGTGGCTCGTACACCCTCTCGCAGCTCCATCGGATCCCTACGGAATCCCCACACGCACAAGGCGATCATCAGTTCGACAATTGAGATCCTCAAGGAATGCGGTTATTCGGGACTCAGTATTGAGTCGGTTGCCCGACGCGCGGGAGCGAGTAAACCGACGATTTATCGTTGGTGGAGCAACAAGGCTGCATTGATTGCGGAAGTCTACGAAAACGAAAGTGAGCAGGTCAGAAAGCATCCTGATCTCGGCTCATTAAAAGCGGATCTCGACTTTTTGCTGCACAATCTCTGGAAAGTCTGGCGTGAAACGATTTGCGGCGAAGCATTTCGCTGCGTCATCGCCGAGGCTCAGTTGGACCCTGTGACATTGGTTCAGTTAAAAAACCAATTCATGGAGCGCAGAAGGGAAATGCCGAAGAAATTGGTGGAAAATGCCATCAGCCGTGGTGAGTTACCGAAGGACACCAATCGCGAACTTTTGCTGGATATGATCTTTGGATTTTGCTGGTACCGGTTGCTGACCGAGCAGTTGGAGATGGAAAAAGATATCGAGGAATTTACGACTCTTTTACTAAACGGTATCAGTTCGAAGGGGTGATTCTGGTTTACGAAATGTTCCCCTTAGCCTCGTCGCTGGGGGGAACATTTTTTTTGCGGGTTCAGACAGCGCCGAACTCTCGATACAGTTCTGGCAGGAAACTGGCCAGATGGTTGAATTCGCACAGGTCATGAACGGCGAATTCATAGGCGAGAGTTTCCAGTTCCGCTTCGCCGAAACCGTTGGCCTCCATCAGTGCGGCAGCCTTTTCGGCACCAGGAAAACGCGACATCGACGGATGGCTGCCGACCCAGTAGCGGCTGGTGAGATGCAGGCCTTCCGGAGTTTCTTTGAATAGGTGCACCATCAGCGACACCGGCACTTCGGGTTGTTCCGCCAGGCTCATCAACGCGCTGACGCTACCATCGATTTTCGCGTCGCGGTACAGATCGGCACGCAAGCCCAGTTTTTCCGGGTCCTGGAAGTGGATATGCAGGTGCATCAGGCGATCGCCGACATATTCCGAGGCGCAGAAGGTGTTGCCGTACAAGCGCTGTTCGAAACTCAGGGACGTCTGCTTGAGGCGTTCGTGATTGACGCAGGGATTGCTGACATGGGCATAAGGAAACCACAGGGTATAGCGTTCGGCCTCCAGCGGGTGCCACATGAACCACCATTTCAGCATCGCTGCGGTCGCGCGCGGGAAAAATTTGCGACTCTGGACATACGCCATTGGCCCGGGCAGCAGGGCGTATCCCGATTCCTCGCTGACGAAGTCCGCCTCCAGCAACCGATTGATGTCCTCGATGCTCGGGGTCAGGGTCTGTTCCAGCGGCAGTGGTCCTTGCTGGATCTTGCACACGGCGGAAAGGGGGACATTCATCTGCGCAGAGAAATACTTGGCGTAGGGTTTGTCCTTGATCGCCTCGCGATTGCGCAGGAACTGCTTCTGCATCGGCAGAGAGAAGTAGGTGAACGGGGTCATTACGCGCGCATCCATTGCGGTGTTTTCCTTTGGCTAAATGGCCTTGGAGCTGACAACATTCGTCGCCGATATCCATGCCTTTCGAGGTATGTAGGTGATTTGAAGCTAAGCTTCATAAAAATAAAAGTCAAATTTGAATTTGAGTTAATAGGAGTTCATGCTCGTGTCCGGTCCGAATCAGGAAGCCTCTCTACGTGCTCAGCGACAAGATGGCCGGGTGACCCGCCAGCATATTCTGGAGACAGCAGGGCAGTTGTTTGCCGATCTGGGGTATGCCAACACCACCAGCAAACAGGTCTGCGAGAACTCCAACTCGAACGTGGCGTCGGTCAATTATCACTTCGAGAACAAGGAGGGCCTGTACCGTGCCGTGCTGCTCGAAGCCCATGACCGCCTGCTCAGCATCGATATATTGTTCAGCTTGAGCCAGAGCCCTGCCTCTCCCGAGGACAAATTGCGTTTGATCATCACTGTCCTGATCGAGCGCGTGCGCAATCATCGAGATGCCTGGGCGCTCAAGGTGTTGAGCCGGGAATTGCTGTCGCCTTCGAGTCTGCTGCCCTCGGTGCTGGAGCAGCAGGCCTATCCGAAAGCGAAGGTCTTTCGCGGCATTCTTGGGCAGATCCTGGGCTTGCCGGACGATCACCCAACCACGCTGCATTGTGCGCTGGGCGTATTTGCGCCTTGTCTTTTCCTGCTATTGGCCCACGAAGCGTTGAGCGAGAACGTGCTGCCGGGGCTGGAAATGGAACCCGCCGTGCTGATCGAGCACATGATGACTTACGCTCTCGCGGGCCTCAAAGCAGTGTCGGCGCAATAGATTTGACCAGCGCCGCGTCAAGCAAGCGAATGCGAGGGTTGCGAGTGATGCGCGTCATGCAAACGGGTTATTGCGCAGAAACCCGTGTCGCACTGTTGACCGCGTGGGTTCTTCTGTTGCGCAGTTGCACCCATTGCAACAGCGCAGCGACAACGGATACCGCGCCGGCACTGATCGCCAATGTCCACCCTGGCATCTGCAGCAGCAATATGAAGCCACCGGCCGCGGCGCCCATGGCGCTGCCCAGATAGAGTGCGGACTCGTTGAGCGCCACGGCCAGATTGCCGTCGCCCTTGTGATAACGCGCAGCGATCAGTTCGTTGTTCTGCGGCACTTGCAATGCCCAGCCTACGGCGCCCCAGACGGCAATCGGGATCATCGCCAGCCACGGTGTCACGGCAGCGGCAGCCGGCAATGCGAGCAACGAGACGCTGAGGATGAGCAGAATCAGGAACGTGAGCATCGGCCCCTTGATGCGATCCACCAGTGGTCCGACGAGGAAACTGCCCGCCACACCCCCCAGGCCCCAGACCCACAGGTACGGCGTGATGTTATCAACGCCGCCATAGGCCGGGTCAGCCATCAACGGCACCATGAAGGTGTACATGCCCAGACTGGCGACCGCCGCCAACAGCGAAACCAGCAGAATGGTCATCACGTTGCGATCGCCCAACAAGGCCAGTTTGCGACTGATCGGCAGCGCCGGCCCGGCGGAAATCGCGGGCAACTTGATGAGCAGGCCCAACCAGGAGATGAGGCCGAGAAACGCCACCAGCCACAGCGCCATCTGCCAACCGAACTGCTCGGCGAGCAGCAGACTGACAGGCACCCCAAGTACCGTGCCGCTGGCCATGCCGCCCATGATCACGGCAATCGCCTTGCCTCGCAGTTCCGGGGCTGAAACAGCGGCCGAAGCGGCGATGCCGGTGGCCAGATAAACGCCGGCGCCGATACCGGCGCCGGCTCGGCACACCAACAGGGCGACAAAGTCGTCGACCAGGGCACTGGCAACGTTGGCTGCCACGAACAACGCCAATGCGACCAACAAGCCAAAGCGTTGTCGCTGCGCAGGCAACATGGCCACGAAGACTGGCGAGCAAATACCGTAAGCAAGGGTAAACGCCGTGACCAGTTGTGCCGCGACGGCGACCTGCACATCAAAGGCCTGCTCGATCATCGGGATCAGGCCTGCGGTGACGTAAGACGCCATCCCCAGCGCAAAAGCGCCGATCGCAATGAGGTAAACGGGTGCCGGTATTGTTTGGGACATGAGTCACTCCTTGTGCTCTTGGCAACTTGTTGCGGACCGGGCGGATTCTTTAGCAGCCTGATCGTCAGTACAATGGCCACTGTTTATGGTGTTACTGGGAGTAACCGGATAATGGAAAGGAGTCTTGAGCGCACTCGACAGGACCTGGCTGAGTTTCTACGCAGTCGTCGAGAGCGCATATCACTTGCAGAAGCAGGGTTACCCCCGACGGGCAGACGCCGTACACCCGGACTGCGTCGAGAAGAAGTAGCGGCATTGGCCGGTGTTGGCTTGTCTTGGTACACGTGGTTCGAACAGGGACGCGATATTGGTGTGTCACCTGCTTTTCTGGATAATCTTTGCCGGGTTCTCAAGCTTGATGCAGTGGAACGTCGCCATCTCTATCTGCTTTCCCAGCAGCGACCGCCGGCCGAGGAGGGCAAGACCTGGTGCGTGGTTCCGCAGATCGTTCATCGGCTGATGGCGGATCTGCCGTTGCGACCCGCTTATGTGCTGAACCTTCGCTGGGATGTCCTGGCCTGGAACCCCGCAGCTGACAAGATTTTCAAGTTCTCCGAGAAGTCGCCCGAACAACGCAACTTTTTATCGATGTTGTTTACTGACGCGCGCACTAAGTCTCTTTTCCAGCCCTGGGACGACCAGGCGATACAGATGCTCTCCAGTTTTCGCCGGGACCATGTTCACGCCTCTAACGAAAGTGACGTTGCTTCACTGGTGCGTGAACTTGAGAGCGTCAGCGCGCCATTCAAAGATTGGTGGTCCCGGCAGGATATTCATGGTCCCTGCCAGGGTATTCGGCACTTGGCGATCGATTCATTTGGCGACGTCAGTCTGGAGCACACCACGCTGACGATCGATGTCGAACGGCATCTGCGCCTTGTGTATTACGCGCCAATCGAACAAGGGGGCGCACTGTTCGAGTTCGAGAAGTGGCTGGAGGAGGGTGTCGGTTTCCCCGGGGTTTGATTTCAGCGACATGGATATTGTCGGGGAAGCGCAAAGGGGTGAAGCAGGGTCGAGCGCGTCGACCCTGTGCCGTACGGTCAGATCACGAAAAACCCGTGTGTGCCGTCACGGCCCAACTGTGCCACCAGCCCGTATTCCCAATCCAGATAACCCTGCATGGCTTCGCGCGGGTTGTCGGTGCCTTCATACGGTCGGCGATAGCGGTCGATACGCGGCGACGCCAGGTGCTGCGGGCTCGCTTGCACCGGGAGTCCGGCTTCGATCCAGGCGCTGGTACCGCCGCGCAACACCACCACCGGGCGCTGGGTCAGTGCCTGCAACTGCGGCACTACCCAACGGGCCAGCAGGCTGCTGCCACAGGTCAAGACATAGCGCCGGGCCGACGGAATGTTCGCCAGCGCTGCCTGCAACTGACTGCGCAACACCCACCACGCACCGGGGATGTGACGCTGTACGTAAAGTGCACTGGCGGTGAAGTCCAGCACTTCCGTGCCCGGTTCTTTCAGCCAGTCTGCCAGCGTCTGCGGGCTGATTTCTTCGGCGGCAGGGACGGTCGGCAGCGGTGGTTGCCATGGGCCTTGTTCGCTGAAGTCGTTCGGGGTCAAGTCATCCAGCACGGCCACTTGCCAACCCATCTGTGCCAGCCAGGACGCACTCATGTTCGCCCGCACATTATCGTCATCCACCAGCACCAGGTGCGCACCGCGAACGCTGGCGAAATGATCGGTTTCCTGGACCAGTTGCCCGCCGGGTGTGGAGCGCGAGCCCGGCAAGTGGCCGGCAGCAAACTCTTCCGGCGTGCGCACATCGAACAAGTACGTAGTGCGGGTCGGGTCGGCTTGCCAGCGTCGCCACTCGGCCAGGCCGATGCGGCTCACGTTGGCGCGTTTGGCGACCGCGCGGGCGGCTTCGATGGCGAGTTTTTTGTTGTGGGCGCTGACGGGTTTGAAGCGCCGGTCCTGGCCATGCTCCAGGGTCTGGCCGGCGAGAGTCCAGCCGATGGTGCCATTGCGCAGGGCGGACACGGGGTTGGGAATCCCGGCGTTGACCAGTGACTGGGTGCCGATGATGCTGCGGGTGCGTCCGGCGCAATTGACGATGACCTGCGTTTGCGGGTTCGGAGCCAACTCGCGCACCCGCAACACCAGTTCGGCGCCAGGCACGCTGATGCCACCGGGGATACTCATGGTCTGGTATTCGTCAAAACGTCGGGCGTCCAGCACCACCACGTCGGCCTTGGCATCGAGCAGCGCCTGCACTTCTTCCGCTGCCAGGGACGGGGTGTGGCGTTCGGCATCCACCAGTTCACCGAAGGATTTACTGGGCACATTGACGTCCTTGAACAGCTCGCCACCGGCATCGCGCCAGCCTTGCAGGCCGCCCTCAAGCAGCGCCACATCGGTGTAGCCCAGCGTTTGCAAGCGTTCAACGGCGATGGCGGCCAAGCCTTCGCCATCGTCATACACGGTTACCTGGGTGTCTTTGCGCGGGACCCGTGCCAACACTTCCAGTTCGAGTCTGGACAACGAGATGTTAGCCGCAAACAGCGGATGAGCTTCGGCAAACGGCGCCTCTTCGCGCACGTCCAGCAACGCCAGTTCTTCGCGTGCCAGCAGAGCTTTACGGATATCGGCGTAACGGCGGATAGCGAAATCGGTCATTGCGGGAGCTCCTTCGACAAGTCCCAGAGATTAGGCAGCAGGCTGTTGGAATAGCCGGAGATGAAAGGTTTTTCAGTACCGTCCAGTCCATACACCGCGCGTTTAACCGCGCCGATGTTGGCGCCATACACGTGCACGCTGATCGACACCTGATCGCTGTAGGCATTGGCCACTTGGTGAATGTCGCCCACTGTTGGCGACAGCGCTTCGACCTGGCCCGGTTGCAAGCGCAGCGCTTCTCCGGTAGCTGTCAGTGCGCCGTCGGGTTGCCGGGCAAACCCTTGCGAATACTCCGCGCCACGCAACATACCGATCAGCCCCCAGACCCGATGATCATGGATCGGCGTGCGTTGCCCCGGGCCCCAGACAAAACTGACGATGGAAAAGCGTTGTCGGGAATCAGCGTGCAGCAAAAACTGCTGATAACGTTCGGGGTCGGGCTGGGCGAATGCCTCCGGCAGCCAGTCATCGACGCTGACCAGTTGCTGCAGCAAGCGGCTGCCCTGTTCAAGGATCGCTGCTTCACTAGGCTGTTCGTCGAGCAGCGTGGCCAGCTGTTCGATGAACTGGCGCAAGCGTGCCAGGTTCGGTGGCGCGAGTGGTTTGGACACAACGTTCTGGGGCATAAGCTCCCTCCGTGGAAACTGAAATAAACGCGAACTACACGGGCGAGCTAAAAGGTATTATTCTTTACGCACATTTTTCCAGTCATTTATTATGCGAAAAAAGAATGAAGATAGATGATCTGAACGCGTTCGTGGCAGTGATCCGCTGCCAAACCATCAGCCAGGCCGCTGATTCCTTGCAGTTGACCCAGCCGGCAATCACCCGGCGGGTGCAGAACTTCGAGGAAGCCTTGGGCGTCGAGTTACTCGACCGCAACACCAAGCCGCTAAAACCGACCAGCATGGGCTTGCGGGTTTACGGGCAGTGCCTGGAAGTGCTGCGCACCATTGATGCCCTCAGCGAATTGGTGGCCAGCGACGGCCCGCCCAGCGGTGCGTTGCGTATCGGCGTCCCGCAGACCATCGGCGATGTGGTGTTGCTTGACGCCCTTAGCCAGTTGAAAACCCTCTACCCGCAACTACAGACTTCGGTGGCCACGGGCTGGGGCAGCCATTTGCTGGGCAAGGTCGAGAACGGCGAACTGGACGTGGTCGCGGCGCTGTTTCCCGCCGGTAAAGTGTTTCCGGAGGGGGTGGTCGGGCGTTCACTGGCCAGCATGAGCCTGGTGGTGGTCGCCGCCAAAGGCGAGGTGCGCAAGCGCAACTGCAAACTCGCCGATTGCTATCAGCGCGGCTGGGTGCTCAACCCTGACGGCTGTGGTTTCCGCGCCGGCCTGCAGAGGGCCTTGAGCGCGCAGGGATTGTCGTTGCAAATCAACCTGGAAACGTTCGGCACCGAGTTGCAACTGGGGTTGATTGCCAATGGCTTGGGCTATGGTCTGGTGCCGTTGCCGTTGCTGGAAAACAGCAGCCATCGCGACAAACTAGAAATTGTCCCGGTCTTGGACTTCAAACCGGTGATTGATTTGTGGCTGATCCATCCGCGTTTCCTCGGCAACCTGCAAGAACCGGTCAGCGTATTTGGCGAAATGGTCGCTGCTCGGGTGGGCAAGCACTGATCGGCTTGATTGTTTCTTGCATATCGTCGATTTGAATAAATGCATTATTTCTATATTAGGTTAGAACTAAAACGAATTTCACGGGCAATTTTTATGTAGTTAGCATGGGGTTCGACGCGCTTAATCAGGGAAGTTGAAATGTCTGCGCCCCCCTTCGTTACACCGCTGGATCGCCTCAAGTCCATCGCCCAATGGCCCGCCGGGCGCGATCTGCTCGCGCGCTTGCTCAGCCCGTTGTTGCTGTTGTTGCTGTGGGAGCTGGCCTCGCGCACGGGACTGTTGCCACCGCGCATCATCGCCGCGCCCAGTGCGATTGGCGCCACACTGTGGCAGATGCTCGGCAGCGGCGAGTTGGCCGGCCACTTGTGGATTTCCCTGCAACGCGCCCTCAGCGGCCTGTCGATCGGGGTCAGCGTCGGCACCGTCCTGGCGCTGGTGGCGGGGTTGTCGCGACGCGGCGAGATCGCCATCGACTCGCCGATGCAAATGCTCCGAACCTTGCCGTTCCTGGCCATCGTGCCGCTGTTCATTCTGTGGTTTGGCGTAGGCGAAACGCCGAAAATCGCCTTGATTGCTCTCGGCACTACCTTCCCGATCTACCTCACGCTGTTTTCCGGTATCCGCGGCCTCGACCCCAAGCTTGTCGAAGCCGCAACGTTGCTCGGCCTCAAACGCTGGGAGCTGATCGTCCACGTGATCTTGCCCGGCGCCTTGCCTGCATTCTTTGTCGGTTTGCGCTACGCCTTCGGTATCAGTTGGCTGGGTCTGGTGGTGGTTGAGCAAATCAACGCCAGCGCCGGCATTGGTTACCTGGTCAACGATGCGCGGGACTTCATGCGCACGGACGTCATCGTCATCTGCCTGATCATTTACAGCGTACTGGGGCTGGGTATCGACGGCCTGGTGCGTTTGCTTGAACGGTTTGCGCTGGCCTGGCGCCCGACCTTTATCAGGAACTGACCATGACTGTGCTGCTTGCCAACCCCCCATTGCCAGCCGTCGAGTGCCGACAGGTCACTCGCCGGTTTGCCGGCCAGGCGGTGCTCGATCACCTCGACCTGGAGATTGCGCCCGGCGAATTTGTTGCCCTGCTGGGCAGTAGCGGTTCGGGTAAAACCACTTTGTTGCGAGCACTGGCCGGGCTCGACCGGATCGACGAAGGCCGGTTGCAGGTGCCCGAAGCGCTGGCGGCGGTGTTTCAGGAGCCGCGCTTGATGCCGTGGAAACGCGCCTGGCGCAACGTCTCTCTCGGGGTGCGTGGCGAAGGGGCGAAAGCGCGCGCGCTGGCGGCGATGACTGAGGTCGGCCTGGAACATCGGCTCAATGCCTGGCCAGGCACTTTGTCCGGAGGCGAAGCGCAGCGCGTCGCGCTGGCGAGGGCACTGGTCCGTGAGCCGAAACTGTTGCTGCTGGATGAACCGTTCGCCGCTCTCGATGCCTTGACGCGCATCCGCATGCATCAACTGATTATTGCGTTGTGGCGAGCGCACAACCCGGCGGTATTGCTGGTCACTCACGACGTTGACGAAGCAGTACTGCTGGCAGATCGGGTGGTGGTGTTGGACCACGGGCGCATCGCCGAACAGATCCAGATTCGCTTGCCGCGCCCGCGTCAGATCGCGACGCCGGCGTTCCATAATTTGCGTGCGCGCCTGCTGGAATTGCTCGGGGTCGACAGCGATCCCGACGTTGCCAGTGCCGCTGACGATTCTCAACCCTTGAGCAGGACCGGCAACCGATGAGCTTATCCACCGCGCAACCACGCGCCGAGCGTCAGGCTCGGCAACCCGATCTCGACGCCCCGGCATTCGCCGAACGGCTGGAAGCGCTCAGCGATGAATTCGCCGCGACGGCGGCTTATTACGACAAACACAGTGAGTTCCCCCACGCCAATCTGCTGCGTTTGCATGAGCACGGTTTGCTGGCGTTGACGGTGCCGCGCCGGCTGGGTGGCAGCGAGGCGACACTGGCCCAGGCGCGGCGGGTCGTCAGCGCAGTGGCTCGCGGCGAACCGTCCACCGCGTTGGTGCTGGTGATGCAATACCTGCAGCACACGCGATTGCAAGGTAATCAGGCCTGGCCGCTGCACTTGCGCGAACGGCTGGCACGCGAAGCAGTGGAAGAGGGCGCATTGATCAATGCGTTGCGGGTCGAGCCGGATCTCGGCACACCGGCCCGTGGCGGCTTGCCCAACACCATTGCGCGACGCGTGGACGGTGGCTGGTTGCTCAGCGGCCGGAAGATTTACTCCACCGGCATCCCCGGCCTGACCTGGCTGGCGGTCTGGGCGCGCAGTGACGACAGCGAACCGCACGTGGGCACTTGGCTGGTGCATCGGGATACGCCGGGGATTCGCATCGAGGAAACCTGGGATCACTTGGGCATGCGCGCTACCGGCAGCCACGATGTGATTTTCGAAGACGTGTTCGTCGCCACCGAATACGCCGTGGACATTCTGCCGGCCAACGTCCCGCGTCCCTCGGAACTGGACAGTACCGGCGTGTTGTGGCTGGCAGTGCTGCTTTCGTCGATCTACGACGGCGTAGCACGCGCCGCCCGTGACTGGTTAGTGGGCTGGCTTGCCGAGCGCACGCCGGCCAATCTGGGGGCGCCGCTGTCGAGCCTGCCGCGGTTTCATGAACTGATCGGGCGCATCGATGCGTTGCTGTTTGCCAACCGCGTGCTGCTGGATGCCGCGGCGCAAGGACGGGTCGATCCGAGCGAAGCCACGCAGGTCAAATACCTGGTCACCAGCAACGCCATCAGTGCCGTCGAATTGGGGATCGAAGCCATCGGCAACCCGGGCTTGGCCCGTGGCAATCCGATCGAGCGGCATTACCGCGACGTGTTGTGCAGCCGGATTCACACCCCGCAGAACGACGCGATCCTCGGTGCCGTCGGCCGCGCCGCATTTGCTCTGCCGAGCCGGGGCGCCCAGGCATGACGCGCATCGCCAGTCAGTTGGACGCGACGCTCAATCAACGCCTGCGAGCGCAATTACCCGATGTTGAAGTGCTTGAGTTACCGCGGGGGTTGCCAGCGAATCTGCCGGCGGATGTCCAGGTGTTGCTCGCCGCCCCGCATGCCGATTTTCGGGATGCGTCGGCGCCGCCACCCGGTTGGCCGTTTGGTTTGCGGCTGGTCCAACTGGTGACCAGCGGCATCGATTATTTCCCTCGCTGGCTGTTCGACAGCTTGCCGGTGGCGAGTGCGCGAGGTACTACCGCAGAGACGATGGCCGAGTTTGCCCTGGCCGCGATTTTCACGGCCGCCAAGCAACTGCCGGACGTCTGGATCAACGACGCGGCGCACTGGCTGCAGCGGCCACTGGCTTCGGTGTCCGGCAGCACGCTGGGGCTGTTCGGTTTCGGCAGTATTGCCCAGGCCCTGGCACCGAAAGCGCAGGCATTGGGGATGCACGTGCTCGCGCTGCGTCACTCCGCGCAACCCTTTGAAGTGCCCGGCGTGCGCGCGGTGGCGGACATTCATGAGTTGTTTGGCCGTGCCGATCATGTGCTGCTGGCGGCACCGGTCACGCCCGCGACACAGCACATCGTCAGCGAAGCGGTGCTGGCGTCAGCCCGGCCGGGGCTGCATCTGATCAACCTTGCGCGCGGGGCGCTAATCGATCAGCACGCGTTGTTGCGCGCCCTCGATGCCGGGCAAGTTGGCTTGGCGAGTCTGGATGTCAGCGACCCGGAACCGCTGCCGGCGGGGCACCCGTTTTACCGTCATCGACGCATCCATTTATCACCGCACACCTCGGCCAATTCGCCGCAGGTGTACCTCAACATTGCGCGCTTGCTGGGGCGCAACATTGAACGCCAGCGCAAAGGGCTGCCATTGGAAAACCCGGTGGAGATCAGCCGTGGATATTGAAAGGAGTCAGCCATGAGCACAGCCAACGCAATTCACCGGCCGGGGGTGTACGACTTGCCGCGCGACGGCCACACCGTGTTTCGCTGGGAGCACCCGCCGCAGCACGAGAGCGTTGAGCAGGAACGGTTGCAACGCAAACAGAGCCTCGCAATCGCGTTCCGGGTGTTTGCCCTGCAAGGATTTGATATGGGCGGCGCCGGGCACATCACGGTGCGCGACCCTGGGCGGCCGGATCACTTTTGGGTCAACCCGGTGGGCGTGTATTTCGGTCATTTGCGGGTGTCGGATTTGTTGCTGGTCAACCCTGACGGCGAAATCCTCGAAGGCGAGGGCGCGTTGAACCTGGCCGCGTTCGCCATCCATGCCGCGCTACATGAAGCCCGCCCGCAGGTGATCGCCGCGGCGCATGCACATTCGCTGTACGGCAAGGCCTGGTCGAGTCTGGGACGCTTGCTGGACCCGCTGACCCAGGACGCCTGTGCCTTTTATGAAAAGCACGCACTGTTCGACAATTTTTCCGGGGTGGTGCTGGACACCAGCGAGGGCGCGCGCATCGCCCAGACCCTTGGCGAACACAACGCGTTGATCCTGCAAAATCATGGCCTGCTAACCGTTGGCCAAACCGTCGAAGCGGCCGCCTGGCGTTTCATCGCGATGGACAACGCGGCACGCACGCAACTGCTCGTCGAAGCGGCGGGTTCACCACGGCTAATCCCGCATGACGTTGCGCGACACACGGCCAGACAGGTCGGTACTGAGTTTGGCGGCTGGTTCAGCTTCCAGCCGTTTCGCGAACGGATTTTGCGCGCAGAACCGGATGTTCTGACTTAAGGAGTTGCACCATGCACCGTCGACGTTTTCTCGAACTCTCGGCGCTGGCCGGCCTCGGCGCATTCAGCGTCGGCCTGCCACGCTTCGGCCTGGCCGCCAACGACTTGCGTGGGGTCACGCTGAACGTGGCGACCTACAAAGGCGCGGCCCCGACATTCTTCGCCGAAGCGGGAATCGAGCCTGCGCCTTACACCGTCAAATACGCCGAGTTCACGGGCGGCAATCTGAGTTTTGAAGCCTTGGTGAGCGGCACCCTGGACATCTCGCCAATGAGTGAGATACCGCCGATATTCGGGATCAAGAATCACGCCCCGGTGAAGCTCATTGCGGTGTTGACCGGTGACGTCAACAACCAGGCGTTCATCGTGCCCAAAGGCTCTGACGTGCAGTCGATCGCGCAACTCAAGGGCAAGCGAATCGGCTACATCCGCTCGACCAGTTCACACTATTTTTTACTTAAAGCGCTGAAGGAGCAGGGCCTGACGTTCAATGACATCGTGCCCATGGCGTTGACACCGCAAGACGGTTTTGCCGCGTTTCAGAACGGCGCGCTGGATGCCTGGGTCAGTTTTGGCTACTTCATCCAGCTCGCCGAGCAACGCACCGGGGCCCGCGTCTTGAAAACCGGTCAGGGCTATCTGTCCGGCAATTACGTGATCGCCGCCAATCAGAACAGCATCGCCGACCCACTCAAACATCAGGCGATTACCGATTACATCCTGCGCGAGTACCGTGCCTGGCAATGGATTGCGGCGCATCCCGAAGAATGGGCAACCAAGAGTGCGAAGATCCTTGGCATGCCACGGGAAGTGTTTCTGGCCCAGTACCGTGCCCAGAGTGGTCCGCGTCTGCTGCAACCGGTGGCCGATGCAGCGGTGAAATCCCAGCAGGATGTAGCCGATCTGTTTTTCGAGGCCGGGGTGTTGCCGCAGCAGCTCGACGTGTCCGGTTTGTGGGACCGCAGTTTTCACTGGAGCTGAACCCGCATTTCCATATCCAACACTTGCCAGGGAGGGCATGCATGCTTACTTCTTTTGCGCGCTGCTGCGCAGTGCTGTTGTGCCTGATCAGCGCTTTCACCCACGCCGGGGAAACCGTCACGCAACTTCACCAGCGCCTCACCGTCCTCGACAGCCACCTCGACACTCCGATGCAACTGGCGCGTCCCGATTGGGACATCACCCAGCGGCACAGCTTTGGCACCGACCTGTCCCAAGTGGACGTGCCGCGCATGAAGGAGGGCGGGCTGGACGGTGGTTTCTGGGCGATATTCACCCCGCAGGGCCCGCTTACTGCCGAAGGCCGGACACTGGCCAGCGAACATGGCCTGGCGGTGATCACTCGCATTCGCGACATGGTTGCGGCGCACCCCAAGGATTTTGCCTTGGCGTTGCGCGCCGAAGACGTACCGGCCATCGTCGCGCGCCAGCAGCGGGTGGTGTTTATCAGCATGGAAAATGCCGAGCCGCTGGCGGCTGATCCGCAACGATTACAGACCTATTACCGACTGGGGTTGCGCATGCTCGGGCTGGTGCATGCGGCCAACAACGATTTCGCCGATTCGGCCACCGCGTTGCCGCAATGGCACGGCTTGAGCCCGGCGGGTCGAGCGCTGGTGCTGGAGGCCAACCGGCAGGGGATTTTGCTCGATGTGTCGCACGCCTCGGATCAGGTGTTCGATCAAGTGCTGGAGCTGTCCAGTGCCCCCATCATTGCTTCGCACAGCAGCAGTCGGGCGATCACGGCGCACCCACGCAACCTCGACGACCAGCGTTTGCGCCGGTTGGCGGCGAAGGGCGGCGTGGTGCAGGTCAACAGCTTTCCCAGTGACTTGATCAACCGCGAGCCCAACCCCGAGCGCGACAAGGCGCTGGGCCCGCTGTACCGCGAGTTTCGCCTGGCGGCGAGTCTCAGCCCGGCCGAGGTGGCGGACCTGGCCGCGCGTATCCGCGAGGTCGAAAACCGCTACCCGCAGCCGCAAGCGAACCTGGATGATTTCATCAGGCACCTGCTGCACATCCTGCAAGTCGTCGGCGCGGACCATGTCGGGATCGGTGCCGACTGGGACGGTGGCGGCGGGGTGCAAGGCTTGAGTGATGTGTCGCAGTTGCCGCGGATTACCGAGCGCTTGCTGGCGGCGGGTTACACCGAAAGTGAGGTGGCGAAGATCTGGGGCGGAAATTTGCTGCGGGTGCTTAGCGAGGCGCAGCGCACACATTGATCGGCTTGGATCGACTGACGATGTGACTATGCAATCGCCGCAGAATCACCTCTGGCGATTATTAAACAATTTAATATTTGCATATGCTTAAAATGTATTTCTCTTATTAAAGAGTGCCCCCTAGGATGGCGTAGCATAGACCCAAGTGACTGAACAAGTCGCTGGGCTATAACCGAATGCACTATCTATCCGCCAGGCAGGGAGCGCTTGAATGCCGTTGACCAGAAGACAATTGATCGCCCGCGTGGCCGCCGCCGGCGGCCTTCAGGCGGCCTCCGCGGTGATGGGCATGCTCGGTGTGACCGACACGGCGCAGGCCGCTGCGGAGAACTATGCCGCGTTGCCCACCGCCCGTGTGGGTCAAGGTGCCAGCGTGGTGGTGATTGGTGCCGGCATCGGTGGTCTGGTCAGCGCCTATGAACTGCAAAAGGCTGGTTTCAACGTCACGCTGCTGGAGGCTCGTGATCGGGTCGGCGGGCGCAACTGGACGGTACGCGGGGGTGATCGTGTCGAGTACACCGACGGCAGCGTGCAGGTCGCGGAATTCGACAACGGCTTCTACCTCAACGCCGGCCCCGGTCGCCTGCCTAGCCATCATCAGTTGATGCTCGGCTACTGCCGCGAGCTCGGGGTGGAGCTGGAAGTGTTGGTCAACACCAGCCGCAACGCACTGGTGCGGCCCGACCTGAATCAACCGGCGATCCAGATTCGCCAGGCCGTGAACGACAGCCGTGGGCACTTCTCCGAGCTGCTGGCCAAAGCGGTCAATCGCCACGCGCTGGATCAGGAACTCAGCCTCGAAGACCGCAGCAACTTGCTGAGTTTCCTCAAGACCTGGGGCGACCTCTCGGACAAACTCGAGTACGTCGGTTCTGCTCGCTCCGGGTACAAGGTATGGCCGGGCGCCGGTGATCAACTCGCACAGAAAAAAGATCCGCTGCCGTTGCAGACTTTGCTCAACCCGGCGTTGACCACCGCATTGATGATTGATGAGTACCCGGAATTTTCGCCGACCATGTTTCAACCGGTGGGCGGTATGGACCGCATTCCCAAGGCATTCGCCCGGCACCTGAAAGCAGCGCTGCGCCTGAACGCCGAAGTGCGCTCGATCACGAATCACCCGGACTTCGTCGAGGTCGCTTATCTGGACCGACACAGTGGCCACGAACAAAAAATTCGCGCTGATTACCTGATCAGCGCGTTGCCGCTGCCACTGCTGGCGAAGATCGACAGCAACCTCGCTGCACCGGTCCGCCAAGCCATCGCCACCGTGCAGTTCGGCTACGCCAACAAAGTCGCCTGGCAGTCGCGGCGCTTCTGGGAAAGCGACTATCAGATTTACGGGGGTCTATCGTTTATAAATCAGGAGGCCTCGGGCCTGTGGTACCCCAGCGGTGGTTTCAACCAAGCGCAAGGGGTGTTGGTGGCGGCTTATAACAATGGCGAAACGGCGCGCAAGTTCGGCGAGAAAAGCCTCAATCAGCAGATAGCGATTTCCCGTCAGGCCGTTGAATTGCTGCACCCCGGCCACGGCCATGAACTGCGCAAACCCTTGGCCATTGCCTGGGCGAAAATTCCGTACAACCTCGGTCCGTGGATCAATCACGAAGTGGCCGAACCCGATTACAGCTTGCTCAACCAGCCGCAGGGTCGGGTGTACCTGACCAGTGACGGCCTGGCGCACAGCGGCGTGGGGATCTGGCAGGAAGCGGCGGCCGGCGCGGCGCGGCGTGTAGTGCGCAATCTTTTCGAGCGGGCGCAAAGCTCGCCTATCAAGCAAACGGCCTGAAAAAGCCGCGCTTTCATTCAAACAGCCACACACGATTTGCCAGGTAGCGGACCTCCGAGGCTGGCATTAAATAACCTTGGAGTGTCTTTGCATGTCTTTGAAAAAAACCTTGTTGGGGATGGGGATCCTCTTTGCGGCCGGCAACACCTTGGCCGCTTCGATTTCGCGGGTGCCGTCGACGTACCCCAACTCGCCGATTCTGCAATCGGTAACTCTCGCCGCGAATACCGAGGTCACGTATCTCTCGGGCCTGCTGCCCGATCCGGTCGATCCCAAAGCCCCGAAAGATCAGGTGCGTGCCGTCGGCAATACCGAAGCGCAGACCCGCGTGGTGCTGCGCAAGGTCGAAAGCATTCTGGCGAGCCAGGGTTTGAAACTGGCCGACGTGGTGCAACTGCGGATCTATCTGGTGGGCGACCCGGCGTTGGGCGGCAAGCTGGATTTCGACGGGCTGCAAGTGGCCTTCCGCGAGTTTTTCGGTAGCGAACAACAGCCGCTGAAACCCGCGCGAACCACCGTGCAAGTGGCCGGGCTGGTGTTGCCCGGCGCCTTGATCGAAGTCGAAACCGTTGCCGCCAGGTCGCAATGAGCGTCGTCAGAAAAGGATCTTTGTCATGCGTTCAACTTTGCATAAAACCCTGTTCGGTGCTGCGCCCCTGAGCTTCGGCCTGCTCGGCATGGCAGTGCCCCCCGAACTGTTCGCCGCCGATGAAACCCTGGGCACCGTGGTGGTCACCGGGGTCCGCGGCAGTCAGCCGCGCACCGTCACCAATAGCCCGGCGCCGATCGATGTGATCGACAGCGAACAGCTGCGCACTATCGGCCAGAATGGTCTGAAAGAAATGCTCGGGCGCCTGCTGCCCTCGTTCAACGTACCGACCATCAACGGCGGCGGTACCGCGTTCCTGGTGCGCGGGGTGAGCATGCGTGGCCTCAGCGGTGATCAGGTGCTGGTGCTGATCAACGGCAAGCGCCGTCACAACTCGGCGCTGATCAACAACGGCGCCCGCGTCGGTAACGCCTCGGTGCCGGTTGATTTGGACCTGATTCCCACGGCGTCCATCGAGCGCATTGAAGTGCTGCGTGACGGCGCGGCGGCGCAGTACGGCTCCGATGCCATCGCCGGGGTGATCAATATCATCCTCAAGCGCAATGCCGAAGGCCTGACGTCCGACACCAGTGTCGGCCAGTACTACGACGGCGATGGCACCACCGGCCACGAAGCGTTCAACTGGGGTTCGGCGCTGGGTGAGAACGGCGGCTTTTTCAACCTGTCGTGGGACGGCAAACTGCAAGAGCCTTACGAGCGCTCCAGCGCTGCCACCGGCCAGTTGTATTTCAATCAGCCGAACGGCACACCCGACCCACGTGAAAGCAATCGCCAAGGCTGGGGCACCGAGTACGGGCTCGGCCGCGATCGCACCACCAGCGTCGCCTATAACGCCGAGTTGCCGTTGCAGGACGATCTGAAGCTGTATTCGTTTTCGACCTTGAGCTACCGCAACAGCAACAAGGACCTGGGGCACCGCAAACCCACCGACATCACCAGCCTCAACGGTGTGCCGGATGCGCCGTACCCCAACGGCGGGCAGGCGCGACGGGAGATTCACGAGGTGGACTTTCAGGTGGCCGGTGGCGCCAAGGGCGCGCTGGGCAACTGGGATTGGGATCTGTCGAGTACCTACGGCAAAGATCGCGCGGTGCTCGACACCGACAACAACCTGAACATTTCCAACGGCCCTTACGGCCAGCACGACTTTCACCTGGGCAATCTGATTTTCGATCAGTGGACCAACAACCTCGACTTCACCCAAGCGCTGGATATCGGCTGGAGCAGCCCGCTGGAGACCTCGTTTGGCGTCGAATATCGATGGGAGAAGTACGCGCTGGAGGAGGGCGAACCGAACGCCTACAACTACGGCAGTTATGTGCCGGCAGTCGGCCGATTCGCCGGCGTGCGTCCGGACCCGGGCCTGTTTTCGGTAAACGGCACAACACCGGATGATGCTTATGACTTGCAGCGTCACAGCGAAGCGGCCTATCTGGACTTCGGTCTGAACATCACACCCAACTGGTACGTTGGCGCGGCCGGGCGCTATGAAAAGTACAACCTTGGCGTGGGCGACACCACCAGCGGCAAGCTGACCACGCGTTACGAGTTCCTGCCGGGTTATGCAGTGCGGGCCGCGGTCAGCAATGGCTTCCGCGCACCGTCGCTGGCGCAAAGTGTGTTCTCCACCACCAGCACCGTGACCCAGTTCGGCGCCAACGGCACCACCAGCTCAGTGCGCACCAAGCAAATGCGTCCGGATTCGCCGGAAGCGATTGCCCTGGGCGCCGAAGACCTGGAACCGGAAACCTCGCGTAACTACAGCCTGGGCTTTACGGCGGAACCGGCAGAACGCCTGCGTTTTACCGCTGACTTTTACCTGATCGACATCGATAAACGCATTCTGCAGACCGGTTTGCTGCAAGGAGCCGCCGTCTCGCAGATCCTCGTCGAAAACGGACTGGCACCGAATCTCGCCGGCCAGTATTACACCAACGCCGCCGACACCCGCACCAAAGGCGTGGACCTGGTGGCCGATTACAGCCAGTCGTTTGGTGAGTACGGCACGGCGAAATGGAGCATCGCCTACAACCACAACAAAACCACGATCCGTGACCTGGCCGATACCCCGGCAGCCTTGGCGCATTTGGGTTCCAGCTACCTGTTGTTCGACCGCCAGCAACAAATCGACCTGACCAAGTCGACGCCCAAAGACAAGTGGATTCTGTCGACCAACTACAAGGTCGGCGACTGGACCACCAACCTGCAACTGACGCGGTTCGGCGAGTACACCGAAGGCTCGAACATCCCGGCCAACGATCGTACTTACAGCGCCAAGTGGATCACCGATATCGACGTGGCCTACGACGTCACCAAGAACCTCACCGTGGCATTGGGTGCCAACAACCTGTTCGATGAATACCCGGACAAGATCGGCCTCAAGGCCTGGGCCGGCACCTACGAATACGGGATGTTCTCGCCGTACGGTCTGGGCGGCGGGTATTACTACAGCCGCGTCAGCCTGGCGTTCTGACCGATGAGCCAACGCACATCCGCTGGCAACGACCGTTTCACTGACGATGTTGGCGGCGCAAGCCAAATCCGTGGACGCCTGCTTGCTGGAGACAAGGCCCGTAACGCGGTTGCAAAACTTGGCGGGCTGTTGATGCTGGTGCTCATGATTTCGGACCTGAGCACCCCGGCCGTGGCCGACGACACCTTGCGTGTTTCCAGCCAAAAGCAGTCGCTGAAAATCTTGCTGCAAGCGGCCGGTGAGCTGGAGAATCTGCCTTACCCGATTGAGTTCGCCTCGTTCGCCGCCGCCGCGCCCACCGCCGAAGCATTGGCGGCCGGCGCGGTAGACTTCGGCAGCCTCGGGGACGCGCCGTTCGTGTTTGCGGCGGCGGCCGGAGCACCGATCAAAACGGTCGGGGTGATCAAGGTCAACGTGACGCAAACCGCGGTGGCGATTGTGGTCAATCAGAACTCGCCGCTGACGGACGCCGCGAGCCTGAAGGGCCAGCGCATTACCACCACCCGTGGCTCCATCGGGCATTTCATGGCACTGGCGGCGCTACGTTCGGCGGGGCTGCACGGCCGTGATGCGCAGTTCATTTTTTTGCAACCCGGCGAGTCCCGCAGCTTGCTGGCCAACGGTCAGGCAGACGCCTGGGCGACCTGGGATCCTTACACCAGCATGGTGCAAATGGAAGGCGGCACGCGGGTGCTGGTCAGTGGCGAAGGGCTGTTTGCCGGGCATATGTTGTTGGTCGCCAATGACAACGCCATCCGTGACAAATCCCTGCAAATTCGTGACCTGCTCAAACGGCTTGATCGCGCCTATGCCTGGGCTAACCAGCATCAGGAGGCGTTCTCGAAAGTCCAGGCGGGCTACAGCGGTTTGCCGGTGGAAATCCACGAACGCTCCAATCGCTTCGCCGTACCGCACCGTATTCCGGTTGCGCCAGCAGTCGTTGAAGACGTGCAACACACCGCCGATCTTTATCGAGAGGAGGGCATTATCCAGAACTCATTTAATGCGCCGGCTTACTTTGATGAACAATTTAACGACGTGACAAATTGATGACTACTTGAAGGAAGGTGATCAATTAGAGAGTTCGAATAATGTGCGTTACTTAGTTTAATTATCAGTATTTTTAATAATCTCTATCGCGATCCGTCAATGATCGATGCCGGGCGCTATTTGCCTGATTTTTGATACATTTTTTAGTTGGGTAGTTAGAGATAAACGATATTTCACAAGCCTCAGGCAATTACCTAAGGTTGCCTTGAAATAATTTGAAAGGTTTGCCCGGTCTGTCCCGTCGTTACTTCCAGGGAATGAGGAAGCTTGAATGTTTACAGTTATTACTGCCGACCAACTTGAAGCACGGCATATTCTTGATGTCGTGGAAAAACGCTCTTACGGCGTGCAACTAAAAGGCTTTTGTCCACCGGACACCTTGCAGGTCGCACGCGATCATTTATTCCGCCCCGAATTGCGCAGCGCTTTTACCGAGCAGCAGGAATTTGTTCGGATCGGCAAGGCCTACATCGAAATCCAGGATGAGCAGAGCCGTGCCGACTATCACGCTCAGGCCCACGCCAACATCCGCCGGATTCGCAACTTGTTCCGGCCACTGGCTTCACCGATCGACGAACTGCGTTTGCTGCTCGATGAAGTCTGGCCCCACGGTGCGCACCTGTTGCAAGTGGATGGGCAAAAGTGCTTCGTCGGCATCGCCCGCTTCCAGGGCAGCGGCGTCGACCTGACGCCACACACTGACAATCTGGAACGCAATGCCCCTCAAGGGCACCACCCGAAATTGCTCACGCAGTTGTCGACCAACATCTATCTGGAAATCCCCGAGGACGGTGGCGAACTCGAGATCTGGGGCATCGAGCCGGACGAGGAAGAATACCAGCGCCTGCGTGGCGACCGCGCCTACGGCATCGAACGACATTTGCTACCGCCACCGGACTTTGTGATCAAGCCCGAGTCTGGCGACCTGATCCTGCTCAACCCGCGGCTGATCCATGCGGTGCGCCCTTCAGCGAGCAGCACCCGCGTGACACTCGGCGTCTTTATCGGTTTTTACGGCGAACACCAGCCTTTGGCCTACTGGAGCTAACTCATGAGCAACGCACAGGAAATCAACCTCAAGGCCTATTTCAACAAGGGTGGCGAAGAGCACGAATTTGAAGGTAAGCGGGTGGTGTTGGCGGTCAGCGTTGGCCAGGAGTATCACGAAGACCAAAAGCTGCGCTCGACCATCCACTTGATCAATCAGTCGGGCTTCAGCCACGTCAAAGTCGTGGTCGCCGACACCTTGCAGCGCCATAACAAGCACGGCAAATCCCCCGGCGAAGCGCTGTCGGCATCCATCCGCGACGGCGACGCCTGGCTGGCACGCAATCAGCAGATTCTCGATGGTTTGCGCGTGCCCTATCACATCACCCGCTGGAACCAGGAACTGGCAAGCGACCATTACGCCGAACTGCGCCAGCAGCTCAATGTGATCTACCACGAGCGTCATGAGCTGCGCGAAGCGATCGAAAGCACCATCGCGGTGTTTACCGACCGTTTGCGATTGCGTGACGAACACGCCGACATCACGCGTGCCGCCAATCAGTGCCGCGAATACATCCTCGAAGAAATCCCGATCATTTTGCCGCTATGGGCCGCCGAGGGTTACGACTACGTACTGTATCCGCAGCAGATGACTGCTGCGATGGCCACCAGCCGTGACCTGCTGATCGAGCCTCACAGCCCGGACCGGGTGCGCTGGTTGCCGCTGAAATTCAAGAAACGCGGGATCCCGATTCCCTTCACGCTGCCTGGGGCAATTCACCCGAACTGGTCGAGTGGCGCGATCGCGATTTGAAGACAACGGCGCAGCGAGAGCTCCTGCCGTAGTGCATCACCGTACCGCTGTTTTTATTCAATTGAACAAGGAGTTTCCATGAGCGTTTTTGCGCAACAGCAACGCAAATGGTGGGCATTGCTCGGAGTGAGCATTGCCAGTTTTCTGGGCTGTGTCGATTTCACTATCGTCAACACCGCACTGCCGGCGTTGCAGCAGGATCTGGGGGCGGAAGTCGACAGTTTGCAGTGGGTCATCAACGGTTTCATTCTGGCGCTGTCGAGTTTTATGGTGCTGGTCGGGCGGCTGGCGGATGTGCATGGGCGCAAACGCGTGCTGTTCATCGGCCTGAGTGTATTTGGCCTGGCTTCGTTGGCGGCCGGCCTGGTCGGCAACATCGACCAGTTGATCGCCGCGCGAATCGTGCAAGGCCTGGCATGTGCGGTGCTCTACACCGCGTCCGGCGCCATTGTTTCCAGCACATTCGACAGCGCCGAACAAGGCAAGGCGTTCGGTGTGCTGTTCGGCGTCAATGGCGTCGGGCTGGCCATAGGGCCGGTGTTGGGCGGAGTGATTACCAGCGCGTTCGGCTGGCAATGGATCTTCCTGATCAACGTGCCGTTGGTGCTGCTCAGCCTGGCGATTTGCAGCGTCAGCGTCGATGAGTCCCGGGCTGAGCAGACAGGCACCCGGCTTGATTGGCTGGGGGCGACTTTGTTGCTGGTCGGGTTGCCAAGCCTGGTGCTGGTGATCGTGCAAGGCGCAGCGTGGGGTTGGCGTTCGCCGGTGACGCTGAGCTTGATCAGTCTGGCGGTGCTGGCGCTCTGGGCGTTCATCGAGGTGGAGAAACGTGTCGCGGCGCCGATCATCGACTTGCGGTTATTCGCCAACCGGCGCTTCGTGGCTGCAGTGACCGCCAGTTTCGGCCTGGCGCTGTTTTACTGCGTAGCGTTTTTTGTCATGCCGCTTTACCTGGCGTTGATTCGCGGCGAAAACGTTCAGGCCAGCGGTCTGTTGCTGTTGCCGACCACACTTGGGGTCGCGGTATTGTCACCGCTTGTGGGGCGGTTGGTGGATCGCAAGGGGCCGGCGTTGCTGATCAAGACCGGGTTACTGCTGTTTGTGGTGTCGGCGTTGTTGCAGGCTGGCTTTGATCGCCAGACGTCTCTGGCCTATGTCCTGGCCGCGTTCGTGGTCATGGGCCTGGGCTGGGCGAGCATTCTCGGGCCGTCGACGGTGTTGGGGATTTCGTCGGTGCCGCAGCAGGTCGGTTCGGTAGCCATGGGGTCGCTGATGACGTTGCACAACGTGGGTGGCGGTCTCGGGTTGGCGGTCGGCGTCGGGATCTATCATCATTTTTCCGCACTGCCGCTGGATGATATGCAGGGCGCGTTCCTCAATGGCTATCGTGCGGTGATGGTGTTTCTAGCGGTGGCCAGCCTCAGTGTCTTGGCCTCGGTGGCGTGGTTGCTGCGCGGGGCAAAAACGGCGCAGGCACTCGCCGGAGAAGGGCCGGGTCGTGGCTGAACGTCCGGGGCAAATACGCCTTGGGGCCTTTCTGTCCGGCTCCGGCGCGCACGGTGGCAGTTGGCGTCACCCACAGGCTGATGCCGATGCTTCGGTGAATTTTCAGCGCTATCGGCACTACGCGCAAACGCTGGAACGAGGCTGCTTCGATGCGTTGTTTCTCAATGACAATGTTGCGGTGGGCAACCTCGATCCACGGGTGCTGAGCCGCACGTCTTACAGTTTGCGCTGGGATCCGTTGACGCTACTGCCGGCGCTAGCGGTGTTGACCGAACACATCGGCCTGATCGCCACCGTCAATACGTCGTACAACGAGCCCTATAACGTCGCGCGCAAGTTCGCTTCACTCGATCACCTGAGCGGTGGTCGTGCCGGATGGAACCTGGTAACCGGTTTGATTGGCGGCGAAAACTTCAATCATGCCCAGCCCTTGGCACACGCTGATCGTTATGCCCGGGCCGAAGAGTTTTTCGACGTGGTAACCGGGCTCTGGGACAGTTGGGCCGATGATGCGTTTGTGCGTGACAAGGTCACAGGCACCTGGCTCGATACCGAGAAAATGCACGTGCTTGAACATCACGGCCAACACTTCCAGGTTCACGGTCCGTTGAACGCGCCGCGCCCCCTGCAAGGTTGGCCGCTGATCGCTCAGGCCGGCTCGTCTGGCTCGGGTCGAGAGCTGGCGGCGCGCAGCGCTGAACTGGTGTTCACCGCCCAGCAAACCCTGGAGGAGGGCAAGGCATTTTACGCCGGCCTCAAGGAACGTTTGCCGCGCTATGGGCGAGACGTCGGGCAGCTGAAGATCTTTCCGGGCATTGCGCCGACCGTCGGCCGAACCCTCAACGAGGCCGAAGAAAAGTACCAACAGTTGCAAGAGCTACTCGACCCAGAAGTGATGCTCAGGGGCTTGTCCTGGCTGCTAGACCTTGGCATTGATCTGTCGGCCTTGCCATTGCACGCCATGGTGCCGTTGCCGGAATATCTCGCACCGACGCAACGGCACCAGAGCCGGCAGCAGCTGGTGGTCGATCTGATCCGTCGCGAGCGTCCGACAGTCGCGCAACTGCTGCGTAGCCTGTCGGCCAGTGGGCATAAGGTTCAGGTCGGCACGCCGGCGCAGATCGTCGACGAACTGACCACCTGGTATGAAGAATATGCAGCGGATGGCTTCAATGTGCTGTTCACTCATCTGCCGGGTGCCATCGATGATTTTGTTGATCTGGTGGTGCCTGAATTGCAACGGCGCGGGCTATTCCGCACGCAGTACGAAGGCCGCAGCCTGCGGGAAAACCTCGGGCTGCAACGGGTGGGAAACCGCTTCTTCGAGAGCGGGCAAAATGGCTAAACCGGTAATACCACCGAGCAATAGTCTGCCGCGCTACCTTGGGCAGCTATTCGCGGGGGGCAGGGGGGGGAGGTATCGAATATTACCCCGGAAACTTCCGACAAGGACCGCATAGATGTGCTTTTCTATAACTCAACTAAATAGCCGTTTAGTCGAGTTAGCACGAATTTAGGCGCATATTCGAAGGAGAAGGCACTATGATTAGGTTTGGCGCGAAGGCTCGGGGCGTAATTGAAACATTGAATCTGGAACCTCACCTCGAAGGTGGTTATTTCCGTAGAACCTAGCAGGCAGATCATCGCGACCCATTCGAAACCCCCAGCGGCCCACGGTATCTGATGACCTCGATTTACTATCTTCTGGATCAGCAATCACCGGTGGGCCAGTTTCATTTCAATCGATCCGACATCCTGCATTATTTCCACATGGGCGACGCCATTGAGTACAGCCTGATCCATGCGGATGGTTCGCTGCAGACATTGGTGATGGGCAGCGACATTTTGGCAGGACAGCTTTTGCAATTACACGTACCGGGTGGAATCTGGAAAGCTTCGCGGTTGCTCGACGGCGAGAACGGATTTGGGCTGATCAGTGAAGCCGTTTCGCCAGGATTTGATTTTGCCGATATCGACATGGCTGGTCGGCAGAAACTCACGCAGCAATTTCCACAGCATCGAGCGCTGATTGAAAAGCTGACGCGTAGTGAGGGTTGAGCGGCGTCGAAATCAAGGAGACGCCGTAGATCGGATTCAGGGCGACTCTGAAGGTTGAAATCCACTGGGCAAACGGGCCAATCCTGAAATACCTTGTTACGTGTAATGTATATTATGTTAAATCATGTATTACGCTACGCACGCTCACAGCAACACCTGACTCCACCTCGACAATCACCGCAGCACTGTGACCCCCACTGATTAATCGGAAACGTGGACGACTTAATCGGAAAGCATTCCACGCCAACCAGTTAGGTTGCACAACTGACGTACTATCTCAACCCGGCTGCGCCTTTTCTGTCAGTACTAAATTGGAAAAAACCGCTCTGTAGCCGCTGAAGTACAAATATACTCAGCGATGTGCTAATGGGTTCAAGGTTCTCTGGACTACGCCTGCGAGCCATCCGCCTCACTCGATACGCGCAAAGCCATGAGCTCAGCCTCTGCGGTGGTGAGTTTGTGTGCCAGATCCACCTCCCTTAGCTTCGCGGCTGCGAATTGCGACTGACTAATATAGATAATAGGAAAGCCTTATGATCGACCAAGATGGTTACCTCACTTTCCCCCTCTATCACGGGACGTCGACACTTTTCCGAGACTCCATTGAAAAGCAGGGGCTTGGTGCGGTACGCGATCCCTCATTGTTCGACTTCGAAATTCTGGAGCAGCTTGCAAAACTGCTTGATGCACAGAAGAGTAAGAGTACCTGGTGGCAAATGAATGATTTTATCGTCAAGGCGATGATTGATCAGAACGTAACTGGTGGTGGATTCAACTTCAGGTATGGCGGAGTTTACCTTTCTGCTTCTCGGCAGACGGCCCAAATGTATGCAAGAAGCCCTAAAGGCTCTGAGATAATCTCGCATATTTTTTGGGCATATGAAGAACTTAAATCGGTGGATCCTGATGCCGCAAGCCAATTGCTCCATTGCGCGCACCCGCTAACAAAACTTTTCGAAAAGCCTTCAATGCCAATGCTAATCACAATAAGTAAAGTCAAGGCCAACTTACTCACAACTGAGCACGGCAAGGCTATCGACGAGCAGCTAGCAGAAATGAAAAACCTTCGAGAAGCGAGAGATCCTCTTCTCATCGACGTTATCTGGCAGCAGCGAAATTTTACCTTCGATGGGACACTCAAACCGCATACATTGATGTTCGAGGAGCTGTGACCTAAGGCAAGCGGTGCCCGTCACAAGCACCTTATAGATCTCTCTCACCACCTGCGCGGTTGCCTCTTCAACTGTCCCTTCGTTGCGGCATAAAACCCAGCCGTGATCTGCAACCGCTTGCTCGAACTTCTCGGTACACGTTACGTGCTCCGCATACTTCTGGATCACAGTGCCGCCCAGTCCTCGCGATCGCGTCGTTGCCCGCGCCCATGAAATATCCGGCGCAGTGACAACGCCGACATGCAAGTCTGGCACTTGTACGTCTCGATCCATGTTCAACTGGAGAATCTCGGCAAACGGCACGGTATGGCGGAATGCGGCGTCCGACGGATACCAGCGATCGATCAGGATGATGCTGCCCGGTGGCTGTTCAGTCAGCACATGTCGGGAAATCCAGCTACGGCTTTCAGCAAAAGCCTGGCACACAGACCACTCAAGTTCCCTGGAAGGATTCCTGGCAAGGGCGTTAACCAGGGCCATGGTTTCACCCCTGTAGGGATCTCTTTTTCGCTCGCAAAGTCGGATAACTTTTTGGTTGTCGGCCCTCAGTGCTTTGGTAACGGCCTCCAACAGCGTGGTTTTACCGGTGCCCTTGGGCCCATCCAGAGAAACGAACATTGGACGATTCATTGTTCACATACGATAGATATACAGTTTCTGGCTCTGCAGGTTCGCTGGAACCGCTTGGTGCAACTGCGCGAAAACAGACATGGATGAACACTCTAACCTCATTTTTGGAATTCCATTAGCACATCCACCCCCGGCTTGCACTCCGTTCCCAAAGCGACTTTAGACGCTGAAGAGGCGTTCGGATCCAGGCGGCCACCCTCCTCCAGTCAATCTACGACAACGTGTTGGCCAAGATGAGATCAGACCTGGTCACGCTATTCGCGTACGTCTGCGGCTTCCACGCTCAAAGGGCAGCGCTGCTCCAGCACTGGCGATGTCCCACGCATCACGGGGTTCGTCCAGATCACGATTGAGGGTTTCTGGTGTTTTGAATGTGCTGTAAAGAGTGATCAGTGTCAGCAACGTCAGGTAGCAGGCAATTGGCATCCAGGCACCGACACCTGCACTGGCGTCGCCGTCGTGGCTCGCCACTACCAGGGCAATGATGCCGGCACCGATCATTGGCGCAATGCCACCGGCGATCACTGCCGACGCTTCCCGGGCAATCGACACACCCATGTAACGGTGGCGGGAGCCGAACAGCTCAGGCAATAGCGCCGCCTGAGTACCGAACATTCCCCAGGTGCCGATACCCAGAGCGATCGAGATGGCAATGATGCTCGCCACCACATTGCCGAGGCTGAGTACCCACCACACCGGAAACGCCAGTGCCAACTGCACCAGCGCGAAGGCCCGATAGACCACGACTCGCCCAAATCGATCGCTGAGCTTGCCGGCAATCGGTACGGTCAGCGCGCCGAGGCTGGCCGCGCAGATCAGGGTCAGCACACCCACCGGCCCTTGCAGACCGACCACGCCCACGATGTAGCTCACCGCCAGGGCCTGGTAGATCGAGGAACCACCGTTTTCCCCCAGACGCAGTCCGATGCCGATCAACAAGGTCGGTCTGGAGTGTTTCATCGCGCTCTTCAGCGGGTTCTCGCATACGCGCTTGAGCGCTTTGAGGCGGATGAAGGTCGGCGATTCCTTGAGTGACAGACGCATGTACAGGCCCAATGCAACGATCACCACGCTGCTGAAAAACGGCAACCGCCACAGCCCGCTTTCGATCACGTTGTCATTGCCGCTGACCACCAGAAAATACACCAACGCTGCGAGGATGGTGCCCAACTGGATGCCGAGGAAAGGCAGCGCAGCGTAAAAACCGCGCCGGCCCTCAGGAGCGTACTCGGTCATCATCACCGCCGCGCCGGCCTGTTCGGCACCCGCGCCCAACCCTTGCAGCAAACGCAGAATCACCAGCAGCACCGGCGCGAGGTAGCCGACTTGATGGAAGCTTGGCAGCGCACCGATGAGCGTGCTGGAAATACCCATCAACAGCACCGTCGACGCCAGCACGAACTTTCTCCCGACGCGATCACCGATCATGCCAAACAGGACCCCGCCGAGCGGCCGTATCGCGAAGCCCAGAAAGTAGGTGCCGAAACTGGCGATCAGGCTCATGGCGCGGGTCTGTTCAGGAAAGAACAGTGGCCCGAAAATCAGCGCCGAAGCCAGGGTGTAAAGCGCAAAGTCGTAGTACTCCAGGGCACTGCCCAAGGAGCAGGCCCAAGCGGCGCGGTGCAAGTCTTTCTTGTGCACTTGCACCTCGGCGATCGAGGCGTTATCGGTTGCTGAATGATCGTGAGTCATGGGGTACCTCCAGGTGCCTTTACGGCATCTTGTTATTGACCGGTCGGTGGATTGCTTAGAGCTTCAAGCGCTGTATTTCCTCGAGCATGGCCTGCTCCATGATGTCGATGGGCGCCTCTTTTCCGGTGTACAACTCGATTTGCCGACAGGCCTGATGCACCAACATGCGGGTGCCAGGCACGGTGCGGCACCCCAGCGTTTTGGCTTGCAGCAGCAACGCGGTCTGCACCGGCATGAATGCCACGTCCATGACGATCAGGTGGCGGGCCAGTCGGCCGTCCAGCGGGTTGCTGTCTGGTTGTTTGAAGCCAACGGAAGTGGCATTGATGACGATATCGAAAGTCTCGGCCGTGAACGCCTCGACGCTGCCGCCCCACCGCGCACCGAGATCCTCGGCGAGGACCGTGCCGCGTTCGACACTGCGGTTGAATACCGTGACCTCAGCCGTCGCTTGCAAGCAACCGAAAACCACCGCACGGGCTGCGCCGCCGGCACCGATCACGGCAACGCGTTTGCCTTGCAGGTCGGTGACCTCCTCCAGCGCGCGTATCGCGCCCATGTAGTCGGTGTTATAGCCGGTGAGTACGCCGTCGACATTGTTGATGGTGTTGACCGCGCCAATCACCTGCGCCGACTCGTCGATCCTGTCCAGACAAGGCATGACTGCGGTTTTGTAGGGCATCGAAACGTTCATTCCGCGCACGCCCAGCGCACGAATGGCCGCCACCGCAGCAACAGGATCCTCGACGCCAAAACAGACAAAGGTGTAGTCAAGGCCAAGGGCTGCGTAGGCGGCATTGTGGATCTTTGCCGAGAGCGAAAACGGCGAGCCCATGATGGAGCCGCAGAGGGTTGGCAGGGATTGAGGCATCGTGGAGTCCTTTGCGAGAGTTAGACGACGCTGGTCAAGCCACCATCGACGAAAAGGGTCTGACCGTTAACGAAGTCGGACGCTGACGAAGCAAGGAAAACCGCCGCGCCGCAGAGCTCCTCTACCCTGCCCCAGCGCCCGGCGGGCGTGCGCTGCACCAGCCAATCGGAGAAAGCCGGATCGGCGACCAGCGCCTGGTTCAGCTCGGTCTGGAAATAGCCGGGAGCCAAGGCGTTGATCTGCAGGCCATGGCTGGCCCAGTCGGCACACATGCCTCGGGTGAGCATGCGCACGGCGCCCTTGCTGGCGGCGTAAGGCGCAATGGAGCGTCGGGCCAGCTCGCTTTGCACGGAGCCGATGTTGATGATCTTGCCGCGCCGGCGAGCGATCATGTGGCGGGCCACAGCCCTGGACACGTTGAACACACCATCAAGGTTGGTACTCATTAGCCGGTGCCAATCCTCGGCACTGACATCCTCAAGTGCCTGACGATGCTGCAACCCGGCGTTGTTGATCAAAATCTCTATCGGGCCTGAGCGGTTTTCCAGTGCATCGACCGCCAATGCGACGGACTGGTGGTCGGTCACATCGAACACCGAGTACTCAGTCTCCAGACCTTCATCGCGCAACAACGCGCAGGTACTTTGGGCGCGTTTGGCATCGCGCCCATTAATCACCACTTGCGCGCCCGCTTGCGCCAGTCCTCGGGCCAGGGCCAGGCCAATGCCGCGTACCGAACCGGTGATCAGCGCTGTGCGCCCGTTCAGACGAAAACTGTCGATCATGCGGATATCCCTACCATTGACGAGTTGACATGGCGCCACTTTCAATCGCTATCGCCTTGTCACGCCAATCGTTTATGGTGATGTTGTGATCACCGATGGTGATCACCAGAATCTGCATGGAATCGGGAGCACAACAGTGGAACTCAAGCATCTGCGGGCTTTTGCGACCTTGGCTGAGGAACTGCACTTTGGTCGTGCGGCCGCGCGTCTGCACATTGTCCAGCCCGCCTTGAGTGCGCAGATACGAGCTCTGGAGGACGATGTCGGCGCGCAGTTATTCGAGCGTGACCGGCACCGAGTCGAGTTGACGCAGGAAGGAGTGCTGTTTCTGCCCGAGGCCTTGGCGACCTTGCGTCAGGCGGGACGCGCCCTTGAGGTGTTACAGCAAGCGGCGGCCGGAGAAGTGGGCATATTGCGTCTGGCATTTGTCTCTTCAACGTTGTCGCACTTGTTGCCGTTGCTCGTGCGTACGCTTGAGGAGCGCTACCCGCGCATCGAACTGGAGCTCAAGGACATGCCTTCGCTACCGCAGGCGCGGGCCTTGCTGGATAATGCCCTGGATTTTGGCCTGGTACGCCTGCCCTTGAATGTGTCTGGCGTGCACACCCGCATGCTCTTCGAAGAATCATTGGTGGTGGCGCTGCCGCCAGAACATCCGCTGTGCAGCCAACGTCGGATCAAACCTCAGGACTTGGCGGAGCACCCGGTATTGGTGCTGGCGCGCAAGTTCGCGCCCGGCTTGTATGACCAGATGCTCGCGGGTTTTCACCGACGCAAAGTGACGTTGACGATCGCCCGGGAAATGGGCGAATTCACTACCCAGTTGGCGTTGGTGGCTGCCGGTCTGGGCATCGGCATTTTGCCAAGCGGCGCGGCATCGGCACTGCCGGTCGGTGTAGTGATTCGACCGCTGGCGCTGCCCATGAGTGGCGCGGGCATCGGTGTGGCTTGGCTCAGTCTGGAGAATCCACGCAAGCGCGCACTGATGACGGTGCTCAGCGAACTTTATCCGCCGTCGAGTTCTCAGCTTACCTAGCGTTGCAGGTGAGGATCGAGTTTGAATCTTCACGATTACAAAGACGGCAATACAAGGCTCTGAGCAAGGATGCCTGACGGCAAATACGCTAGAATGCCGGCCTACCTCGCACAGGCGAATATCCCATGCACGCAGCGCGCCTCTCCAATTCCTATACCGTCCTGGCCATCGACGACGATCCGCAGTCGCTGATCGTGCTGTCAAAGACGCTGACCACTGAATACGAAGTGCTGCTGGCCAAGAACAGCGAACGCGGTATCGAGCTGGCTCATAGTTCCAGACCTGACCTGATCATTCTCGATATCACCATGCCAGGCATGGACGGTTTCCAGGTGCTCAGTGAGTTGAAAAACCATCCGGCCACGGCGACCATTCCGGTGATTTTCCTGACCTCGCGCAGCAGCATCGAGGACGAGCGTCTTGGCTTGCTGCTGGGCGCTGCGGACTACATCGCCAAGCCGATCTCGCCGCCAGTCGTGTTGGCCCGGGTGGCGGCGCAATTGGGGTACCGGGACAAACCGCTGCATAACCCGCAGCCGGCCGCCGAGCCGTCAGCGGGCAGCAATATGCGTGACGGTTTTATCTGTGCACTGGCGCTGCAGCTGGCGCAAAACCCACACATTCGCCTGGATGCGCTCCTCGATACCTTGACGATCCTGCTCGACAACAGCGTCGTCGAAAGCGACCCGGTGGAGTTTCGCAGCGCTGCCTGCCTGGCATTGATCGGCCTCAACCAGCCGTATGCCAGCCTCTCTCAGGCGCTCGTCAACAGCCGCTTGCTGATTGAGGAAATACTCAACCATGTCGACCCGGAAGACCGTCTGCTCAACCTGGCCTGGAGTATCAGCCACGCCAGCGCTCTGTTCGATAGTCGGGCAAGCGCTAAAGATCTTGAGTCCACGCCACTGTCGACACGCCTGTTCACCCTGGCCCTGACCTATCACTTGGCGCTTCTGCAACCCGGCATCGATCTACCTCAACGGCATGCCCACGCCTTCAGACAGATGCTCGACCACCAGGAACTGATGTCATGCCTGCCCAGTGACCAGCAGGCACTGTCAGCAGCGATGCTCACCGCCTCCTCTAACTTTCCCGGCCTCTGAGCAAACAGCGAGTATTCACTATGGCCAACCTGGAAGATCTAGAGCTGTTTGTACTCATTGCCGAGTTGGAAGGCCTGTCGGCTGCTGCTCGTGCCATGTCCATCACCCCCGCCGCTGCCAGCATGGCGCTCAAGCGTCTGGAAAATCGCCTGGGCGTGCGTTTGTTTACCCGCTCTACCCGCACTATGAAACTCACCTCCGAGGGCGCGCGCTATCTGGAAAGCGCGCAGCATGCGCTGAAGATCCTGGCCATGGGCAAGCGCTCGTTGACTCATGATGACGGCATGCTCGAACTCACCGTGTCTTCAGACCTGGGGCGCCATCTGTTGCTCGACCTGCTGGCCGAACTGAAGCAGGAGAAACCGAAACTGCACATCAAGCTGTCTCTGAGCGACAAGGAAGAAGACCTGCTCAAAGGAAAGTTCGACGCAGCCTTGCGCTTTGGCCGCAGCCTGTCATTGGATCTGGTGGAACTGCCGGTACTCAAACACCACCATTTCATTGTCTGTGCCGCCCCGGCTTATCTGGCCGCAAACCCGGCACCCGTCACACCGGCGCAACTTGGTGAACACGACTGCATCATCAGTCATAGCATCGGCCGCCCGGAATCGCGCTGGCGCTTCCATGCTCAGGGCGAGGTCGAAGAGGTGCGGGTGCAGGGCCTCTTTCACTGCGACGATGGCGATGCTGCCCGCCGTTGGGCCCTGGCCGGCCATGGCGTGATCTATCTGCCGCTGTTGACTGTCGCCGACGACTTGGCCGCCGGCCGCCTGCTGCCATTGTTGGGCGGCTGGCTAGGGGATCCAGCCCCGCTGAATCTGGTGGTGTCGCACCGTTCGCAGATCTGCGAACCGTTGCGGGCCTTGCACCGTCGACTGGTGCAAGTGTGTGAGGAGCGTGTGGCGGCCTGTCAGGCGCTCCTCACTGCAAGCGATCGGTGATCGACTGGCGGTAGTGCACCAGTAAAGCGTGAGCCTGGGCAAACTCCAGGTCATAGATCAGTTCCTGGATAACCCGCAAACCGGCGCCGTCGTCTTGCTGACACAGTCGGTCGATCAGGCTCAGGGCTTCGGCATTGTCCTCCACCAGCAAACGAGCGAGTCGATCCAGTTGCAGATCTTTTTCGTCATTTGTCAGAGGCGGGCTGACAGCCGTTGGGGGCACCGCCTGGGCCGTAAAATCGGCAAGATCAGCCAGCACCGGCCGTAGACAGTCAGCCAAGTGGTGAATCAACGACGCGGTATCATCCTCGCGCGTGCAGCCTTCTTCCAGCAATCCTGCGGCCTCTTGCAACGCCGTCGCCCCGATATGCCCGGCACACCCCCTCAGACTGTGGGCCAGACGGCCGATGGCGGTCGTGTCCAGTGCTTCATGAGCAAGCCAGAGATGCTCAAGCAGTTGCTGATTATCCGCGTAAAAAATCCTTAGTAGATGCGCGTAGAGCGCTTCGTCCTGATTGACCACCGCAAGGCCAAGGGCGGTGTTGATCGACGAGCCGTCGAGGGCCAGCAATGATTCCGGGCGGGACATTATTGCCGCCGACGGTGACTCAATGACCGACGGCAGCACCTGCAATTCCTGCGTTTTGATCCAGCACGCCAGAGTCCGGTAGAAAGCCTTGATCTCCAGCGGTTTGGTAATGCAATCGTTCATTCCGGCAGATAAGGCTCGGCCCTTCACATCCGCCAGGATGTTGGCCGTGACCGCGATGATCGGCAGCCGCTGCAAATGAGCATGAAGGCGAATCTGCCTGGCGGTTTCGTAGCCGTCCATGACGGGAAGCTGGCAGTCCATCAGCACGGCATCGAACTGTGCGTCGCGCATCAAGAGGTTAAGCGCCTCTTCCCCACTCTCCGTCATCACCACATGGACCTTGGCGTGTTGCAGTAACCCGTCCACCACTTCCTGGTTCAACAGGTTGTCTTCCACCACGAGGATTCGCGCACCGGCTAATAGCTGCGCATAGTCGCAGGTGGACATTCCCGATTCAGCGAGCGTGGTAACACCATTGGTATTACCCGCACAGCAAACGGGTCTGGGCGTCAGTTCTTTGGTCGACGCAGGGTACGCCAACTTCAACTGGGCCGTGAACTTGAACTCACTGCCCTGCCCCTCGATGCTGTTGACCCAGATATCGCCCTGCATCAGACGCACAATGCGCCTGGAAATCGTCAATCCCAGCCCCGTCCCGCCGTACCGTCTGCTGATGGATGGGTCGGCCTGGACAAAGGCGCTGAACAAGCGGATGCGCTGCTCCTCACTCATGCCCACGCCTGTGTCGGCGACGCTGAAGCACAGCATCGCGGTGTCGCTCCATTGACTCAGTTGGCGCACACCGAGGGTCACATGCCCGACGTCAGTGAACTTGATCGAGTTGTCCACCAGATTGATCAGCACCTGAGTGAGGCGAAACGGGTCGCCAATATAGACGCGACTCAAGTGTGAAGGGACATCCAGCCGCAGCTCGATATTCCGCTCACGGGCGCGCTGGCTCATGAGGCCGAGCACATCCTGAACCATCTCATGAAGATCGAAGCTGACCTGTTCGATACTTAACTTGCCGGCCTCGATCTTGGACAGGTCCAGCACGCTGTTGACTACACTCACCAACCCCTTGGCCGCGCGGTCCATCTTTTCGATGCATTGTCGTTGCGCCCTCTCCAACGGCATGTCCAGGACCAGATGCGCCATGCCGATGATGGCATTCAACGGCGTACGGATTTCATGGGACATGTTGTCGAGAAACTCTGACTTGGCTTGCGTCGCCAGCTCCGCCTCCTGGCGTGACTGCTGTACTTGCGCCTCCACTGCCTTGCGCTCGCTGATATCGAAAATAACCCCGTCCAAGTACTGCGGTGAGCCATCGCTCTGGATGATCTGGCCCTTGTCATAGACCCAACGCACTTCGTTGCTGGCCATAATGATCCGGTATTCGAGGATATAGCTGGTGCTGTCCAGGCTGCGGTTGAAAATCTCCAGGTCATCGGGGTGAACGATATCCCGATAGGCATGCCCTGACTGGAAATGGTGCGCGGGGTAGCCGCTGAGCGTTTCTATGGCATCGCTGAGAAATACCATCTCGCGCTCCCGACTGGGCAGACTGCGAAACACGACGCCGGGAATGTTCGCAATCATCGACTGCAGCTTGGTCTGACTGTCCACGATGGATCGCTGCACTTCGATTGACTTGGTGATGTCCTGCAGCACCCCGGTCACACGAATGGCCTCTCCCCGAGCGTCGCGTTCCATGACCTTGCCGATGTCCAGTACCCATAACCAGCGCCCGCTCTTGTGGCGCATCCGGTATTCGGCGCGATACTCGCCGACGCGATGATTGAGGTGGTCCATCAGCTTCGTCATGGTCGGTTCACGGTCTTCGGGATGAACCAGGCAGGTCCAGCGTTCCAGACCATTGCCGAATGTCCTATCAAGCTCCGCCTGACTGTAGCCGAGCATCCGCATCCAGACATCGTTGTTGATAATGGTGCCCAGGCTGACATTCCAGTCCCACAAGCCCAACGCGCCACTTTGCAGCGCCAGGTCCAGGCGCCGCTCACTCTGTTCGATGCGTTGCATATCACGCTTATGTTGCACAGCATCGGTCAGCCGCCGCAGGCCGGCCCACAACATCAGGAATAGCAACAGCGCACTGGCGCCTTCGATCAACAGAAACTGGCCTTCGGAAAGGACTGCATCCAGGCTGTCCAGGCTGATCACGGCCCAGGAACCATTCGGGTCGTTCCAGTCGAAACTGGCCCGGGACACGGCGTAACGCTGCCCCTCGAATGACACCACCGGTTGCCCGACATCGAAAGGCAGCCGTTCAGGCACGCCATTGGTGAATGGGTAGTTGCCAAATTGCTGGCGCACATCACCGGTAAATGTCTCAGGTGACCACGACCGGTCAGACTTGAGCAAGAGCGAAGAAAGATTGGAGGACAGCACGACCCCACCAGGCGAGAGAATCATCTGCAGATGGTGGCGTGTGGTTTTGTTCAGCTCAGCGTCCAGAACCCGCGCATCAAAACCCGCCACCACCACGCCGATAGCTTTATCCTGGCTGGTGCTGGAGGCATACACCGGCGCCGCCATATAAAACATGCGCTGGCCCAGTGTGCGGCTGATGGCACCGTAGACAGTCGGTTTGCCCTGCATCGCGGTCTTGAAATAGGGGCGAAAGCCTATGTTCAACCCATCCACCGAACGTCCGAGGCTATCGTACGCCGCCACGATCACACCCTGCTGATTGACGACATAGGCATGACCTGCGCCAACCACCATGGCGAGGCTTTTCAATGGGGTGGCGGCCTCTACTTTCAAAGCGGTCGAAGGCGCAGGCTCGCTGATCACTTGTTTAAGCGACTGCGCATGCCGCCCGAGCATCGACAGTGCGCCAATGGCGAAGCCGTCAGCGTTCCAGGCGCCAAGGCGCGCAGCATAGTCCTCAGTCATGGCCTGGGTATCGATCCGGTGACGCTGCTCGGCCTGTGCGCGGTAGAGATTGCCCAGCAGCAGCCCGCCACCGACGGAAAGGATCACGCCCAATGCGTAGCAAAACACTTTATGGCGATCAAAGAACGTCATTAATCTATGCAACATCGGATCCCCCGCTGATCACCCTGCCCGTCACTGTAACCCTCCACCACCTGCTGCGCCTCGATCAGCGTCTCGCCAATTGGCGGGGGAATTCCGGTGGCAGGAAATCACGATCCGGATCGTAGTCCGGCTTGAGGTAGTCGCAGAGTGCTCGAAGATCCTCAGGGGCCAGGGTTCCGACGGACTGCTTCAGGCGCAGTGTATCGAGAATGTAGTCATATCGGCTGTTGTTGTACTCGCGCACCGCGCTGTAGAGCTGACGTTGGGCCTCCAGCACATCGACGATATTGCGCGTACCGACCTGGAAACCCATCTGCGAGGCCAGCACCGCGCCCTGGTTGGAAATGATCGATTGGCGACGTGCCTGAATCTGTTCGACGCTGCTGTTGAGACCGCGGTGTAGATTTCGCGTCTGCTCGACCACCTGGCGACGCAGGTTATCGTTGAGAGCATCGCGCTGGTTCAGCCGGTGATACGCTTCGCGCACCTGAGAACTCACCTGGCCACCGCTGAACAGCGGGATATTGAGTTGCAGCCCGATCGAGCGCTGCTCGATATCACCGCCATAACCGCCACCTCTGAGGCTGCTGTTACCGTAGCCGAGGTTATCGTTGTCGCCGGTCTGATAACGCAGCACCGCATCCAGGGTAGGCGCATGCCCGCCCTTGCGCGCGCTCAGGGTTTGCTGCGCGGCTTCCAGGGCCTGCCGGCTCGCCAGCAGTGTGAGGTTTTGTTGCATGGCGGTGTTGACCCAGGCGCGGGCATCGTTGGGCGTGGGCAGCAACACCGGCATATCGTGCCGCACGCCCTGGATTGCCGGGTATTGCTGGTGGCTCAGGGTATCCAGGGCTTCGAAGGCATCGTCCAGTTGTTTCTGCGCGACGATTCGACTGGCCCGTGCCGTGTCATGGCTGGCCTGGGCCTGCAGCACATCGGTGCGATCAGACACCCCCAATTGCAGCCCTCTGTCAGCCTGTTCGAGTTGACGCTTGAACGCCGCCTCCTCGGCTTTGCTCGCGGCAAGACCATCCTGCGCCTTGAGCAGGCCAAAATAAGCCTGAGCGCTGTCGAGCATCAGCTTCTGCTCGGCCGCTGATAACTCCAGCAATGCCTGTTCACTTTGCGCCTCGGCAGCCTTGAGGCTGAACCAGCGATCAATGCGAAACAGCGGTTGATTCAGCGTCGCTTGATAACTGGTACCGCTGCGCCGGGTCTGCTGTGCAGGCTGTTGCAGTGTGGTTTCATTGTTATTGATCTCCGCACCAGCCGAAAACGTCGGCAACAACGCGGCCCTTGCCTGGGGCACAGCCTCGGCCCGGGCAGCCTGGTCAAAACGGGCTGCGGCCAGTTCGGAGTTGTTCTGTTGAGCATCCAGGTAGACCTGCCAGAGATCGCTGGTGGCGGCGATGGCTGGCGCGGCGGGCAGCCAAGCGACCAGCAGCCAGCCGGCAACGGCTTGCCGTGAGAAAATTATTGATCGGTTCATGATGCTGGGTTGTTCCGCGAAAAATGGATCGAAAGTACGCAGCGACAGAAGGAGCATTGCGCTCCTCCTGTCATCTCCTCTGCGCCATCAAGACATCGAAGGCACCAGAACGCTTGGCACGCTCTGGCGGTTCATCGGCAGTTTCTCGCGGCTACCGCCCTCATCAGGGAAGGCCGCCATGACGCCGCTTAACTTGGCCAGATTCGGACTCTTCGTGTGTGCGAAAACCACCCCCTCATCTAACGGCTTGGCGGACTGCTGCCTGCTCCAGGACAATTGGACCAGTCCGTCCTGAAGACTTTCCTTTCCAGCGAAGTCCTTGGCCAGGTAATTGATGTCAATCACCTCCCGATTGCTTTTCAGTTCAATCTGCAGGTGACGATGCACCGCTGCCTGCTCGCCGAGCACCTTACGGATCATCAGTGCGGTGCCCGTCGCTGAGTCAGTCAGAATCAGGTCGTCGCCATGCCGGCTGACCAGCATGTCTGGCGAAACATTCGGCGGCAGAATCAGGCGGTCCAGCGCCAGGCCCGAGTCTTCATTGTCGATGACGATGGTTCGGTAGTGCCCCCACGCCTTCTGGCTCAGACGGTAAGTATCGTGACCACCGCCACCATGAAGCACCAGCGTATCGATCCCGGTAATCAGCGGTGGTGCCAGTTCGTCTGTGCCGCTTGCACCCCCCGTGCCCTGGAGCAATAGGGAGGAATCGGTACGGTCGACCCCGGTGAAGTGATTCCAGGCCTGCGCGCCTTCGCTGTTGACCCGGTAAAGAACCTGGGCTGTCGAACTGTACACATAGGCCGCCTGCTCGCCTTTGCCTACCCCGACAAAATCAAGGTTGTCCGTGGCAGCGATGCCATTGCCGGAGAACATCTGGCCACTGTCGATATCGAACCAGCCTCGACTTGCCTTGCCCTGCAAGGTCAGCACGCCCTTCGCCCGCCACTGCCCGGCCAACTCGGCGAGGGCTTTTGGCAAGCGCGGCAGGTTGTCCTGCTGCCATTTTTCATCGACTGCCACCAGCTGTAGGTTGCCCTTGTTGGTGCGCAACAAAATCTCGCCGCTGTGCGTTGTCAGACGCAAACCGCTCTCGACTTGCAGCACTGACTTGAGCTGCATCGTCGGTGTCAGTTCGCTCGCGACAGGCGTTTTCGCCGCTGCGTCCAGCACTGCATCGTTGCCGAATGCCGTGGCCAACGTATCCGCCGCCATGGAGGGCTGGAGATAAAGTTTGCCGCTGCCGGGTTCGAACAGCCGTGCCGTGACCCCATCGTCTTCAAAGCCGACAAATTGCAATGGCTTGCCCTGCAATGACGACGCAGCCACCACCACACGACCACTGTGGTACCACACCGACAGCGCGCTTTGGCCGTCGCGGTCCTTGACCCCGAAAACGGCCAGGGTGGCGTCAGTGCCGGAGACCTTGGGCAAGTCCAGCCACCACGTCGGACGCCCTTTGAGCCAATGCTCATTGACAGCTTCGTAGTTCAGCGAGCCCTGCGCATCAAGCCGTGCCACACGCCCATCCACAGTGACCGCAAGCAGTTGGCCTTCCAGCGCCAACACGTTCGCCAGCTCCGGAGTATCCATGCGCAAGGCAGTTGGATGACTGGCATCGAGAATCGCCTGGCCTGCTCCGTTCTGGCGGAACAGGACCTTTTGCGCCTTGCTGTAGAAGAAAAACACTTCCTGCCCATTGGGCTGGAGAATACTGCCCGCGAATACCAGATCGGCCGGAATTGTCCAGGCACTGCGGGTGCTCTCGTGCGCTTCAAAACGCAGAACCTGATCCGCCGGCGGTGCCAGATTCGGCTTGATCAGCATGCCATCGGCGGTGCGTATCCAATAACGATGCGCCACCCCCGCCGCATCGATTCCGAACACCGTGACCAAGGCGGCGGGAACCGGATTAATCAGCCGCTCACCGAGCGTGTAAGCCGAAGTCTTGCGCTGCGTGAAGCGCTTGTAGCCTTGCAGCAAGTTATTGAATGCATCGCCATGCTGACGCGTACGCGCCAACAGTTTAAGCAGAGCATCGTCGCCGACAGCGCTGACCAGCTCCATACGATCACCAAGGAGGCGGTAACTGAGTTCGCCCTGGTCGTCTCCCATCTGATAGCGACGCGCCAGATAGACCTCTCCGCCCTCCGCCCACAATCGACTGATCTTGCCCTCCCTGTCATTGAACGATGGCGTGTACTGCGCGTCGACCTTGCCACTGGCGATATCTACGCGCCATGCCGCTGCGTTCTCGTCATCGTAGAAGTAGGCGTAATCGCCTATCACCGCGCCGAGCTGAGCCTTCCCGGCCTTCGCCTCGGAGGTGTCGGTGAACATCATGCGGTCCTTGGCAACGTCGTAGTAAGCGCGTCCAACATTGCGCCCGTTATGCTGGTAGTTATCGACTACTACATACTGCCCCTGTAACTGATGCGCGTTGGCCAGATCCTTCAGATGTTTTTCGATCCCCTGGCCGGGTGCTTGCCACTTGCTCGCATCCTCGGACACCACGCGGGTACTCAAGTCGGTGAAATCGACTTCGCGCACTTCGCCCTTGCCGTCGACCAGCAGTACCCGTCCATTGGTGGCCGGGTCCAGCAGAACGCTGACCCCACCGATCACCACCCGATCCCGCAGGACCTGGATGTTGCCTCCAGCGAGTCGGCTAGTGTCGATGATCCAGCGCGAAGGCGTGTTGCCCACCAGGCTGTAAGGAACACCGCCACCCACCGTGCCATCGAGTTGATGGATCTCGACCGTGATATTCGGATCGAAAACCGGTGTCTCGCTCGTGAGTTTCAACCATGCGCCTTCCTTGAGGCTCACCAGATACTCGCCGCCCGCACCCTTGATCTCGTAGCTCATGAAACCGTGAAGCTCTTTGGGCAACTCGGGCACGATCAATTGCCGGTTACGCTGATCAAGTTTCACCTCGACTGAGGTCGCTACATATTCTTGAGAAATTTTGCGGATCGTCCGCTCGGCAGGAAAAATGTAGAAGTCATAATCAAAACGCTTGTCTTCCTCAAGGCGTCGGATCACGTCGAAACCGGCATCGTGGCGGGTGGTCGCGCCAGGCAACTGCTCGTATTCATAGCTGATGTAGGACTTGGGCGTACCCGGCAGAATCACCGCGTTACTCTTGCCGAGGTCGAGTGCATAAGTTGCATCCCGGTAGCCGATTCCGCTGCGTATTTCGATAGCCTGATTGCGGTCTTTGACCATTACCGGAAAATCGCCGGCCCAAAAGAAATAGTTGATTTTGCCAGAGCCCGTCGAGCCGGAGTGAGTGCGGTAAATGTACTGACTGTCGAAGCTGATCTGGTTACGTTGCAGGTCGAGTGACTTGACCACCGCCCCGGGCAGTGGCACCAACACCTTCTGCGTTTGATCATAGCGGTAGCCATGGCCCTTGTAGGCATCATCGACCGTATCGAAGTAGCGCCCCACCGCCTTGGCATCCTCGGCGACAGCCCCAAAGGCCTGAGCCAATCCGGTAAAGCCTACAGCCAGACCGCCGACGACCACTCCGACCCCACCCAGCAAGGCTCCCGCCGAAGTCGCGCCCAACATCCCCGCACCGATACCGGCGGCCCCGGTGATGAAGCTCGCCGAATCAAAGGTCAATTGAGTGCCGAACACTGCCTTCTGAGTTTCATTTTCAGCATGGGCCAGTTCGTAGGCGTCGAGGATCACCATACCGCCGCCGAAGATCACGCCTGCCCCTTCACTGACGGTGTGGCCCAAGGTCGACACGAAGTCCTTGAGAGTGGCCTCGCCGGCGACCACTTCGCCACGCAGCGCGGTGCGTACCAGTGCGGTCACCTTGCCCACGTCCTGCAACACCCCATGGCCCATCTGGACCATGTTGAGGTAGCCATGGATCTTCAGTGCAGTCGCCAGATCAGTCGAATCGACACCACGGGCGCTGGCGTCACGCTGCTTGTCGGCAAACCACTGGATCAGTGTCTGCAAGGCAAACCCGGCGTTAAGGCCATCAATCGAACCGGCCTCAGCCACGCTGCCCCGAGGCCGCATCTGCCCGCGCTCGAGGGTGAAGTGCTTGCCCAAAGTAGCGGTGTGTTCATCGATAAAACGACGAAATTCGGTAAAGTTCGAATCCCGGGTGTTCAGCCAGCGGCTCTGCTCCGGCTGATCACGGTTGATGAATTGCACCCGATAATTGCCTGCACCCTGGTCCTCGGTCGTGGCGATGACCGGCATCCAGCGCGGGTCAAGGCCATTTTCTGTCGCAAGCCGCGTGCTGGACTCGGCGAATCTGGCGCCCCATTGCTCAACATCAAGGGTCACCAGGCTGCCGCGCAACTGCATATCTTCGGCAATTCGTGACTGGACGCTCACGGTTTCCTGAACTTGCCGACGCTGATCGATCAGTGTCGCCAGTTCGCCCGGGCGGCTCAGGTCGGCTACTTCCAGGCCATTGCCTACCTGGACTTTGGCCATCTTGTCGACATCGATCTGAACCAGATTGAATTCCGGAGACTGCTTGCTGCCGAAAGCGCCGTAAAAATCTGCCAGCCCTCGACCTACCAGGTGCTGCTCCATTGCCTTGAGAAAGCTGGCTGTATTGTCATAGGCAAAGATCCCGACATTTGGATCATAGAAGTAATAGCGACGGCCCTTGGCCATAGCCGTGCTCGCTACCAGCATTGAGTGATTGCGGGTATTGAGGGCAAATGTCGAGGTACCGGTCGCCCCTTTGAGACGCCCGACCACATCGGCCAAATTCAGTTTGCCGATCGCTGTAGACGCCTGCACCGCATCACCATTGGAATGCAGCCTGACCAGACTGTTCTTGAGCAACGTCGAACTTCCAGCTTGTGGCTCCGCGGCCGCCAGGAAAAGTTTTTGCACCAGACTGTTGATGCCCGTAGAACCGGCGTCGGCCAGTGCCACCGCCATCGCCCTGACCAATGGATAGCAGCGGCCACCGAACCGATCACCGACCAGCGACAGATAGAAATCCTGCGGTGCCAGTTGACTGAACGTACTTCCCGCGCGCTTGAAGCCTTCGCTCAGCAATGCTGTACGTTTCAGTACCTTTTCAATGTTTTCGGCCTGACTGATTTCTTCGATGCGAGCGCTCAAGGCTCCCCGTTGTTGCGCGGTGAGTTGCCCCTCGAGAAACAGCTGTTTCATGTCCAGCGCCGACATTTCCCGGGTCACGCCAGGAATACTGATGTCGCGAAAAGCGCGTAATCCCTGTATGAATTCAGCGCCCAGTGCACCTCGCTGGTACGCCTCGAAGTTTGCGTAGCGCTCGCCCAGGCTGCTGGTTGCATCCTGGCCTCCACCTCGCAGGTCGGTATCGTCAAAACGGAGGACGCCAGGCATTCCCTCCTTGGCCTTGATCTGCGTCCATAGCCAGCTTCGGTCGACAGAACCGCTCTCACGCAAGACCGTGTCGAACTGCGCCTTGTAATATTCATGGGTAAGGAGGTTCTGCTTGATCTGTTGATCGATCAATTGTGGCCGTGACGCGGTACTCCGCTGTTTATAAAGCTCGTCGCGCTGAGCCTTCAATTGGTCGATCTCAAGCAAATACTTACGATCAACCTCGCGACGCAAGGCTGTCCATGCGGCAATTGCCGGATGGTCGTAAGAGAATGCTCCCCCGCTGTATACACCGTCCTTGACGCCTTCGACAGACACAGTGAACTGGCCGGCCAGTTTCTTCAGTCGTTGGTGTACCTGTTCGCGATAGTCATTGAGTTCGGCCAGCTTGCGTGGGCCGATCTGGCTATCGGCGTGCTGGATCGACAGCGGTTCTTCCATGACCCGCAGTGTTGGCGAGAGGGCCCTGTCAGTGCCGTGATACGCCTGGCGCTGGACCGCCAACTGCCATTGACCATCGACGAACTGCAGGTACGCCGCGGCGATCCCTTCCGCCGTAGCGCCGATCCGGTAGTCGTTCCAGTCCACCGACATCACCACATTGTCGTAGAGCACGGAACTGTTGACCCGGCCATCGTGGTAGACCCGGAAAGTATTGGCATCCAGGCTGGTCACCACCAGCGAGCAGCCTGACAACGTACCGGTGAACAGAAAGCTCCCGGCTGCGGCCTGTTTGGGGATATCGATGTAGGCCGGCGACGCATTGCCCTGATTGGGGCCGTTGTAACCGAGGAAGTAAGCCGGCACGGTGTCAGGGCCACTGGTCGCGGTGTATTCGACCTCGTACACCCCGGCGTTCATCTTGATCAACTTGGCAAAAGCCTGGTCCGGCAACCGTCCTGCGCTGACCAGCGTTTCGACACTCAGGGCATGGGTCTTGGCGAAGAGCGCGGGGTTGGCGGCGAACTGACGGATATCGATGCTGCCTGCACGACCGCCCAAATCGCCGCGCGCACTCGCCGATCCGGCATTGATTTGCCCATTGATATCGAAAGCCTGGCGGACCAGATCAGCGGCATCCACGCTGGCCGGATCAACCTTGCTACCAGGGTTTTTGAACATCCGGGCCAGCAGGTCCTGCAAGATTTTGAAGGTACTTGCATCTTCCAGAATGCTACGCAATTGCGCCTGATCCAGTTCGTCATTGTCCCCGGGGAACAGCAGCGTCAGGACATAATTCTGCGCTGCCCCCAACTGTTCCAATGCAACCCGACCCAGCCGCAGGTCGTCGAGCAAGGCCCCCACGTCGATACCATCGCGCCCCAGCAGTGCCCGTGACGGCAGCGCCTCGAAAACCTCGGTCACGCCCTGATCCTGGCTCCATTCCAGCACGACCTTATGCCTAGGGTCTTTGTGCCTCAACTCGTCGTTGGCATCCCTGGTGGTCTTGATTCCGTTTGCCTGGACAACGACGTTGGCACCGCGGGCCGATATTTCGAGACCCGGGATTTGCAAGGCTTCCACCAGCTTGTGCCCAAAACCACCGAGCAGGTCCGCGTCTTCGACCGCGCAACCGACAAGGCTGATCCGCGCCGGCACCGAACTGATGCTGTATTCGTCGTAAAGGCTTTGCTGAAAACGGCGAATGTGCTGTGACCACTGGGCAGCATCCAGATCACCGAGCGTGCGCGCGCCGACCGGCCCCTCACCGTGTCCGACAATCTGCCAGCGCACTCTGTCGATTGCGCCAAGCTTCTGGAAGATCGCTGGATCGCCGTAGACCAGCCGCATATTGCCATCGGCATCAAGTTGTATCACCAAAGAGCTGTCAGGGTGCTTGCCCGCCAAACGGACAGCAGCGCGAGCCACGAGTTCGTCATTCTGGGTCTGAACAATGATTTGCGCCGCGTACTGGCTATCGCTGCCTTCCGGGTTGCCTTGAACCACAGGCGTAGCCCAACGGTCGACGTACCGGCTTGACACCACAGGCGTTGAACTCGCGGGGGCTTCACGCCTTACCGCAAGCAGCGCTTCGCTCGTCGGCGTGCTCCATGAGCCGTCATTCTGAGCTTTGGAGATGACCGTGGGCGTATCACCGATGTTTTTGCTGGCAGTAATCTGATCGCCCTGGATCGCGATTTGCGCGGGCATGGTCTCCGACTTGAAGCTCATGAAGAGGACAATTTGCAGATTCGCCAATTGCTTTTGCTGGGCAAACGCCTGTGCCAGCGTGTTGGCGGGACTGAACGTGATCTCGGTCTGCGCGCCTGTCTTAAACTTGAACGTGGCTTTGCCAGCGGCGGCATCGTTGATCACCTCGATATCGGACCACATGCCGCGCAACATTTCGAAAGCCGGTTTGCTTGCAATCTGATTTGAGTACTGGTCTATAACGTCGCCTTTAAAAGGCAAATAAGCGACGAACTCGCCGTTTTTGTCAGCCTGGATCGGGAATGAGTCAGACTGCCGGTGGCCTTGCCATGCATCGAGCAGCGACAGAATGCGCAGGTAGGATTCCTCCCGTGTCTTGCCAAAAACCGCTGTATGAGCAGTCAGTTGTTCACGGGTCCAGATTTGCGATTCACCCAAGCGGTTTGCCTTGGCCGCTTTAACCCGGCTACTCGCATCCATGCGATCCATGGCATCGAGTTCCAGCAGCTTGTTCCCCGTTTGCTCGAGCAGCAGGTGCAATGCCTTATTACGTGCGGATTTCGGATTAAGGTCGATGTAACCTTTCACTTCGCCATGCAAACTGACCAGGTCAGCCATGGGTTCGCCTTGAACCCATCGTTTGTGCATGCCGGCGAGCACCTCCAGATACACCGGCTCTACCAGACTCCTGGAGTTGACCAGTAACTCGGTATCCTGTGCGGTCAGCAGCGATCCGACATCCTTGAGCTGTTTGCCGTGATATGTATCAGCCGGTTCATGCAAAACCCGGATGTCGCCGATCAGCCCAGACTTCTGCAAGGCACGCAACATTGGCAGTTCGGTATTCCAGAACGCCTCGTCGAACTTGCCCCCGGCATCAGGCGCCACATAGACGGTGCCGTATGCATCAGCAGCGAAGGTCGCACTCACCGAGCGCAAATACCCCTCCATGTCCCGATGACCTTGACTCGTGGCTTTCTTGATCGCCTCGTTTGTAGCAGACGCTGGGGCATTGACAGCCTGGGTCAGGCTCTCTGCTATTTTCTGCACGAAACCAATAGCCGCCATATCATTCGGCGTCGCTACCAGCGGCTTGCCTTCCGCCGCCATCCGCTCATTCAACGCAGCCTGATACTGCGCATTGCCCGCGCCACCGGACGCCAGCAGCAGGTCGGTATTCATTCCTGATTCAAAGGGAAAATCCAGTGATCCAAGATAGGTCATCAATTCCGTGAGCTTGCGGAAATTCTGTCGAATAATGCCGTCGACCGCGAGGTTCGCGATTCGCGCGATCTGGCTTTGAGTCAACGTGGTACCGGCGGGTAGCGGCATCGCGCTGACACGTTCGACAAGGGCCTTTTCCAGCCCGCCGAGATTCAATGCGTCGAGTTCACTTCTGGTGAGCCGCCCGGCATTCGCTGCTGGAGTCACACCGCTTTCGAGCAGGTGCTTGCTCAGCAGAGCATGCACCTCGCCAATCACCTCAAAGCGTTCACTAAGCCGTCCGACAGGGCCGCGATCCAGGGATTTGCGATCAGGGAAGGTGCCCGAGGGCGAAAACACCGCTTTTAGTTCGTTCAGATAAGAGGCCAGGCGCCTGGCCTGCATTTTTGGAACAACCTGCGATGTAATCAACTTCGACTGATCAGTCGCGGCGTCCTGGATAATCTGCAAGGCGGTTGCGGAGTACATGCGGTTTTCGTGAAAGACAAAACCCTCCCTACGTTGTGCGGCGATATAGTCTTTTAATTGCGCTCGCGTGGCGATGAACGACGCCCCTCCCGGATCGATCCCGTAAATGAATTCGTCTTTTTCGGGATACGGATTATCTTGCTCGGTGCCATGATTGACGACCTCTTTCATGCCCAATGACAGGGCAGCGTCATTCATCAGGTAACGGATATTGAGCTCAAAGTCGCTGATGGTTCCGAGCATGTCATGAGTGGTCCGACGCTCAGCAGCGCCAAGGCTTCTCAATGCGCCTTCAACCGCTTTGCTCCACATCACCGAAGATTTTTTTTGCCCAGCGTCAACCACGGTGGCCCCGGAGGATGCTGGATCGGCGAAGTTCGACAAGTGCGGAACAATGGCAAACATATCGATGTCCGCCGTCAACGGGCTGCCCTTGCGGTCTGCCAATATGCGCAGCGCTGTGTAGGCAGACTCACCCGGGCGTCGGTAACTGATAGCGTAATGACTGCCCTCGGCGACCGCACGAAACTCAAAAGCGCCCTCTCCTTTTCCGAACACTGAAAAGGTGCCATCCGGTTTGATCGTGCTGATCAGCCTGGATTGCAACAGAAATTGAAATCGCTGCTCACTCAACTTCAATTGCGGCGATGTATACCCCAGCTCAAGGCTGTGGCTGACATCAGCTTTCGCCTTTTCAAATACGGCGGTAGTGCCGTCCCAGAGTTTGGACAACGACGGGTCCGCGGGAATATAGCCAGACTGTGGCCCCCAATCGGCAGACTTTGCGTGAACCTGGAGGTTTTTGGTGCTGCTCCCCTCACTGATCAGCCCGGTGGAAAACGGGTTGACCAGTCTGAACAACAAGATGGTTTTATTGTTTTTGGCGATGGTTTTATATTCGTCCACCAGTGCTTGTGGAACGCCTGATGCCTGGTCGGCTTTAATACCTTCTTGATTGAACTTCATAGTATTCACCCCGTTACCTTCTCTTCGTCCGAATAAAAATAAGTGGCGCTTTCAATCGTCCTTGGCGCCGACAGTCTTTTCGTCAATCCTTCATCTGCAATGCCCACTGCCGGGCATACACCCCGTCCAGGTCGAGCAACTGTTCATGACTGCCCTGCTCTACCACCTGGCCTTTGTCGATCACCAGAATTCGCGAGGCGTGGCGCAAGGTATTGAGGCGATGGGCAACGCTGATCACCGTGCGGCCCTGGGCGATGCGGTGCAGGTTGGCCATGACCGCGGCTTCGGACTCGTAGTCCAAAGCGCTGGTGGCTTCGTCGAGCAACAGAATGGCCGGCTGGGTCAGCAGGGCTCGGGCCAGAGCGATGCGCTGGCGCTGACCACCGGAAAGCTGGCCGCCGCGCTCACCGACCTGGGTGTCGTAGCTCTGGCCCAGGGCCTGGATAAACTCATCAGCACCGGCCAGAGCCGCCGCTTCGTGTACCTCGGCATCCGTGGCTTGTGGCCGACAGAGCCGGATGTTTTCGGCGATGCTGCCGGCGAACAGCACGCTTTCCTGCAGCACCACGCTCATGTTGCGACGCAGCGCCACGGGGTCGGCGATGGCCAGATCGATGCCATCCACCAGCACGCGACCGTGCTGTGGCACATAGAGGCGTTGCAACAAACGGGTCAGGGTCGATTTGCCGGAACCCGAGGGGCCGGTGATGCCGACAAATTCCCCGGGCTGGATGTCCAGATTGAGATTGCGCAGAATTTCCTGGCCGTCTTCGTCATAGCGAAAGCGCACGCCTTGAAAGCTCATGCTGCCCGCCAATGCCGGTACCGAAGCCAGGCCACCGCTGCCGCTTTCGCACTCGGTTTCAAGGATGTCGCCCAAGCGCCGCAGCGAAATCAGGGTGTGCTGGAAGTCCTGCCAGACCTGGGCCAGACGAAGGATCGGTTCCACCACATGACCGGCGAGCATATTGAACGCCACCAGTTGGCCTGGGGTTATCTGCCCGTCCATCACCAGGGTCACGCCCCACCACAGCAAGATTGCCGAAGTGAGTTTCTGGATCAGGCCAATGCCCTGCCCCGCCCAGATTCCGACCAGACGGATTGAGAAAGCAGCGCGCACGTAGGCGGCCAACTGGCGTTGCCACTGCTGTTGGAACAGCCCTTCGGTGGCGCCGGTCTTGATGGTCTCGATGCCCGTCACGGCCTCGGTCAGAAAAGCCGTGTTATCAGCACCCAGCTCGTATTCGCGCAGCGCCCGACTGCGCAGCAACGGCCCCACGCACAACCAGAACAGGAAATACAACGCCAGGGAACCGACTACCACCCAGGTCAGCGTCGGCGCGTAGCTGTACATCACGCCGATAAACAACCCGCAGAACGCCAGGTCCAGTACCAGAGTCAGCGCCGAGCCGGTGAGGAACTGACGGATCTGCTGCATCTCACCGACGCGAGCGATGATCTCGCCCGTCTGGCGTTGCTGGAAATAGCCCAGCGGCAACTGCACCAAGTGCTGATACAGGCGTGCCGACAGTTCGGCATTGACCTTGCTGGCCAGGTTGGAAAACAACCACGAACGTATGAAGCCATAGAGCGGCTCGAATATCGCCAACGCCAGCAGGGCAATACCCAGCACCTGCAAACTGGACAGACCGCGACTGACCAGGACGCGGTCGATGATGTTCTCGAACAGCATCGGCGTGACCAGCGCGACCAGTTGCAACATCAGCGAGACAAGCAACACGCTGCGAAACTGACGCAGGTGTTTGAGGATCGATGGCAGGAACCAGGCAATGCCAAATGCCGGAGGCTTCAGGCCCGTGTGGCGCTCGGCCAAAAGCAGAGTCTGGCCGTGCCAGAGAGACGTCAGCATTTCACGGGATAGCGTCTGGCAACGATCTTCCAGTGGCCAGTAAATGTCGACCTGGTCTTCTTCGATGCTGTTGAGCACCGCCCAGCCGTGAACGGTTTCCAGCAGCGCCGGTAGCGGTAGATGCTCCAGACGCTGGACCGCGCTGTGCACGGTGCGCGCCCGCAGGCCGATCCAGCCGGCGCAGCGGCACAGATCAAGGCGATCGGCCGTACCTTCAACACGTCCCAGGCGATGACTCAACTGCGCCACGCTGACATTCAGATCAAAGTGCCGCGCCGCCCAGGCCAGGGCCTGCAAGCCGGTATCGAGGAGTAGCGGAGCCTGATCGGGCGTAACTGCAAAAGCATCAGTCATGCTCAACGCTCCCGCAACGCTTCGGATTGATACTGCTGGATGGGGCTGAGCAAGTAGTCGATCACCCGACGGTCACCGGTGCGGATCTCTGCGGTGACGCTCATGCCCGCCTGCAACGCCAGCCATTCCTGGCCTACGGCGATGGCGGCACGGTCCAGGCGGATGCGTGCAGGAAACACCAGGCCCTGCTGTTCGTCCTTGATTGCGTCACCAGAGACGTGGCTGACAGTGCCGCGCAAAGTGCCGTAGCGGGTATAGGGAAAAGTATCAATCTTGACCTCCACCGGTTGCCCGGCACGGACAAAACCGACGTCCTTGTTCAGCACCATGACCTCGGCATCCAGCTCGGCGCCTTCGGGCACGATCACCAGCAGTTGTTGAGCCGGTTGCACCGCGCCACCGAGGGTGTGCACCGCCAGTTGCTGGACCACGCCGTCCACTGGCGCCAGCAAGGTTTGCAGGCGTTGCCGGTCACGGCCACGAATCAGTTGCTGCTCGAGTACGGCGATGTCCTGATGGGTACTGTTGAGCAGATCGTGCTGCTCGCGCTGGGTCCTGGCGAGGAAGCTGTCGCGTTGTTCGACTCGGTTCTGTGCCTCAGCCTTGAGCACTTGGAGTTCGGCGTTTTGCTGGGCCAGCGAGCGTTCGACTTCCAACTGCTCTTTTTCCTGCTCAAGCAATTCGACCTGCGGCATCAGTTGCTCCGCCGCCATCGCCCGCCGGGCGTTCAAGCGTTGGCGAATATTGCTCGCGAGTTTCCCCAGGGCGGCAATCTCCACACTGCGTGCGCGCTGATTGGCCTGATTGATACTGATCTCGGCGCGCAGGCTGTCGAGGTTGGCGCTGATCTCGCGCCAGGTGCTCGCCAGCTGCGCCCTTGCCGTCGCCACCTGCTCTGGATTCAAGCCTGCGGGCGGCTGATAACTGCCCAACGGGTCGTTGTTCAATAACGCCTGCGCCCGCGCCCGCTCCAGCAGCTTAAAGGCCAACTGAGCCTGCAACTCGCCCAACTCGGCATCGACGCCAATCGGGTTCAGCGCCACCAAAGGCTCGCCGGCTTTGACGCGCTGTCCATCACGCACGTGGATCGCGCTGACCTCGCCGGCCTCGTGGGCCTGAATCACCTTGGTATAACTGGAAACCATCAGCCGGCCGGTGCTGCTGGCGTGGATATCGAGAAACCCGAGAATCGCCCAGCCCAATGCCAGCAGGACGGACGCGATCAGCAACAAGGCCGTGGCCCGCGCCCACGGGGCCGGTGGCCGCTCGACGATCTCCAGATAGCCGGGCTGAAACTCATATTCGTCCCTGCTGCGCTTGAGCACGGCAGGGGCTGCGCGTAATGCTCGCCACGCTTGTCGCAGGGCTTTGAGTGTAGAGCCGGCCATCATGCATCCTCCTTGAGCAGCGCCTGCTGCAAAGCCCAAAGCCGTGCATAACAACCACCGTTGGCGAGGAGTTCGACGTGGCTGCCGGACTCGCTGATTTGCCCCTGTTCCAGCGCGATGATCCGTTGGCAGTGACGCACCGCCGACAGCCGGTGCGCGATGATGATCACCGTGCGGCCCTCGGCGATCCGCGCCATGTTGTCCTGGATCAGGGCTTGGGATTCATCGTCGAGAGCGCTGGTGGCCTCATCGAAAATCAGGAGTCGCGGATCGCCCATCAACGCTCGGGCAATGGCCATGCGCTGACGCTGGCCGCCGGACAGCGAACTGCCCGCCTCGGCCAGCACCGTGTCGTAACCCAAGGGTAATTGCAGGATGAATTCGTGGGCGCCGGCCAGGCGCGCAGCCTCGATGACGTCTTCCAGGCTGGCGGTCGGATGGCGCAGAGCGATGTTTTGCCGCACGCTGCGATTGAACAGGTAGTTTTCCTGCAACACCACGCCGATCTGGCTGCGTAGCCAACCCGGCTCCAGCTGTTGCAGCGGCTGACCATCGATCAAGATGCGCCCGGCGTCGGGCACATAGAGTTTCTGCAACAAGCGCGTGAGCGTGCTTTTCCCCGAGCCGGAAGGCCCGACGATGCCGAGGGTCTGCCCGGGAGCGATGTACAGATCCAGATTCTGCAGCACCAGATCGAGGTCGGGGCGATAGCGGAAGGCCAATTGCTCGATACGCACTTCACCGCGCAGCGCCTCGACCGGGCGTTGCTGGCCGTGGCTTTGCTCCACCGGCAGGTTGAGCATGTCCCCCAACTTGTCCACCGACACCCGCACCTGGACGAATTGCTGCCAGACATCGATCAGCTTGGCCAGCGGCTGACTGACGTGGGACAGCATCATGTTGAAGGCGATCAACTGGCCCAGCGTCAGTTCCAGGCCGATCACTTTGTGTGCCCCCCAACAGATCACGGCAACGGCCGTGAGCTTCTGCAACAACGTCACGCTCTGACTGATCGCGCTGCCCAGCGATTGGCTGGCAAACCCGGCCTCGACCATCTCGGCGGTCTGCGCCTCCCAGCGCCGTTGCATCCGGGGTTCTACCGCGAGGCTCTTGATCGTTTCGCTGCTGCTGACGGTTTCATTGAGAAAGGCTGTGTTGCGCGCAGCACTCTGGAATTGCCGTTCGATACGTTTTTCCAGTGGCCCGCTGCTGGCCCAGGCCAACAGGAAATACACCGGTAACGTCGCCAGCACCAAAAGTGTCAGCGGCCAGGAGATCCACGCCATCACCGCGAAGAACACCAGGGTGAACGCGACGTCGACACACAGAGTCAGCAAGGAGCCGGTGAGGAACTCACGGATGCTGTCCAGCTCCTGCACCCGGGTGATGATCGCGCCCACCTGCCGTTGCTTGAAATACAGCAGCGGCAAGCCCAGCAGATGGCGGAACAGTTTGACCCCGAGGCCAATGTCGATGCGGTTGGCGGTATGCGCCGACAAGTATTCGCGCAGCCCCTTGAGCAGGACTTCGAATACGCCCACGACCACCAGCGTCACCACCAGTACATCCAGAGTGGCCAGCGCCCGGTGGACCATAACCTTGTCCATCACCGCCTGAAAAAACAACGGTGTGGCCAGCGCCAGTACTTGCAACAGCAAAGAGCACAGCAACACTTCGCCCAGCACCCGCCGATGGCGCAATAACTCAGGGACAAACCAGGACAGGTCGAAACGCAGTCCGCCCTGGCGCACGCGGATCACTTGCCCGCTCCACTGCGCTGCCAACTGCTCGCGCTCGATCACCTGCGGGGTGTCGGCCGAGGGTGACTGGATCAAGGCCTGGGTCTCGGACAGTCGGGCCAACACCGCAAAGGCACCGGCCTCGTTTCGCCAGGCCAGTGGCAGCATTTTGGGAGTCAACTTGCGCAAGGACAGGCGCTCAAGACGCAGGTCAATGTCATTGGCGGTGCCGTAGGCTTTAACGGCGGTGCGCAGGTCAGTCTGAAAACGTCCGGCCGCGACATCCGCCTCATGACCCTGACTCAGCTGCAACAACAGTCGGCAACAGCCGAGTGCCGAGTCCGTCATGATCGCGTCGGCCTGGCTGGCGACAAGGCGCTCCATGACAGGAGTTTCGGCCACAAATATCTGCGTCATCGCAGGGCGCTCGATGGCGCGCGGTACGGTGTGGTGTGACGAGCGCTTCGCATAAAACTCGCTTTCCTTGATGGGGCTGGCATAACCCGATCATGTGGCAGCGACTGCAAATTGATAATCAGCGGCCCAGTTGATAACTGTTAAGGAAAAATTGATAACGAGCCTCTGCCAGGTGCATTGCGCCCCTCTGTCGCTCCTCGTGCCACGGCCGGTTACTCACACACTGAGGGATGTCTTTGGCCTGGAGAAACCCTCGCCAGCCAGACAATGGAGGAACGCTATCGCTGATTCAGATGGCGTAGAATCCAGCGAAAAGCGCAATCGCATTCAGGGAAATCCGAATAATGCTCTTCGAAAATCTGGCGCTGTTTTTGTTGATTGTCGAGAAAGGTGGCCTGTCGGCCGCAGGCCGTGAGGTAGGGCTTTCGCCGACGTCAGTCTCGGAGCGACTCGGGGCTTTGGAGAAGCATTACGGGGCGACGTTGCTCACCCGTACCACTCGGTCGATCAGCTTGACGGATGAAGGACGGCTTCTGGTGGAAGGCGCGCGTCGACTACTGGCGGACGCTGAAGACATCGAAAGCAATATCAAACTGGGCACAGAACGCATTTCCGGCCTGATACGGCTGAGTGCTCCGGTTGACCTGGGGCGAAATCGTCTCGTGCCCATTCTGGATAAATTTCTTGAAGAAAATCCTGACGTCAGCGTTGACCTTAACTTGACTGACGGTTACCTCGATCTTGCGGGTCAAGGCATCGACTTTGCCATTCGTTATGGGGCGTTGTCCGACAGTACGCTGCGGGTGCGAAAGCTCAGCGAAGGACGGCGCGTTGTCTGTGCATCACCGGCCTATCTGAGTGTTCATGGCACGCCACAACACCCATCGGAGTTGGCGCAGCAGCAGTGCATTCTGATGCGCTTTGGCAGCAACATTCATCGCGAATGGCAGTTCCGCGCCCACGGTCGTTCTTTCAAGGTCCGGGTGTCGGGCCGGCGCATCGCCAATGACGGCGATCAAGTGCGGCAGTGGTGTCTGGCCGGTCATGGTATCTGTATCAAGTCGTACATCGACGTGCGCGATGACTTGAAAGCGGGTCGACTGATCGAGGTGCTGGAGGCCTATTCACTACAAGGGGTGGACTTGCAAATTGTCTACCCTTCCAGCCACGCACTGCCACGACGGGTCAAATTGCTGATGGACGAAATCTCCTCGAAGCTGGCGACTTGAGCCCGATTCAAGGAGATTTGTGGCTGGGTTTTCTGAGCCTTTTGGCTCAGCCGTGCTGAGACCAGGCAGGAAAATCGGAGTAACCACGTTCGGTGCCACCAAACAGCTCGGCACCTTCCAGATCGGCCAATGGATAGCCCTTCTCCAGTCTCAGAGGCAGATCCGGGTTGGCGACGAATTTGCGGCCGAAAGCGACAAAATCGGCGTAGCCCTTACTCAACATCCAGTCGGCCTGTTCCAGGTCGTACTTGCCGGCCACCACAATGGCGTTGTGAAAATGCTCGCGCACCGCCCGCCGGAACGCCTCGGGAAATACCGGCGCATCATCCCAGTCCGCTTCGACCAGATGCAGATACGCAATGCCTTTTTCCTGCAAATAGGTGGCCGCTTCCAGAATCGTCGGCAGAATGTCCGGACACTCCATGCCTCGCGCCGTCAGAAACGGAGCCACGCGAATCGCCGTGCGATCGGCTCCGACCTCATCGATCACCGCATCCATGACCTCTTTAAGAAAGCGCAGGCGATTTTTGCGCGAACCGCCGTACTCATCCGTGCGCAGGTTGGAGGTGCTACGCAGGAACTGGTCAATCAGGTAGCCATTGGCGCCATGAACTTCCACCCCGTCGAAACCTGCCGTCATGGCGTTGCGAGCGGCTTTGCGGTAGTCGTTGACGATGTCGTGAATCTCGTCGCGGCTCAGCGCACGTGGCGTTGGGCATTTGACCATGCTGCCAGCACCCGTCGACGGGTCGACTTTCCAGATGCTGCCGTCGAACGGGATTGCAGAAGGCGCAACCGGTAGCTCGCCGTTATGAAAGTCGGGGTGCGACATGCGCCCCACGTGCCACAGTTGCAGAAAAATACGCCCACCCGCGGCATGCACCGCATCGGTCACCAGGCGCCAGCCTGCTACCTGTTCGTCGCTGTAGATTCCTGGGGTAAAGGAATAGCCTTTTCCCTGCGGAGAGATTTGCGTGGCTTCACTGACAATGAACGCCGCCGATGCCCGCTGAGCGTAATAGATCGCGTTCATGGCGTTCGGAACATCGCCAGGCTGAGTGCTGCGGGAGCGGGTCATGGGGGCCATGACCACGCGATTCGGGGTGCGTAGCTTACCAACCGCGCCGGGACTAAAGAGTTTGGACATGAGCGTCTCCTCGTAGAGATTCAGTGATCTTCCGGGCGCAGAATAGCCCTTTGGAGATTTCTGATAATCGGCCCCGACCGGAAAACATATTACGGTCAATCCGGATAATCGAGACGCTTGCAGGCCGATCCTGCTCCGGGCTGAACAGGCCACTCTGCGTACGCCAACACACCGCAGATGACCTGTAAAAGCCCTTGCGACACCAAGACTCAACGATTCCAGGGCGCCTGATCGTGTGCATCAATGCCGTACTTCTCCAGCGCCCGGGCGTGGGTCTGTGGATCAAGCGAAGCCAGCGCCGCCAGCACAATGTGCCAACGATCCACCTCAAAGAACCGGCGCAACGCCGAGCGCGTGTCGCTGCGTCCGAAACCATCGGTGCCCAGCGCGACATAGGGCGCCTCCAGATATGGCGCCACCAGTTGCGCATAGGCGCGGACGTAGTCGCTGGCCGCCACAATCGGCGCGCTGCCGGGCAGGCAACGTTGCAGATGGCTTTGCGTCTGGCAGTGCCCGGCGAACAGTTGCCGGCGCTGCACTTCTCGGGCCTCCCGGGCCAGTTCGGAAAAACTGCTGACGCTCCAGACTTCACTGCTGACCTGCCATTCATCCTCAAGCATCTGCGCGGCCGCAATCACCTCGCGCAAGATCGCCCCCGAACCCAGCAAACGTACCGTCGCCGGGGTAGCCCCATGACGGGCGTACAGGCGCATCCCGCGAATGACGTCGTCGTATTGCGCAGGTTCAAGTGGCGCCTGCACGTAGTTTTCGTTGGTCACGGTCAGGTAATAGAACTCGTCCTGCTGCTCCTCCAGCATGCGCCGGCTGCCATGGTCGATGATCACCGCCGCCTCACTGGCGAAGGCCGGATCGTAGGCGCGGCAGTTGGGGACGGTCGCGGCAATCAATTGGCTGGAGCCGTCCTGATGTTGCAGACCTTCGCCGGCAAGGGTCGTACGTCCGGACGTCGCCCCGATCAGGAAGCCCCTGGCGCGTTGATCCGCCGCAGCCCAGATCAGATCACCGACACGCTGGAAACCGAACATCGAGTAGTAGATGTAGAACGGCAGCATCGCCTCGCCGCTGACGCTGTACGACGTGGCCGCAGCGACCCAGGACGAAATCGCCCCGGCTTCGGTAATACCCTCTTCCAGCAGTTGCCCGTCGGCAGCCTCCTTGTAGTAGAGCAATGCGCCGGCATCTTCCGGCTCGTACAACTGCCCCACGGAGGAGTAGATGCCGATCTGCCGAAACAGGTTGGCCATGCCGAAAGTGCGTGCTTCATCAGCAACGATCGGGACGATCCGCGGCCCCAGTTGTTTGTCCTTGAGCAGATGGGTGAACAGGCGTACTACCGCCATGGTCGTGGAGTTTTCCCGATCATCCGGCGTGAGTGCGAAGCGTGCGTAGCTGTCGAGTGGCGGAACGCTGATGGTGGCGGCACGACTGTTGCGTTTGGGCAAATAGCCGCCCAACGCCTGTCGCTGCTGATGCAGGTAACGCAACTCAGGGCTGTCGTCGGCAGGCCGGTAGAAACGCATTTCTTCCACGGCCTGGTCGTCCAGTGGCAAGGCAAAGCGATCACGAAACGCCTTGAGCGCCTCGACATCGAGTTTTTTCTGCTGGTGAGAGGTGTTGCGCGACTCGCCGATCCGGCCCATACCGAAACCTTTCTTGGTTTTCGCCAGAATGACGGTCGGCCTGCCCTTTTGCTGTTTTGCCGCCGAAAAAGCCGCGTGCAGTTTGCGAAAGTCGTGACCGCCCCGGCGCAACGCATCGATCTGTTGCGGGCTCATGTGCGCCACCAGCGCTTGCAATTGCGGGTCCTGATTGAAGAAATGACTGAGGTTGTATTCACCGTCATTGGCGCCCAGATTCTGATACTCGCCGTCCACCATGGCGGCGAAGTGGCGTAACAGCGCATGCCCCTCATCGCGTGCAAACAGTGGGTCCCACTCGGAACCCCACAACACTTTGATTACGTTCCAACCGGCACCACTGAACAGCGCCGCCAGTTCCTGAACGATTTGCCCGTTGCCCCGGACCGGGCCATCGAGGCGTTGCAGATTGCAGTTGATCACAAAGGTGACGTTGTCCAGGTTTTCCCGCGCCGCCAGCGACAGCGCGGCAATCGATTCCGGCTCGTCCATCTCGCCATCGCCAAACACGCCCCAGACATGCCGCCCTTGCGTCGTCGCAATCGAGCGATGTTGCAGGTAACGCAGGAAGCGCGCCTGGTAAATCGCATCGATCGGACCGATGCCCATCGAACCGGTGGGAAACTGCCAGAAATCGGGCATCAGCCAAGGATGCGGATAGGAGCACAAGCCACCGCCATCCACTTCTTGCCGGTAACGCTGCAATTGCGCTTCCTGCACGCGCCCTTCGAGAAATGCCCGCGCATACACGCCCGGCGCCGAATGGGCCTGGAAGTACACCAGATCGCCGCGCCCGGCCTCACTGTCTGCCCGGAAGAAGTGGTTGAAACCGACCTCGAAGATCTCGGCGGCCGAGGCAAAACTCGCGATATGCCCGCCCAACTCGCCGTAGGCCTTGTTGGCTTTCGCCACCATCGCCAAGGCATTCCAGCGGATGATCGAAGTGATGCGTTCCTCCATCACCAGATCGCCGGGATAGTCGGGCTGTTGCTCAATTCCCAGGGTGTTCTGGTAGAGCGAGTAGGCGCTCGTGGCACTCTGTACGCCCAACCGATCAGCCTGCTCGGCCAAACGCTGAAGCAAGTACCGCACACGCGCCTTGCCACCGACCCGCGCAACACCGGTCAGGGCTTCCAGCCATTCGCTGGTTTCGATCTCGTCGCTGTCCTGCGGAACCGGGAGTAAATGATTTGGCCGTGGCACTGACTCTTTCATTGCAGAACACCCCGAAAGGTTGAATGGGCAAGCGTTATCAGGACGAGACTTGTTCGAGAAAAATCAACTGCAGCGGCTCTTCGAGCAAGTCATCCGCCGTGGCGGCGAAGCGTTGGAAATACGGCATCGCGAAATGCGCATCCAGCGCCGCCTGATTCTTGAAAGCCTCGCGCATGTAGAACGTCCCGCGCGCGTCACGCAGCTCGAACAATACATAGTCGAGATTGCCCGGTTCCTTGCGGGTTGGCTCAACCAGCGTCAACAGTCCCTCTTTCAATGCCTGCTCCTTGCCCGCCTTGGCCTTGAGTACGGCAATTGACACCAACACTTCAGTGGACGTATTCATCATCAACTCTCCAATGGTTAAAACAGCTTTCAACGGGTAGGCGCAGGCGCCGCATCGATTTTCAGGCGCATCAGGCTGTAGGGTTTTTGCCGCTGATCCTGTCCGCCGCGAAACGCTGCCTGACGGTGTAGCTGATTGGCGGTGAAATACAGGTAACCGTCCGGGCCGATGGACAGGGTGTCAGGCCAGAGCAGACGCGGGTCGTGCACCAATGTCTGCCATTGACCATCAGGCAGGCGTTTGCGAATCGAGTTGTGCTCGTAGTCACCGGCATAAAGGGCGCCGCTGGCGTCGGCCTCCATGCCATCGGACGCACCCTTCTCTCCCAGGTCCTGCACGGCGGCAGCCAGTTGTGTTTCGCTGACGCTGGCATCGCGCAGGAGTGCGGTGGAAATGGCATACAGGTGCCGACTCGACAGCGGCGTGAAGTACAGCGTCTTGCCATCCGCCGACAGCGCAATCCCGTCGGAGGCCACCGCCAGCGGTTTGGCTTTGCCGTCCGCGCCTTTGACCGTGACCGGCAAACCTTCAACCACAGGCACAAATGCCGGATCCACCGAGGTCGCCGGCACTCCGCTCAAACGGCGCATGGCGCGGCCCGTGGCGATGTCCATGACGATGATTGCGCCCGGCCCACGCAGCGACGAGTCGGTGAGGTAAACCGTGCCTTGCGCACCGGTACGAAAATCAAAACGCATGTCGTTGACGTAAGTGCTTGGCAGCATCACGTTGTCCGGGAAGACCAGGCGTTTGACGATCTTGTTGCTGGCAAGGTCCACTGCGACCAGTTTCGCCCCACGCGGCTTCGGGTCGGCAAAACCCGGGGCCGCCGTGTCGAGTAGCCAGACCATGCCCTGACCATCGGCCACCACACTTTGTACGCTGATCAAGCCATCACTCGGGTCGTTGGGGTTTTCCCGATTAATGGCCGCATTCGGATAGGCCACAACTTTGCCTTCGCGGATTTCGCCGACGGTAAACGGCACATCGTCGCCCCAGCGTGGGTAATTGACGAAGATCCGTCCCGTCTCGGTAACCGTCACCCCGGTCGGCATTGCGTCATAAAACGCATGGACTTGTTCCAGTTTGCCGAAGGATCGGTCAGCGGGTGCGTCCGCCGGTAAAGCAACGGCATTGATCGCTTGGGCGAACGGCACTGCAAGCATGGCCGCCGAAGCAATGAGCAACGCAGCGGGTAGTTTTTTCATACGCATAAAGTTCTCCTGACAGGCCTTTCACAGGCCTGTCTGACTGTTCGGGTGGCGGTGCTCAGAAACCTTCCAGGACGATCTTGCCTCGGGCTTTGCCGCTCTCGACCAGCGCATGAGCACGACGCATGTTGGCCGCGTTGATCGCACCAAAGTGTTCGCCGACGGTGGTTTGCAGAATGCCCTGATCAATCAGGTCCGAGACACGGTTGAGCAGGTGATGCTGGTTGATCATGTCCGGCGTTTCGTACAGCGAACGGGTGAACATCAGCTCCCAATGCAACGACAGGGATTTTCTCTTCAGCGGCATCACATCCAGGCTTTCCGGATCGTCGATCACGCCCAAACGCCCCTGCGGTCGAAGCACCTCGATCAGTTGTAAAAAGTGCTGCTCGGTGTGGGTCAGGCTGGCGACGTAATCGACCTCGGCAATGCCCAGAGCCTGCAACTGGCTGTGCAGTGGCAGACTGTGATCAATCACGTGATGCGCGCCTAATTGCTTGACCCAGGTAGCGGTCTGTGGACGAGAGGCCGTGCCGATCACCGTGAGTCGGGTCAGCTGACGGGCCAGTTGCACCAGCATCGAACCCACGCCTCCCGCCGCCCCCGTGATCAACAGGCACTTGCCCTCTCCCGCGCCTTCTACAACGCCCAGCCGGTCAAACAGCAGTTCCCAGGCTGTGATCGACGTCAGTGGCAATGCCGCTGCATCGGCGGCAGTCAATGAGCGTGGCTTGTGCCCGACAATCCGCTCATCGACCAGATGCAGTTCGCTGTAGCTGCCGGTGCGGGCAATCGAGCCGGCATAGAAAACCTCGTCGCCGGGTTGAAACAGCGTCACCTCAGAGCCAACGCCACGGACGATACCGGCGGCGTCCCAGCCAAGGATTTTCGGTTCTTTGGTGAAAGTGCCGGCGCGTACTTTAGTGTCGACCGGATTGACCGACACCGCACGCACCTCGACCAGCAGGTCTCGCGGGCCAGGCACGGGCGCAGCCATCTCGATGTCGTGCAATGCTTGTGGATCTTCAATAGGCAGGGCGTGTTGCGTAAAGGTGATGGCTTTCATGGAAACTCGCTGTCTGAAGGGCTGAAGCGTTAACTTGCCGCCATCTTCGACTTCCCATGGGTAAAGAAAAACCTGAGCAAAGCGCCAACACTTTCACTTTTGCAGTGAAAATTGATCACCAATGCGCTGAGCCCCATGGTGATCACTCGGCAAAGCACCTCGCACTCGCGCCTTACGAAACGCAAATGCATGGCAGGACGCCCTCAGCGGCGGTGCTCAGCGACCTTGGCTGTCGCGACCGTTTTTGGCTTTGAAACCATCGAGCAGTGCGCGGGTGCGACTCATGGCTGACGTATCGGCAGCGCTCCCACGCTCATTGGCGCCGGGCAGCAAAACACCTTGGTCAATCAAGCTGGCAATACGATTGAGCAAGTGATGCTGGTTGATCATGTCGGTGGTTTCAAACAACGATCGGGTGAACATCATTTCCCAGTGCAACGATAAAGACTTTGTCTTCAGCGCTGTCGCGTCCAGGTGCCCAGGATCGTCGATCACGCCCAGACGTCCCTGCGGGCGCAGTATCTCGATCAACTGCAAAAAATGCTCATTGGTATTTGCCAGGCTGGCGACATGGCTGACGTCGGCAATCTCGAATGCTTGCAGTTGAGCCCCCAGCGGCTGACCGGGATCGATGACATGGTGCGCGCCCAACTGCCGAAGCCGCTCAGCTTTGTCCTGACATGAAGCCGTTGCAATCACGGTCAGGCGAGTCAACTGACGGGCCAGTTGCACGAGCATCGCGCCAGTGCCTGCGGCCTCTCCCATGATCAGCAGACATTCGCCTTGCGCCGAATCCTGCGCAACGCCCAGGCGGTCAAACAGCAGTTCCCACGCGTTTACGCAATATAAAGGCAATGCCGCCGCCTCAGCCGCACTCAACGAGTGCGGTTTGTATCCGACAACTCGCTCATCCACGCAATGGAATCTGCTGTAGCCGCCGGGCGCGGCAATTGTCCCTGCAAAGGAGTAAAACACCTCATCGCCGGGTTGAAACAGTGTCACCTCTGGCCCGACTTGACGAACAATGCCAGCGGCACCCCAGCCGAGTATTTTCGATTCTTTGGTACCGGTTGCTATTGGAACCTTTGTCTCGAGCGGATTGACGGCAACCGCAAGCAGTTCAATCTGCATTGCTCTTGGGCCGGGAACCGCTCTGATGGTTGGGTCTTGCGAATAGGCGTCCTCGATCGATGAGCCCGATGGGGTGAAGGTGAAGACGTTCATGAAGACTCGCTGTTCGAAGGGTTGACGCACACACTTACAAACATTTTCGTCCTCCTTTGAACAAAGAAAAACCTACAGAATGCGCCAACACTTTCACAGCAGGAGTGAAGATGATTCGCATTGATGATCTTGGTTTGTTTACGCGCAGTGCCGCGCTGGGCAGCTTTACCGCGGCTGCGCTGGAAGCGGACTTGTTGCCAGGCCAGGTCGCGGCCGCCATCAAGCGCCTGGAACGCGAGCTGGATGTGCGCTTGTTCGCGCGCACCACCCGCAGCCTTCGACTGACCGCCGAGGGTGAGCAATACCTGCCTACCGCGCATTCGGTGCTTGAAGCGCTGAAGCTCGGGCGGGAAAACCTGCGCGGTGAGAACACCCCGCTTCGAGGCGCACTGCAAGTCACCGCCCCGTCTGATCTGGGGCGCAATGTGTTGTTGCCGTGGCTGTCGGCCTTCCGCCGTGAGCACCCGGAACTGACACTACGTTTCGTGTTGTCCGATCAGGTCGCCGATCTGTTCCGCGACCCGGTGGACGTTGCTATCCGCTACGGCTCCAACGAAGACGCCAACTATGTGGCGTTGCCTCTGGCACCCTGGAACCGTCGGGTGCTGGTCGCTTCACCGGAATACGTGGAGCGGCATGGTCAGCCGCTGACGCCGGATCAACTACTCGAGCATCCCTGCCTGCTCTATCTGCAGAATGGACGGGTATTCGACAAATGGAACCTGGGCGGGCGAACCATACAGGTCTCGGGCCCGCTGTTCAGCGACGACGCCGATGTAGTCCGACGCTGGGCATTGGAGGGCGAAGGCATTGCCTGCAAGTCCTGGCTGGACGTAAGCGCTGACGTGATCGCCGGCAGACTGGTCGTATTGCTGGAGGATCATCCGGGCAATGCCTCGCCGTTGAGTATGGTCTGCCCGCACCGCAAGCAGATCTCTCCTGCCGTTTCGCAACTTTATTCGTGGTTGCGAGAACAGTTTTCCCGCATGGAGCGGATTTGAATCCGGGGCGTGCGGGTGTCAGGCGTCGAGAAGAGTGAGCAGAGAGTTGTTCAGCCCGTGACTTCCCGACGGACCGACGTCAGCCAGCGAACCTTTACCCCGAAACCACCGTCCGAGCTAAGGCACCCATGCTTACCGCTCGCCACGAGGTTTCCGTTTGAAAGCTGCCATCGTCAAAAAATACCGTCTGATCATCAAGACCATGGGCTATGTGGGTTGGTCGCTGTTCTGGCTGCTGCTCTGGGACATCGCCGTCACCGTGGACTTCATGCTGTTTCTCAACGCCAAGATCAACCTGCCGCTGATGCCGCTGACCTTGCTCGGTTCGGCGCTGGTGGTGCTGATCAGTTTTCGCAACAGCAGCGCCTATAACCGCTGGTGGGAAGCGCGGACGCTGTGGGGTTCGATGATCAACAGTTCGCGCAGTTTCGCCCGTCAGGTGTTGACGCTGCTGGACGATCCCGACAGCGAGATCAATCCGGTCAAGGCGACCCTGTTGCGTCGCCACGTGGCGTATGTGAATTGCCTGGCGGCGCACTTGCAGGGTCAGCCTTGCCCTGAGGAAGTCCGGGCGTTCATTCCCGCTGAGGAATTCGCCCGCAGTGGCACCACCAACAATTTTGCCAACGACATCCTCACTGGTTCCGCCGCCCTGCTCGCCCGCGAATACAAGGCCGGGCGCCTGGACAGTATTCGCCTGGCGCGATTGGAGTCGACGCTGGTGGATTTGTCCAACAGTCAGGGCGGCATGGAGCGGATCGCCAATACCCCGCTGCCCTACCCTTATGTGTATTTCCCGCGCCTGTTTATCTCGCTGTTCTGCCTGATCGTCCCTGTGGGCCTGGTCGAGTCGCTGGGCTGGTTCACGCCGCTGGCTTCGACCGTTGTCGGTTTCATGCTGCTGGCCATCGAACGCATCGGCACCGATCTGCAAAGCCCGTTTCGCCACAGTGAGCACCAGATTCAGATGGAAGCGCTCTGCGAAACCATCGAGAAAAACCTGCAATCGATGCAGCGAGATTCTTTGGGGCACGCGCGTCAGGTGGAAGAAATCGCTTGAACGCCACCCTGCAACTCATCCCAATGGGCGCGGGTGAGGCCGTAGCACTTGCACGGTTTGGTTACGCCGGCCAGGGTCAGCTCGGCGTCATACAAGTGCACGGCGCCCAGTTTCAGCGTGGCTTTTTGCGAGCGGGTGTTCGTTGGCGCGATATGGAAATAAACACTGTCGAACGCCTTGAATGCATGCTCGATCATCAAACGCTTGAGCTCTTGGTTCGTGCTGCCGCCCCACTTGTCCCTGACCAGAAAGGTGTAGCCGATGGCGATGCCGGCAGGTTGATCGGGCGCGGTGTAGTAACTCGACGTGCCAACGATTGCGCCTGAAGCAATATCGATCACTTTGAGGGCGGTATTCGTCGCCAACAGTGCAGCGAAGTAGCTTTCGAAAACCTCACGTTTATAGCGGTCGGTGGCCGGATGGCCGGCCCATATCAGTGGATCGCTCGCTGCCTGGAACAGACCTTCAACGTCATTGCCGGCCAGCGGCTCAAGCCTCAGCGTAGGGCCGGACAAAGTGGGTTGGCTATCGAAAACGGTTGCAGGCATGGGTTCCGTTCCATCAGGGCAGTGAGCATGTCGCGAGTCTAAATTGACTGCCGGCGAAGGAAAGATCCATTACGTCGGATATTGATGGGGCCATAAAGCCCTCACCCCTTGGAATTGCCCAACCCGCCCTCATAACATTGGCTACACCCAACGTCCCACGAGAGGAAGACAGGCCATGACCAGTCAAACCGAAACTGCCATTCTTGCCGGCGGCTGCTTCTGGGGCATGCAGGATCTGCTGCGACGCTACCCCGGCGTGCTGCAGACGCGCGTCGGTTATACCGGCGGCGATGTGCCGAATGCCACATATCGCAACCATGGCAATCACGCCGAAGCCATCGAAATCGTCTTCGACCCGTCGGTGATCAGCTATCGGCAGATTCTCGAATTTTTCTTCCAGATTCACGACCCCAGCACGCCTAACCGCCAAGGCAATGACCTCGGCCCGAGCTACCGCTCAGCGATCTACTACCTCAGCGAGGCGCAACGCGACATCGCCGAAGACACGGCTGCCGACGTCGACGCATCAAAACTGTGGCCAGGCCGGGTAGTCACCGAAATCGAACCGGCGGGACCGTTCTGGGAAGCGGAACCGGAGCATCAGGATTATCTGGAGCGCATTCCGAGTGGCTACACCTGCCATTTCATCCGGCCGAACTGGAAGTTGCCGAAGCGCGCCTGAGCCTAAGGTTGCTCCCTTTATTCTTCTGTGAGACGTTGGGGAGGACGTTAATTTTTCAGGGAAGATCATGGACATTCGTTCGACGCACACCAGGGACTGGAAGCTGCTCAAGCAAGTACGACTCGCCGCGCTGTTGGACGCTCCGACAGCGTTTGGCGTGAGCTACCAATCCGCCGCTGCCTACACCGATGAACAATGGCAAGAACGCGCCTCGTCAGCCGGAACCGAATTCTGGCTGGCTTACGAGCAAGACAGACCTGTCGGCATGATCGGTGCGGCCGTCAGCAGTGCTAATCGCTTTAACCTGATCGGGATGTGGGTTGAGCCTGCGTCCCGAGGCTCAGTTGCGGCGACGCGGTTGGTCGAGGCCGTGAAGGCCAGTGCAACGCAGCGAGGCTTTGATCGGGTATTCCTCGACGTATCTCCCGACAACGCGAGAGCTGCGAATTTCTATCTGAAGCAGGGCTTCGAGTTCCTCGATGAATGGGAACCGCTGGAAAGTCACCCGCATATTTCGGTGCAGACCATGTGCTGGGTTGGCGGCTGATTCGCAAGCATCTGCCAGGGCGTAAAGCCCTGGCAGATAGCCGATGTCACTTTTTCTTTTTCGCAGGCTTGTCTGCCTTCTTCGAGTCCTTGGCCTTGTCTGGCTTGCTGTCAGCTTTCTTGGCAGATTTCTTCGGTTCGGCGTCTTTTTTCTTGTCCTTCTTGTCGGAAGACTTAGAAAGCGCCGAGGCCGCTGCGGATTTCTTTTCCGGTGATGACTTTTTGTCCTTCAAATCCTTGCTGGCTTTCGAAGCTTCACCTTTGTTTTTCTTCTCGTCTTTAGCCACGCTGACCACCTCTCGGAATATGCCGGTATTGGCACAACGCCTGTGCAATTGACCACAAGCTGATCATTAGGGTGAGCGCGCTCAAGAGCGGTTCAAATTATTTTGCTGCGGGCCAGGTGTGTGGGCGTTCGTAGTTTCCCCTTCAAAGCGTTTCAACGAGAAAGAGGACAGATCCAGATCGCTCGAGCCACGCATGCACCACTGTGCAAACGCCTCGCCAAGCGCGGCGGAGTGCTTGAAACCGTGGCCGGAACAGGCTGACACGAACAAGGTGTGTTGCAGGGACGGATGCTCATCGATGATGAAATGGCGGTCCGGTGTCACCGTGTAGGCGCAGACCGCAGATTTGAGCACCGTCGATGTCACACCCGCGATCCGGCCGTGCACTTGCTGCTCGTACATGTCCTGCGCTTCGGCTGCCGAGACCGTGCGGTCGATGTCTTGCGGAGAAGTCACGGTGTGGTACTGCGCCGTGGCGATTTTCAAACTGCCTTCGCCGGGCAACGCGGGAAACCCGTAATTGACTTTGTCGTCGCCGCGACCGTGAGTGAAGATGAATGTCGGTGAATGGCCAACCAGTCCGGCGTTCTCTTCCAGCTCGAACCAGAACAATTTCTGGCGGTAGACGCTGAGCAGGTTTTCGAACGGTTTGCCGAGCAGCTCGCCACTCCAGTTGCCCGCACTGATCACCAGTTTGTTGGCCAACAGCGTGCGACGGTCCGTCGTGACGGTGACGCCCTGCTCGTCCGAACTGATGCCGATCACCGTTTCGCCTTTGTGCAGAATTGCACCGTGCTGTTCGGCGAGTTTGAGCTGCACGTCGATGCAGCGTTCCGGGCGGACAAAACCTCCGTCCGGCTCGAAATAGCCGATGGCCGTGTCGTGCACGTCGCTGAATTGCGGAAAGCGCTGGCGAATCTGCGTGGCGTTCAAGACTTGGTGCTCGATGCCGTAGGTCTGTGCCAGATCGATGGTGCGCAAGGTGAAGTCGGTTTTGTCAGCGGGGTCGAACTCGGGGCTCGACGTCAGGACCAGCAAGCCGGATTGCTCAAACAACGACTCTCCCGTCAGCCCCTCAAGTTCGCGCCAGATGCGGTGGGAATTACGCACGATAGGCACATATTGCGCGCCCTCACCGACCGAAAGCCGCGTGATACGTGTATCGCCATGGCTGGAGCCGAGGTTGTGTGGCGGATGATGGCGATCGATGCCGACGACATTCACGCCGGCTTTCGCCAACTGATACACCGTTGCGGCGCCCATGGCACCCAGGCCCAAAACCACTACTTCACAGCGCTCGGACATCAATAGCTCCCTGCCAAAAAGGCTCCAGTTGAGCGGTAAACCTATCAGGAATCAAAGATTGACGGAGCATTTGCCTGATCGTGTGAAGGACCGGCTCTCAATCCTGCCGTACGTCGGGCAATTGCTGGCGAATTGCCGAAATTTTATAGCTGTCATAACTGATAAGACTTCTGACATAAACAGCGCTTTCCGCGACCTTTGGATAATTGCGTCAACCCTATAACGAATGCACGGCTGCCGTGTAGGCGCGTGCTTGAGCGGCGAACTATGCTTCCCTCAGAAATAGTGATTTAACTAGGTAGTTACCTATCTATATAATGCCCGCCTCATTTCAACGGGACATTCAACGTGAAGCAGAGTCAACGCCTCTCGGGCATATCAAAATTCATTCTGGTCGGGCTGGGCGTGGTCATCGCCCTGCTCGGTCTGGCACTCGCTGCTGGTGGCGTGAAATTGGTCAGCCTGGGAGGCTCGTGGTACTTCCTGCTGGGTGGCTTGGTGATGGCCGTTTCCGGCCTGCTGATTGCTCGCTTCAAACCGGCGGGTGCGTGGTTGTTCGCAGCGTTCCTGGTCGGAACAGCGATCTGGGCGGTGAGCGATGCCGGGCTGGTGTTCTGGCCGGTGTTCTCGCGCCTGTTCATGTTCAGTGCCATCGGCGTGGTCGTGGCGCTGGTGTATCCGCTGCTCAAACGTGCCAACGGCGGTGTTCCAGGACGCGGCGCTTATGCGCTGGCCGCTGTGCTCGCCATCGGTGTGGCGGTCGCGGCCGGCAACATGTTTGTTGCGCACCCGACTGTCGCCGCCACCGGCACTGGTCCGGGCCTGACCCCGGTTGAGCCGGAAAACGCGCAGAAAGACTGGGCGCACTACGGCAATACCGAAGGCGGTAGCCGCTTCGCCGCGCTGGATCAGATCAACCGCAACAACGTCGACAAATTGAAAGTGGCGTGGACTTACCACACCGGTGACGTCGCCGAGAGCGATGGCAACGGTGCCGAAGACCAGCTCACGCCGTTGCAGGTCGGCAACAAGGTGTTCATCTGCACCCCGCACAACAATCTGATTGCGCTGGATGCCGACACCGGCAAGGAACTCTGGAAAAACGCCATCAACGCCCAGTCGAAAGTCTGGCAGCGTTGCCGTGGCATGGCGTATTTCGACGCCACTGCCGCCGTCGCCAAACCGAGCAGTTCTTCGGTGACCCAAGAGGCTGCAGTCGCGCCTGGCGCCAACTGCCAGCGCCGTTTGCTGACCAACACCATCGACGCACGTCTGATCGCTGTCGATGCCGACACCGGCGAGTTCTGCCAGGGTTTTGGCAACAACGGTCAGGTGGATCTGAAGGCCGGTCTGGGTGATGTCCCGGACAGCTACTACCAATTGTCCTCCGCCCCGCTGATGGCCGGGACCACCGTGGTGGTTGGCGGTCGCGTTGCCGACAACGTGCAGACCGACATGCCCGGCGGCGTGATCCGTGGTTTCGACGTGATCACCGGCGCCATGCGCTGGGCGTTCGACCCGGGCAATCCGCAGGATAAAAAGGCACCCGCCGACGGCAGCACCTATGTGCGCAGCACGCCGAACAGCTGGGCGCCGATGTCTTACGACCCGGCGACCAACACGGTATTCCTGCCGATGGGCAGTTCTTCCACCGACATCTACGGTGTCGAACGCAGCAAACTCGACCACACCTACGGCGCCTCGATCCTCGCGCTGGATGCCAACAGCGGCGAAGAAAAGTGGGTGTTCCAGACCGTTCACAACGATCTCTGGGACTTCGACCTGCCGATGCAGCCAAGCCTGATCGACTTCACCAAGGACGGTAAGTCCGTTCCTGCGCTGGTGATCGGCACCAAGGCCGGGCAGATCTACGTGCTGGATCGTGCCACCGGCAAACCGCTGACCGACGTTAAAGAAGTCCCGGTCAAAGCGGCGAACATTCCTGACGAGCCTTACTCGCCAACCCAGCCAAAATCGGTGGGCATGCCGCAGATCGGTGCGCAGCACCTGACCGAATCGGACATGTGGGGCGCGACCCCTTACGATCAGTTGCTGTGCCGCATCGACTTCAAGGGTATGCGCTACGACGGCTTGTACACCGCGCCGGGCACCGACAAATCCCTGAGTTTCCCGGGTTCGCTGGGCGGCATGAACTGGGGCAGCATCTCCACTGACCCGGTGCACGGTTTCATCTTCGTCAACGACATGCGCCTGGGCTTGTGGATTCAGATGATCCCGTCGCAAAACAAGGCTCAAGCGGCTTCCGGTGGCGAAGCACTGAACACCGGCATGGGCGCTGTACCGCTAAAAGGCACGCCGTACGCGGTGAACAAGAACCGCTTCCTGTCGGTCGCCGGCATTCCTTGCCAGGCGCCGCCGTTCGGCACGCTGACCGCCATCGACATGAAGACTCAGAAAGTCGCCTGGCAGGTTCCGGTCGGCACTGTTGAAGACACCGGTCCGCTGGGCATTCGCATGCACCTGCCGATCAAGATCGGTCTGCCAACCCTCGGCGGCACCCTGTCGACTCAAGGTGGCCTGATCTTCATCGCCGGGACTCAAGACTTCTACCTGCGCGCCTTCAACAGCGGCAACGGTGAAGAAGTCTGGAAAGCCCGCCTGCCGGTGGGCAGCCAGGGCGGCCCGATGACCTACGTTTCGCCGAAAACCGGCAAGCAGTACGTCGTGATCACGGCCGGTGGTGCGCGTCAGTCGACCGATCGCGGCGACTACGTGATGGCTTACGCCTTGCCGTAAACCTCGGCGCCCATGCCCAGCATGGGCGCTTTCTTTCGAGCGCGGCACCTACGGGTGCCGCGTTGCTTTTGCGATACCGCTAAAGATTTCAGCAGGAAGATTGTCATGTTTCGTTTTTCTCAAACCGCTTGGTTCAACGGCGTGCTGTTGGGCCTGACCTGTAGCGCCGCCCTGCCCGCTTTCGCTTCTGATGATGCAAATCTTTTGACCCGCAATACCCTGACCGGCGACTGGGGCGGCCTGCGCCACCAGATGGACGAGGACGGCGTCAAATTCACTGGCGACTACAGCGGCGAGACGGCCTACAACGCCGACGGTGGCCTGCATCGTTCGGCCCGCTACTCGCAGAACATCAAGCTCGGCGTGCAATTCGACCTGAGCAAACTGTACGGCGTCGACAACGCCGGCAAGGTCCAACTGAGCATCAACGACCGCCGCGGCAACAGCGCTTCCGAGGATCTGGTCGGCAACCGTCTGCCGATCCAGGAAAACTACGGCGGGCTCTACACGCGCCTGACCGAATTGAGTTACGAGCGCAGCCTGTTTACCCCGGCGCTGAACGTGAAACTGGGTTACATGGCCATGGGCAACGACCTCGGTGGCCTCGACAGCGGCATTCTCTGTAACTTCATGAACGCCGGTTTCTGCGGGCACCCGCTGAACATGTCCGGCGGTAGTGGCTGGACCAACTACCCCAACGCCCGCCTCGGCGTGCGGGTGAAATACGATCTGTCGCCTGAATGGCAACTGCGTGTGGCCGCGTTCAATGTCGATCCCGAAAGCAACGGCAATTCCAGCCGCGCCTGGCACCTTGACCCGAAACACACCACCGGCACCGTGGTGCCGATCGAACTGGTATACAAGCACGCGGGTCAATTACCCGGCGAATACAAGGTTGGCTATTACTACGACAGCTCTGATGTGAAACGCATCGGCAGCGACAAGGAAGTCTCCGGTCGCGGCGGTCATTACCTACTGATCGATCAGGCGGTGTGGCGCTCAGAGACGTCCGAGGGCCGCAGTCTGCATGCTTTCGGTCAATATTCGGCAGCCAGTGAAGCGGCATCGCCGTTCAGCAAGTGGTACGGCACCGGCATGGTCTTGTACAAACCCTTCGAAGGCCGCCCGCGTGACACCGTGGCTCTTGGCTACGGCCGCGCGGTGCCCAACCCACGCAGTCGCGACGTGTTGCAAGACGCGGCGCAGAACAACGGCACAGCATTCCCGAATCTGGACAGCGCCGAACAGTTGATCGAACTCGGTTACGGTTATCAGGCCACCCCTTGGCTGACCCTGCGCCCGAATCTGCAATACATCATCGAACCGGGAGCGTTTTCCGGGCAGGACATCGACAATGCGTTGGTGGTGGGTTTGCAGGTGAAGGCGTCGCTCTGATTGCTGGCCATAAACACCTTTACCCGAACCAAAGTTGATCTGTGGCGAGGGAGCTTGCTCCCGCTGGGGCGCGAAGCGGCCCTTTTCTTGCGCAAAAGAAGGTCTGCTGCGCAGCCCAGCGGGAGCAAGCTCCCTCGCCACAGATACTGCGCGAAATTCGTTCACTCGCCACCGAGGTGTTGGGTAGATTAGCTGACGGCCCACGCCCGCTATAGGATCGCGCATGCCCTATCCCATCATCTTCCTCGTACTCTTCGCAGCGCTCTTGCATGCCAGCTGGAATGCCGCGTTGCGCGGTGGCGCCGACAGATTGTGGTCGATGACGATCATGTGCGTGGCGGTAGCGATTGTCAGCATCGCAACTGCCTTTTTCTTGCAGGCTCCGGCCAAGGCCAGTTGGTTCTACGCGGCGCTTTCAGCAGTCCTGCACGTTGGCTACAACTTGTTCCTGGTGCGCAGCTATAAAGTTGGCGACCTTGGACAGACTTACCCTATCTCGCGTGGGTCCTCACCTATCCTGATTACCCTCGCCGCTTCGGTTTTTGCCGGGGAAACGGTCGGGGCCGTCGCGATGTTTGGCATTTTGCTGGTGTCGGGCGGCATCATCTCGCTAGCCTTCAAAGGGCGCAAACTGGCCGTTCCCAGTCTGCCGTACGCCCTCGGTACCGGTTGTTTCATTGCGGCTTATAGCGTGACGGATGGCATTGGCGTGCGCCTGTCCGGCGCGCCGATGGCCTACACGGTATGGATGTGCGCCTTGTGGGGCGTGTTGATGCCGCTGGTGTATGTCGGCATACGCGACACGAAGAGTCTGGTGACCTTGCGACCCGGGTTCATGACGGCCTTCATCGGCGGTCTGGTTTCACTGCTGGCCTACGGCATCGTCATCTATGCGATGTCCGCCGCGCCCATGGGAGCGGTGTCGGCATTGCGCGAAACCAGCGTGTTGTTCGCGGCATTGATCGGGTACTTTTTCCTCGGTGAGACACTGACGGTGCGAAAGATCCTGGCCTGCGCGGTGATTGCCATCGGTACGATCATCATTGGCTGACACCAGAGGCGCAAAACCGCTGGTCAGCTATATTGGATCGGCTGCTGCCCTTCCTGAACGCTTGGGGCAGGGTCGATACCACTGAAATCGCTGCCAAAGGAGTTATCTCATGTCAAAGCTCTATCCCAGTATCGATCCCGAGGGGCTGATCGAGTACTCGGTGGTCTACACCGACCGCTCGCTCAACCACATGTCGCAGTCATTTCAAGACGTGATGAAAAACATCTCCAGGACCCTGAAACAGGTCTACAACGCCGAGGCTGTTGCGGTGGTTCCGGGCAGCGGTACATTCGGCATGGAAGCGGTGGCGCGGCAGTTTGCTACCGACCAGCAATGCCTGGTCATACGTAACGGCTGGTTCAGTTATCGCTGGAGCCAGATCCTTGAGACGGGCAAAATCCCGGCGGCCACCACGGTGCTGAAAGCCCGACCGGTCGAAAGGGGTCGCCAGGCTGCCTACGCCCCGCATCCTCTGGACGAAGTGCTGGCAGCCATCGCGGCGCAGAAGCCGCAGATTGTCTTCGCCCCCCACGTTGAAACCTCATCTGGAATTATCCTGCCCGACAATTACCTGCGAGCCGTCGGCGACGCGGTGCATGCGGTGGGTGGTCTGTTCGTGCTGGACTGCATCGCCTCAGGCGCGCTGTGGGTGGACATGCACAAATGCGCCGTCGACCTGCTGATCAGCGCACCGCAGAAAGGCTGGAGCGCCTCGCCTTGCTGCGCCCTGGTGATGTTCAGCTCTCTAGCCCTCGAGCGCATCGAACAAACACAAAGCAGCAGCTTCGCCTGCGACCTGAAAAAGTGGCTGCAAATCATGCAGGCATATGAACAGGGCGGACATGCCTACCATGCGACCATGCCCAGCGATTCCCTCGCACGCTTCAATGAGGTGATGAAAGAGACGCAGGCCTACGGTTTCGACAAGGTCCGCGACGAACAACAGGAACTCGGCGATCGCGTGCGCGCCATGTTGACCGGCAAAGGCATCAAAAGCGTGGCGGCAGCAGGCTTTCAGGCCCCTGGCGTGGTGGTGAGTTATACCGATGACGCCGACATCAAAACCGGCAAGAAATTTGCCAACCACGGCCTGCAGATCGCCGCTGGGGTGCCGTTGCAATGCGATGAGCCGGCCGACTTCCAGACCTTTCGCATTGGTCTGTTCGGTCTGGAAAAGCTGCACAATATCGAGCGCACGGTGAGTACGCTTGAGCAGGCACTGGACGAGGTGATGGGTTAACTGAGCCCCAGCGAATATCTGGAAATCACACCAGTGGCCCAATGTCGGCAAAACCGACAATGGGGACAGACAGAAATCGGCCGGTAGCAGACGTACAAGGAGCAGCCGGCTAGTATTTCCGCTTTCTAGTCACAAGCCGAGAGTCCAACTCAGTGCTAAACCGCGATGCCGCCTCCCGCTCAAGATTCGAGAACCTAGCCCACACGTAAATGCCAGGCTAAATCTCAGGTGAAACTGCCTGGGATTGAACCGTGTTCTCGTGCAGGGACGACGCGATCAAGCATGTTCCGCTGCCAACATTGATCTGAACTGAGAAATGGCCTCTGAAGATAACCCGGCACCTTCGAACACTGCGCAGGTGAAGCTGACGGGTGCAGGCCCTGGAGCAGTGATGATGCGGTCTGCAACCACTGCTACTGAACTGCTTCGATAAAGCGTACGCCCTTCATAGCCCACGGCATTCTGTTGTAAGAAGTCAGCGCTGTTCGAGGTATGAGGAACCGTGTCAAGAAGCCCGGCCCTCGCCAGTGCCAGCGTTCCCCCACAGATACCGGCAATTGTCGCTCCGCTTGAACGACAGGCATGAAGAAATTCTCGAAGATCCGGTGCTTCTGCACGTTCCCAGACCATTCCTCCAATGACCACAACAACGTCCGGTTTCCAGTCCAGACATTGTTGCAGACTGCTATCTACCGTGACGGCCAATCCACCCTGCGAGCAGAACCGCCCCGTAGCAGCAGCGAAAAACATGACGTCGATCCCGTAAAACGGGGACGCAGTTCCAGCAATGAACGCATATTCCCAGTCCGCAAAACCGGGTGTCAGTATCAATCCTACGCGGGCCATCAATCAGAATCCTCCATGAGTGCCAATAACAAATGGCGATAGCTTTTGGGTCTGTTTCAGCCGATCACGACGCTATCGTCTGTCGGCCATGCCAGCACATGTTCCATGGTTTCGTACCGATTGGCCTTGATTTTACGGGTGATGTGCGGTGAAGAGGATCACCACCCCCTCCGCCTCTTCCGGCACCTGAAAGTAGCTAGTGATCAAATCAAACTCCGCATCAGTCGCCGCAAAATCATGCTCTCCCCGCTCATTGCGAGCATGCAATCGGGCTCGGCAAGTGTCGTCATCGACCTCCAGATAATGCAGGCAATGCGACGATTGACCCGCGTCCGCCAGACCTCGCAGCCACGCGCGATCGGCAACGGTATTCGCCGGAAAGTCCAATACCACATCAAGCCCTGCCCCTAGCAGATCAATAACCAAAGGCCCCAGCACATCGCGAATACGTTTTGCGCAGCGCACATAGTCCTGCACCGTTTGAACTTCGCCGGGGTAGAGCCGTGAAATCCACTGATCCTCACTCAAAAGAATCGCGCGGTGCTCGGCTGCCAATGACTTCGCGAGTGTTGATTTACCGGAGGCTATCTTGCCGCACATCAGGTGCAGTGTTGGTTCGGGCATGCAGACCTTCCTTATCTCTAAACATGTTTAGCGGCTGACAGCAGCAGGCCATTTCGGCCAATGGCGGGCGCATGGATTGAATTCGTCATGCGCCCTGCTCGCTCACGCCTGATCCATAGCCTCGACCACGCCATTGTCCTCACCCAGGAACCCGCCGCTCTGATGCTGCCACAACCGCGCATAAACGCCGTTCCTCTCCAGCAATTGCGCGTGAGTGCCCTGCTCGACGATGCGCCCTTCGTCCATGACGATCAATCGATCCATCGCCGCAATCGTCGACAACCGATGGGCGATTGCGATCACGGTTTTGCCCTGCATCATCTCGTCGAGGCTTTCCTGAATCGCCACTTCGACTTCCGAGTCCAGAGCACTGGTAGCTTCGTCCAACAGCAGGATCGGCGCGTTCTTGAGCATCACCCGGGCAATCGCCACGCGTTGACGCTGGCCGCCCGACAGCTTGATGCCACGCTCGCCCACCAGCGTGTCGTAACCGCTGTGACCCTGGCGGTCGCTGAGTTGGCTGATGAACTCATCGGCCTGCGCACTGGCCGCAGCGCTGCGCACTTGCGCGTCGGTGGCATCGGGACGGCCGTAAGCGATGTTGTCGCGAATGGAACGGTGCAGCAGCGACGTATCCTGCGTGACCATGCCGATGGCACTGCGCAGGCTGTCTTGCGTTACGTGTGCAATGTTTTGCCCATCGATACGAATCTCGCCACTGTCGATGTCGTAGAAGCGCAGCAGCAAGTTGATCAGCGTGGATTTGCCGGCGCCAGAGCGGCCGACCAGACCGATTTTTTCGCCCGGGCGAATGCTCAGGCTCAGGCCATCGAGCACTTGGCGCTCGCCGTTGTAGTTGAAGCGCACCTTGTCGAACGTCACCGCGCCGCCGGAAGTCACCAGCACGCCGGCATCCGGTGCGTCTTGCACCTTGGCGCCCTGAGTCAGCGTCGCCATGCCGTCCTGCACGGTGCCGATGCTCTCGAACAGCGAAGTCATCTGCCACATGATCCAGTTGGACATGCCATTGATCCGCAGCGCCATGGCGGTGATCGCCGCCACGGCACCGGCGCCAACGTCGCCCTGATGCCACAGCCATAGGGCATAACCACCCGCCGACATGATCAAGCCCACCACCAATGCCTGATTGACGATTTCGAACAGGCTGACCAGACGCATCTGGCGAAAACCGGTGAGTTTGAAATCCTCCATCGCCGCACGCGCAAAGTGCGCTTCACGATTGGAATGGGAGAACAGCTTCACCGTCGTGATGTTGGTGTAGGCGTCGGAGATACGCCCGGTCATCATCGACCGTGCATTCGCCTGCTCCTGTCCGACTTTCCCCAAACGAGGCACGAAGTACCACATGGCCAGCGCGAACAGCACCGCCCAGCCAATGAACGGCAGCATCAGTTTCAAGGCAAAGCCGCCGGCCAACGCGATGATCGCGATGAAATACACGCCAATCCCGGGGAGGATCTCAATAAGGGTGAACAGTACGTCGCGCACCGCGAGCGCCGTCTGCATCACCTTGGTTGTGACGCGGCCGGAAAACTCATCGGAAAAAAACGAAAGGCTTTGCCGCAACATCAGCCGATGGAAGTCCCAACGCAGCCGCAACGGCAAATTGATCGCCAAGATCTGGTGCTGAACCATCGTGCGCAGTGCGACCAGCCCGACACTGGTCACCATGACAATGCCCATGCCCCACAACACCCGACTCTCCTGCGCCGAGGCTTCACCGCCGGCCTGCCAGGTCGACAGCAGATCCACCACTTGCCCGAGGAAGGAAAACAACCAGGCCTCGTAGATCGACACGGCGGCACTCAGCAGCGCCAGCACCAGGATGTAACCGCGAGCGCCCCGCGTACACGCCCAGAGAAAACGCGCCAGACCATTGGGTGGTGGCGGTACCTCGTCTGGGGGAAAAGGGTCGAGTCTTCGTTCGAACGCACGAAGCATGGTGATCTCCAAAACTTTCAAGTTGAGGGGATTCTGCCATTGAATGGTGGCTGGGAGGGCTTTGTGAAAAAGTGTGTGTTAATTGGGGCTGCTTGCGGGTCCGCGAGCTTTAATCCATCCAGCCCGTTTGCAGACGTGTACCGCATGGATCAGACTTGCCGTCCCTTCCACTTTCCCATATTCCGAAATGTCTGACATGTGGCCAAACCCAGTCTTGCCCGGCGTCATGCTAAGACGATGGCGTCTGTTGCACCGGGTCAAACAGTCCTGTGCAGCGGAGTTGTTCAGCGTCACCCAATCCACCATCTCACGCTGGGAGAGTGGCGCACTGGCGCTGGATCCCCTCGCACACAAAAAGCTTGAGACATTGTTGGCCGCTCGCCTGACTACAGCGGCGGATCAAGCGCTGGGCCGCATGGTGCGTGATAGCTCGCGTCCCGTTCATCTCATCTGTGATTTGACGCACCGTTTGCTTGCCTGCTCGCCTTCGCGAGCAGCCCAGTTCACGACGCCTGTCAGCGAGCTGCTGGGACGCTCGTTATGGCGCTTCGCTACACCAAATATCCTTAACAAGGAAGTTGAGCTGGATAAATCGGGTTGGCGGGAAGCCTTCGCGCCACCCGCACTGGAATTTCTAACGGGCCACAATAGTTCGTCCATCGTTCCGATTCGCCAAAGCCTGTGTCGCTGGACACGTATCCCTCTTTCGGACGGAACAACAGCACGCCTGGTCGAGTCATTCTGACTGCGTCGTCCTGCATATTTTATGCGTGGACGCTGAGCATCCTGAGATTTAGTCTGGCCTGAACAAGGTGAGCAGCACTTTGCTCGCCGAATGGGTCAGAGGTGTTCATGGACATCGAAAAAATCAAAGGGCGCCTCGAGTTTCTGCGCGAGACGGAAAAGCTCAAGGATGTACTCAGAAGCGCACACACCTCTTCCGGGCGCACCGAAAGCACGGCAGAGCATAGCTGGCGTCTTTGCCTGATGGCCGTTGTTTTCGACGATTATCTGACGGGGCTAGATAAGCTGAAAATGCTCAAGATGTGTGTCATCCACGACTTGGGAGAAGCCATCAGCGGCGACATTCCCGCCGTCCATAAAGATTCGTTTCCCGACAAGAGCGAGCAAGAGAGACGCGATCTCGTGCTCTTGACCAATGCCCTGGATGAACCGATAAAAACCGAGATATTGGCACTTTGGGATGACTACGAAAGTGCTTCCTCACCAGAGGCGATAGCCGTCAAGGCGCTAGACAAGCTGGAAACAATGCTTCAGCACAACCAGGGCAAGAACCCGCCTGACTTCGATTACGAATTCAATCTTGCCTATGGCAAAAAATACACAGATGCAGCCCCTCTGTTCGAGGCGCTGCGCAATATCATCGACCAGGACACCAGAGAAAATATGCTTGCAAAGCCGAAGTGAATCAGCAGCAACCCTTGCTGGGCATGCGGTTCAACGGATGGGCACAGCGATCCAGTCAGCGTCAGGTGTCCAGGTTGCCATGGGACAGTGCTGCCCTCGTCAGTTTCCAGGGGCATGACGTGGGGTCAAATCCTGCATGCTCGCCTTCTGGGCGCGGCTTTGATGATGTTGTTTTTGGGGCGACCTTATGAGGCATTTCTTAACGGAATACGCAAGGTGTTTGGCTTGCCTCCTGGGCGCGACAAGCCGATGTCGTTGAATAGTTGAGTGGCGGCTATCGGCCAGAAGCAGCCGTTGGCAGTAGACTGCTTCCGACTAGAAGCGATCAGTCAGAAATCGTCAGAATGCAATTTAGAACATGAAAGCTCAGCTCGATAATCGCTGTGTATTAGTGCCAGTCTCTAAAGCAGTGCATGCATTGACGCGCGCGCCAAGTCCTCAACTGACCTCCGCAGAATGAGCACTAGGCAAGCTTTTGCTCGCACAGAGAATTCATCCGATGGTGGAAATACTCCCAGACAACATCCGGATCAATATTTTCTCTGCGGACTATCTCATCTACTACTGCCTGATCACCTTTTCCGTGGAAAATCCCAATGATTGCTAGCGTTTCAGTTGATGGACAATAAGCAGTAATTGACTCGCCGCACCGATTACAAACGCGTTGACCATAGCCAGTAATCATAAATTCGTTTCAGCACCTGGAACTGGAGATGACCTTTTTACTAGTTACTCAGAGCACTGACAACGTCCTCTAAGGGTCGATAACAGTCGATCATGACTGACCGCTCTTGGCCGACAGCAGTCACTCGTGACCCACAACTCGGAACTCAAATAGACTTTCTGATTTGAGCCACCAACATCGCACTTCTAACGAAACCAGGCTTTTAATGAGCGCCCTCTCTACACCGACTCCGTGTCGTCGACCGGCAATGAAGCAAGCATTTCTGCGCGGCACACTTCAAGGATTTCATCAGCAAGTGCGGAGTCATCCGGGCAGGCACGCGACAAAATAATCGCGCCAACGGCCCGCGACAGCAGGTCGATCATTTTCTTTCTGCCCTCACCCGCCTCGGCATCCGTTCCTGTCGGGTATTTCTCTCCTAGCGTCTGCAGAGTTTGTTCGATGCCTTCGGCAAACGTCGCTTTCACATCGTCCGTCTGACGCGCCGCGTCGCCACACAGCGCGGCCATGGTGCAACCGCTGCCGCGTCCGTCGCGATGTTCCCTGTTCAGATAGACGTTGATGAAACCGGGAACATCGAGCGCTTGGGCGCCTGTCAACGATTTGCCGAGACTGCAGGCCGAAGCTTCGGCCATCAGGTCGGCCTTCGAACCGAAATGCTTGTAGAAGCCTCCATGGGTGAAACCGGCAGCCGCCATGAGGTCCGCCACACCGACACCGTCAAAACCGCGCTCACGGAACAGCTCTGAGGCCGTTTCAACGATGTGCTCTCGATTGGCCTGCGCCTGGGCCTTGGTCACTCTCACGTGCAATACCTCGTGTTCACCGGGAAATCATGCGTCCAATCATACATAGATGCTGGTCATAATCAAAACCGTTGACAGTTTAGATTTCGATCATCATCCTAATTGAACGCAACATCGATCTCCATCAACGGGCACGGAAGAAACTCCAGATGACCAACCAGAACCTGTTTACCCCTTACACCCTTGGTAGCCTCGTGCTGTCGAACCGTGTCGTTCTCGCACCGCTGACACGCAACCGCGCAGGCCAGGGCTTTGTGCCCAGCGAATTCGCGGCTGCCTATTACAGCCAACGTGCCAGCGCCGGCTTGCTGATCAGTGAGGCCACGCAAATTTCCCGACAGGGCCAGGGTTATCAGGACACCCCCGGGATCTACACGCAGGCGCAGATAGACGGTTGGCGCACAGTCACCGATGCCGTCCACGCCGAGGGCGGAAAAATCTTCCTGCAACTGTGGCATGTCGGCCGCGTCTCACACGTTGACCTGCAAGAAAACGGCGCCGCACCGGTGGCTCCTTCTGCGCTGCGTGCCGCGACCAAAGTGTTCGTCAACAACCGCTTTGAAGACGTCTCCGAACCCCGCGCGCTGGACATCAGCGAACTGCCGGGGATCGTCGCCGACTTCCGCCAGGCCGCGGTTAACGCTGTCGCCGCCGGCTTCGATGGCGTCGAGATTCACGGTGCAAACGGTTATTTGCTGGATCAATTCCTCAAGGACAACGCCAATCTGCGTACCGATGCTTACGGCGGCTCGATTGAAAACCGTGCGCGCCTGCTGCTCGAAGTGACGGCGGCCGTGATCAATGAAATCGGTGCCGATCGCACCGGTGTGCGTCTGTCTCCAGTGTCGCCGGCCAACGGCGTGTCCAGCAGTGATCCCCAAGCGCAATTCGATTACGTCGCCGAGCAACTCGACGCCCTCGGTGTGGTTTATCTGCACGTGGTCGAAGGCGCGACCGGCGGCCCGCGTGACGTGACGCCCTTCGATTTCGCCGCCCTGCGCCAGCGTTTCAAAAGCACCTATATCGCCAACAACGGCTATGACTTGGACCTGGCGACTGCGAGGCTCGCCGAAGACCAGGCCGATCTGATCGCCTTCGGTCGCCCCTTCATTGGCAACCCGGATCTGGTGGAGCGCCTCAAGCGTGGCGCGCCGCTGTCCGCGTTCGATCCCGCCACCCTCTATGGCGGCGGCGCGGCAGGCTACATCGATTACCCGACACTGGCTGAATCGAGCGTCAGCGCGAGCTGAGCGCTTTCTGTTTCTCACCTTCTGAAAGAGAGATACCCCATGAGCACTCGCCCTACTGTTCTCATCACCGGCGCCTCCACCGGCATTGGCGCCGTCTACGCCGAACGCTTAGCGAAACGCGGCCACGATCTAGTACTGGTCGCCCGCGATCAGGCGCGCCTGGACGCACTTGCAGCGCGTTTGCGTAGCGAGCACGACATCGCCGTCGATGTCATCCCGGCAGACCTGACCCAACTCAGCGATCTGACCATTGTTGAAAGCCGCCTGCGCGACGACGCCCGTATCGGCATCCTCGTCAATAATGCCGGCGCAGCGCTGTCCGGTAACTTCATCAACCAAAGCACCGACAGCGTTGCGCAACTGGTCGCCCTCAACACCACGGCGCTGGTGCGGCTCGCCAGCGCCATAGCCCCACGCCTGGCCAAGGCAGGCGACGGCGCAATCATCAACATCGGTTCGGTGGTGGGCCTCGCGCCGGAATTCGGCATGACCGTCTACGGTGCGACCAAGGCCTTTGTGCTGTTTCTGTCCCAGGGCCTGAGCCTGGAATTGTCGCCCCTTGGCGTATACGTGCAAGCCGTGCTGCCCGCCGCCACCCGCACGGAAATCTGGGATCGCTCCGGCGTCGACATCAACACCCTGAGCGAAATCATGGAAGTGGGTGATCTGGTGGATGCCGCACTGGTCGGTTTTGATCGTCGTGAACCGGTGACCATCCCGCCGCTGCACGAAGCCGAACGCTGGGATGCCCTGCAGGGCGCACGTCTGGGCCTGATCGGGCAAATCCGTCAGTCCGCGGTTGCTCAGCGTTACCAGACTCCAGAGTGATCTTCAGGTAGTGAACATTTGCGGCGGATTCGATGCAGGCGCAAGTCGTTGCACCGAGTCCGGCCCGCTGTCCGGAGTAACAATAACTCCAACGCACAGGCGTTCCTTGATGCCTGACTACGCGGAGCAGCAACACCGCAACCCACCGACTACCCTCCGTACAACCAGCAAGAGCCGCACCACGATGAAAGCATTTCTGATTGATCGCTATGGCAAGAACCCCGGGCGCATTGGCGACGCGCCCGCCCCCGCAGTCGGTGCCCACGATGTCTTGATCGAGGTCCATGCGAGCAGTGTCAACGTGCTCGATTCGAAAATCCGCAAAGGCGACTTCAAGCTGATCCTGCCCTACTCATTTCCGTTGATACTGGGCAATGACCTGGCGGGTGTCGTGGCTGAAGTCGGCTCGAAGGTGACACGCTTCAAACCGGGAGACGAGGTATACGCTCGCCCGCCGGAATCGCGGATCGGGACGTTCGCCCAATTGATCGCCGTGAATGAAAACGCGGTCGCCGTGAAACCTGCCAATACCAACATGGCCCAAGCCGCGTCCCTCCCCTTGGTTGCACTGACCGCCTGGCAAGTACTGGTTGAAACCGTTCGCCTGCAAAAGGGCCAGAAAGTGCTGATTCACGCGGGTTCCGGCGGCGTCGGCACCATTGCCATTCAGCTTGCCAAACACCTCGGCGCGTTTGTCGCCACAACCACCAGCACCGCCAATGTCGAATGGGTCAAGGCACTGGGGGCCGATCTGGTGATCGACTACACGCAGCAGAACTTTGAAAGTGTCCTGCATGACTACGACGTGGTGCTGAACAGCCTCGGCGCCGACGTGCTGGAGAAGTCACTCGCGGTCCTGAAACCCGGTGGCCAACTCATTTCCATCTCAGGGCCACCCACTGCACAGTTCGCGCAGGAACAAAGATTGTCTTGGCCCTTGCAGCAAGTCATGCGCCTGCTGAGCCTTGGCATTCGTCGCAAAGCGCGCAAGCAAGGCGTCAGCTATGCGTTCGTATTCATGCGGGCCAATGGCGCTCAACTGCAACACATCACCGCACTGGTTGAGGACGAAGTCATCAAACCTGTGGTTGATCGTTCCTTCACCTTTGAATCAACGGCAGAGGCATTGAAATACGTCGAGCAGGGACGCGCCAAGGGCAAGGTCGTTGTTTCGCTGAAATGACCACGCCGCCGACTCATGAACCGACCGTTGAAGTTGCACCGCTTTTACCGCTTGAGCGGTCATCATCCGAAGTGATTTCGCCAGAGGCGCAGGAACAGCAAACGCTTCAACCGGATGTTGCGCGGGTTGAACCGCCCGTCATCGTTTGGCGCGGTCTGATGCTTGAGCCATAGGGCGAAACGGGTTGCACGTGATCTCGTCAGGCTGTCGCGTTCGACTCGACAAGATGAACTTCCGTGGCATTACGCCCCGCCAGCCAGGCAAGTACAGACGCGACGATCAGGACAACGGCGCTAAGCTCGAATGTGGCTTTGTAGCCGCTCAGATCAAAAGCCAGACCGCCAATGATTGCGCCGCCGGCGATTGCCAGCTGGACAATCGCTACGAGCAATCCGCCTCCGGCTTCCGCATCATCGGGAAGCGTTTGCGCCAGCCATGTCCACCAGCCGACCGGCGCGGCCGTGGCGACCAGTCCCCAAAGTCCGAGCAACACGGCGGTCAGCACCGGGGATTTGCCGAAGCTGACTAATGCCAGCGCGATAACCGCCATGATCAACGGGATGACGGTCAATGTGCGGTAGAGGCCGCGGCCAATAAATCTTTCGATCAAAAAGGTGCCGATAAAACCCGCCAACCCCAACCCCAGCAGCATGAAAGACAAGGTTGAGACACTGACGCCAGTCACACCCTCAAGAAATGGCCGCAGATAGGTGAACAGCATGAACTGGCCCATGAAAAATACGCTGACGGCGACCATGCCCAAGGCCACTGGCAGTTGCTTCATCAGCTGCAGAACGTTGCCACTACCGGCCTGGCGCTCGGCCTTGAAGGACGGCAGGCTGATTAGCAGCCACACGGCGGCCAGCACTGCGACCGGAACCACACAGAAGAATGCCCCGCGCCAGCCGATCAGCGAACCAAGAAAGCTGCCCGCCGGAGCGGCGATGACCGTCGCCAGCGCGTTACCGCCATTGACGATGGCCAGCGCCCGGGACACCTGATCAGGCTGCACCAGCCGCATGGCGGTCGCCGCCGAGAGTGACCAGAAACCGCCGATCGCAATCCCGATCAGAGCACGCCCAAACATGAATGAGGGGTAACCCGGGGCGAGCGCGACGACCGTTCCGGAGACGATCATCAGCAAGGTCAGCCCCAGCAGAAGTTTCTTGCGTTCGATGCGAGCGGCGACCGAGGCAATCAGCAGGCTGGTAATCAGTGCAAAGGCACCGGACACGGAAATGCCCTGCCCGGCCTGGCCTTCGGTGATGTGCAGGTCTGCGGCGATCGGCGTCAGCAGGCTGACGGGCATGAACTCTGAAGCGACCAGGGCGAATGCGGCCAACGACATGGCCAGCACGGCGCTCCAGCCGCCTGTTCTTTTAGAAGGATCTGTAGAAGGAAAGGTCATGGAAACTACCTGTGGTGCGAAAAAACGTGGGGGTGTGATGCGCAGAGGCAAAGCAGTTTGTCGCCCTTGCGGGCACTGCCCCTGTAACAGATAGACACATTCTCCCGGTCAATTCGGTACTTCCCTAGCGCATTCCTCTTGAATGCTTGCCTGATCCTCTGGCGATGCAGGGTGATGGATAGGAAACGTCTCGTGCGCGGACTAGAGTTCGGTCAACAGGAGTGACCCGACATGATCCCAAGCCCCCCGCCCCAGGCATCGCCTTTGGCGTTGAACATCGACCCGCGCGTGAGCGCACCGGGCGACTTCGCCACGGCCATACCGGGGCTGTCGCTGTTTCGTCGCGACCAGCCGGCGCCGCCCGTGGTGTGCATGATCGAACCCAGCCTGATTCTCGTCGGTCGCGGTGAAAAGCGCCTGTGGGTCGGTGGTGAGGGCTACAGCTACAACCCTTCACGGTTTCTGGTGACGTCGCTGGACCTGCCCGCCAACTCCGAAGTGATGCTCGCCAGTCCCGCCCAGCCCTGTGTCGGCCTCGTGCTGAAACTGGATGTCAGCATGCTCGCCGAGGTCATCACCAAGAGCGGCTTGCCGGCCAAGCGCCAGCCATCGACGGGCACGGGCGCCGCGATTGGCAGCCTGTCGTCTGCGTTGGAGGACGCGCTGGATCGCCTGCTGGCGTTGCTCGATGAACCCGAGGCGATCCCGGTCGTGGCGCCGCTGATTCTGCGAGAGATCCACTATCGGCTGCTGCACACCGACCAAGGCGCACGGCTGCGGCAGATCACTGCCGTCGATGGTCAGGGTTATCGCATCGCCAAGGCGATTGACTGGCTCAAGGTCAACTATACCGACGCCCTGCGCATCGACGATCTGGCCGCGCGGGTGCAGATGAGTGCGCCGACCTTTCACCATCATTTCCGCCAGCTCACCGGCATGAGCCCGCTGCAATACCAGAAATGGCTGCGGCTGAACGAGGCCCGCCGACTGATGCTGGTCGAGCGCCTCGACGTTTCGCGCGCAGCGTTTGCGGTTGGCTATGAAAGTCCTTCGCAGTTCAGCCGCGAATATGGCCGGCTGTTCGGCACCGCGCCGAGTCGTGACATCGCCCTGTTGCGCGGCCAGCCATTTGAAGCAGAAGCGCTCGGCACCGTCGCGAACTGAACGAAAACCGGTGATGCGCCTCGCCGCGTGTCATCGCTCATAACAATGCACGTCAACCGATGATCAAGCGGGTGAACCATGGAACTACGAATCAACCAGAAGACCTATCAGGTCGATGCCGACGCCGATACGCCCTTGCTCTGGGTGATCCGCGATGACCTGGGCATGACCGGCACCAAGTACGGCTGCGGACTGGCGCAATGCGGCGCCTGCTCGGTGCTGGTGGACGGCAATGTGGTGCGCTCGTGCGTCACGCCGGTGGCCGGTGTGGTCGGCCGCGAAGTCACCACCATTGAGGCCATCGAAAGCGATGAAGTGGGCAAACGGGTGGTCTCGACCTGGGTCGATCTGCAGGTCGCCCAGTGCGGCTACTGCCAGTCGGGGCAAGTGATGGCCGCCACTGCGTTGCTCAAAAAGAACCCCAAGCCAAGTGATGCGCAGATCGAGGCGGCGATGGTCAATCTGTGCCGCTGCGGTACTTACAACGCCATTCATGCCGCCGTGCATGAGCTGGCCGGCAAGGGAGAAGCCTGATGAACGTTCGAATCGACCCGTCACTGCAAGCCTCAGCACTGGATCTGCACGAACCGATCAATGTTTCGCGCAGACGTTTCCTGACCGGTACCGCCGTCGGCGCGCTGGTCCTCGGCTTTGGTCTGCCGCTGGGTGTGACGCGCGTGCAAGCTGCCGCTTCTGCGACGGCCGAACGCGGCACGCAGGTGCCGGCGTTTCTCGAAATCCGCCCGGACAACCGCGTGCGTCTGCTCTGCCCGTTCATGGAGGGCGGGCAAGGCACGTTCACCGCGATGGCGCAGATCGTCGGTGAAGAACTGGATGCCGACCCGGCGACCTTCCTGGTCGAAGCGGCACCGCCCGGCGAGGCTTACGTGGTCATGGAAAACGGCATGCGCATCACCGGCGGCAGCATGTCGGTGCGCATGAGCTACCCGGTGATGCGCCGCCTCGGCGCCCTCGCCCGCGCCATGTTGTTGCAGGCGGGTGCGCAGCAACTTGGCGTGCCGGTGAGTGAGTTGACGACCGAGCCTGGCAAAGTCGTACACGCCAAGTCGGGCCGCTCGCTGGCCTACGGTGAGCTGGCCGAGCGCGCGATGGATCTGCCGGTTCCCGATCTGGCTTCCGTGCAACTGCGTGATCCGAGCCAGTTCCGCTGGATCGGCAAACCGGTGAAGCGCCTCGATGCCTACGACAAATCCACCGGCAAGGCGCTGTACAGCATCGATCTGAAGGTCGACGACATGCTGCATGCCGCCGTTCAACATGCCCCGCGCCTGGGGATGACGGTCGGCAACCTGCGCAACGAAGAGCAGGTCAAGGCGATGAAAGGCGTGCATTCCGTGCATCGTCTGCCCGGTGCTGTGGCAGTGGTCGCCGAGCGCTGGTGGCAAGCCAAAAGTGCCGTCGAGGCGATTCAGGTTGACTGGCAAGAACCAACGGCCGACAGCAAAGTGCGGCCGATGCCCGCCGACTTTTCCAGCGATGCCTGGTTCAAGCGCCTCGCTGAAGACAAAGGCCCCGCCAAAGATGATGAACATGAAGGCGACGTGGCCGGGATTCTCCAGGCGACCAAGACCCGGATCGACGCCACTTACCACAACCAATACCTGAACCACGGCCAACTGGAGCCGCCTTCAGCGCTGGCCCGATTCAACCCGGACGGTTCGCTGGAAGTCTGGCTGCCGAATCAGGCGCCGGACATGTTCCGTGCCGATATCGCCAAACGCACGGGGCTGGATCCGTCGCGCATCACCTTGCATTCGCCGCTGCTGGGCGGGTTCTTCGGCCGACATTTCCTCTACGACTCGGCCAATCCCTACCCTCAGGCAATCGCGCTGGCGAAAGCGGTTGGCCGCCCGGTCAAACTGATCTGGAGTCGCGAAGAAGAGTTCCTGCGTGACGTGCTGCGCCCGGTTGCCGCGGTGAATTTCCGCGCCGCGCTGGACAGCGACGGCTGGCCGCTGGCAATCGAAGCGATCAGTGCCACCGAAGGCCCGACCGAAGCCCTCGCCGGCAAACAGGGTGAAAAGCTTGATCCGACGGCGCTTGAAGGCTTGTCGGGCAAGTCCTACGCGATCCCCAACAAGCGCATCGCGCAGATCTACGTCAAAGGCCCGGCAATGCTCGGTTACTGGCGTTCGGTGGGCAATTCGCTCAACGACTTCTTCTATGAGTCGTTCCTCGATGAACTGGCCGACAAGGGCGGCAAGGACCCGTTCGACCTGCGCCTGCATTTGCTGCGCGACAACAAACGACTGACCACCTTGCTGCAAGCAGTGGGTGAACTGTCGGGTGGCTGGAAACGTGGCCCATTTACCGCCGAAGACGGCAGCCGACGTGCGCGCGGTGTAGCCATGGCTTCGCCGTTTGGTACGGAGACGGCGGTGATCGCCGAGGTCTCCATCGAGAACGGCCAGGTCAAGGTGCATGACATCTGGCAGGCGATTGACCCAGGCAGCATCGTCAACCCGGCGATTGTCGAGGCTCAAGTGAATGGCGCTGTGGCGCTGGGATTGTCGCAAACGCTGGTGGAAGAAGCCGTGTGGCTGGATGGCAAACCCCGGGCGCGCAACTACGACTTGTACCCGATCCTGCCGCCTGCGCGGATGGCCCGGGTACATGTGCGTGTGGTTGAGAGCGGGGAAAAAATGGGCGGCATCGGTGAACCGCCGTTGCCTGCCGTCGCGCCCGCCGTCGCTAACGCGGTGGCAACGCTGACCGGTCAGCGGGTGCGCAGCCTGCCCATGAGCCGACACACCTTCACTTGATCAGCGCCGGAGCGTCCATGAATAACAGCCGATTCGCAAGAACCGCTGGCTGGCTGGCGGTGCCGTGCCTGGTCGCGGCAGGCCTGCTGGCCTGGTATGTCACCCGCGAGCCTGTCTCGCGCCTGGAAAACCATCAGATCGCCGTCGCCGATATCGACCCGGCGCTGGTCGCCCGTGGCGAATACGTCGCCAGGCTCAGCGATTGCGTAGCCTGTCACAGCGTGCCGGGTGGCGCGCCGTTCGCCGGCGGCCTGGAAATGGCCACGCCGCTGGGCGCGATCCACGCCACCAATATCACCCCGGACACGGAAACCGGCATCGGTCACTACAGCCTGGCGGATTTTGACCGAGCGGTGCGTCACGGTGTGGCACCCGACAGTCGCCGGTTATACCCGGCGATGCCCTACCCGTCCTACGCCAAGCTCAGTGATGACGACGTGCGTGCGCTGTATGCGTTCTTCATGAAAGGCGTGGCGCCGGTGAAACAGGCGAACATCCCCAGTGCGATTCCGTTCCCGCTGAACCTGCGCTGGCCGATTGCACTGTGGAACGGCGTGTTTGTCGACGCCGAGCCTTATGTGGCCAAACCCTCGCAGGATGAACAGTGGAACCGTGGCGCTTACCTCGTTCAGGGCGCCGGGCACTGCGGCAGTTGCCATACACCGCGCGGCCTGGCGTTCAACGAGAAGGCACTGGATGAATCCGCTACGCCGTACCTCGCTGGCGCCTTGCTCGATGGCTGGTACGCACCGAGCCTGCGTGATGATCACAACACCGGACTGGGCCGCTGGAACGAGGCGGAAATCGTCCAGTTCCTCAAGACCGGTCGCAACCAACACGCAGTGGTTTACGGCTCAATGACCGAGGCGTTCAACAACTCCACGCAGTTCATGAGCGATGACGATCTGACCGCGATTGCCCACTACCTGAAGTCGCTTCCCGGGGACCGCGAACGGGATGGCGCGCCTTGGCAGTATCAAGCGGTTTCGGCAGCGGAACGTCCGGACTCGCCCGGCGCTCATACCTATGTCACGCGCTGTGCTTCGTGCCACGGATTGGACGGCAAGGGTCAAGCGCAATGGATGCCGCCGCTGGCCGGCGCGACTTCTGCACTGGCCAAGGAAAGCGCCTCGGCCATCAACATCACCTTGAATGGTTCGCAGCGTGTGGTCGCGGCCGGCGTGCCGGACGCCTATCGCATGCCGGCCTTCCGTGAGCAACTGTCGGATCAGCAGATCGCCGAAGTGCTGACCTTCATGCGCAGCACTTGGGGCAATCAGGGCAGTTCGGTTGATGCGCAGACGGTAGGCAAGTTGCGTGAACACACCGATCCGGCCAGCAGCAGCCCGATCATTCTGCAGATGCGTTAGAGGAGAATCTGATGGAAAGCATCGACTTGCTGGTCCTGCGCACGGCGCGGGACTGGCTCGCCGCTGGCGAGCGTGTGCTGCTCGCCACGGTGGTGCAAACCTGGGGTTCATCACCACGGCCGACGGGTTCGATGATGGCTTTGCGTGACGACGGTCGCGTGCTGGGCAGCGTGTCCGGCGGCTGCATCGAGGATGATCTGATCCATCGCTACACCACGGCCCATGGCGGCAGCGCTTTTAGCGACAGCGCGCCGCAAGTGGTGCGCTATGGCGTCAGCGCCGATGAGGCGCATCGCTTCGGCCTGCCTTGTGGCGGCACGCTTGAACTGATCCTTGAGTTCAACCCGGCGTGGCAGTCACTCGATGAACTGCTGACGCAACTGGAGGCCGGGCAACTGGTTCGTCGTCGCCTGACGCTGGAATGCGGTCAGGTCCTGCTCGAACCGACCGCGACGCCGGAAAAGTTCAGCTTCGATGGCGCGCAGATGATCAACACCCTGGGCCCGGGCTATCGGATGTTGATGATCGGTGCCGGCGCGCTGGCCGAGTATCTGGCCACCATGGCGTTGTTCAACGGTTTCAAAGTGGCGGTGTGCGATCCGCGTCCCGAATACATCGAAACCTGGACGGTAGAGGGTGTGGAGCGCATCGTCGGCATGCCGGATGACGTAGTGCGCGACTTCGCGGTCGATTTGCGCACCTGCATCGTCGCCTTGAGTCATGACCCCAAACTCGACGATCTGGCATTGCTCGAAGCGCTGCACAGCCCGGCGTTCTATATCGGCGCCATCGGCTCGCGGCGCAACAGCCAGCTGCGCCGCGAACGCCTGATCGAGCATTTTGGCGAGACCGAGGCATCGCTTGAGCGCCTGCACGGGCCGATCGGCCTCTACATCGGCAGCAAGACGCCTGCGGAAATCGCCGTCAGCGTGATGGCCGAGATCCTTGCGACCAAGAATGGTGCGAGCTTGCCGAGCAGGCTCAGCGTCGCCCAGGCTAAACATTCCATCGAATCTGTGGCGTCATCCTCTTAGAGCTTCGCCGGATTGCCAATGCCCAGCGCATATTTCTCAGCAATCCTGCAGCGCAAACCCAGCGTCGTCATTGGCGCTTTTTCTACTCGCGCTCCATGTCCATTTCGATCCTCAGACGTCAGCCGCTATCAGTTCCACCTTGAGGCCAGATGCCCCAAATACCCCTGAGAGAAGTCGAGATACGCCCGCACAATGGCAGACGGATGCCGATGCGACGGGTAGAGCAAGTTGATCTGTTGCTCGGGTAGCGGATGATCGGCAAGCAACGCGACTAACGTCCCTTCGCGAATGGCATTTGCCGCCAGGAATGGCGGCAGTTCGGTGACCACATCACCGGCCAATGCCCGGCTTCGTAGGTGTGCGTAGTCGTTGGTCGACAGTATCGAGTCCGGCGTGAAGGGCTGATCTCCCAATTGCCATGTCGCACTCCCGCCCTGAGTCCACACCGCACAGGGATAGCTGTGCAGAGCCTCAACGGTGTCGGGGATGCCCAAGCGCTCGATCAATGCCGGACTCGCCACTAGCACGTGTCGATAAGTCAGCATGCGGCGCGCGACCAGCGTCTCATGGGCAATCGTTCCTACGCGCAGGGCGACATCGACGCCGTCTTCAATCAGATCAATACGCCGCGCGGTGGTGTAGACGCTGAGCTGAATCTGCGGGTATTGCCGCTGAAACGCCGCGAGGACGTCCCACCACGGTTCAAACGCCGGCGGCAATGACAGCCGCAAGCGCCCTTTCAACTGCGCCTGATCACTGATCACAGCCTGTTCGCCCTCTATCAATGCCTCAATGCCGCGGCTGGCATGTTCATACAGGCGCATCCCCGAATCCGTGAGCTTGGTGCCTCGCACCGAACGCTCAAGCAACTGCACCTTCAACTGCTGTTCGAGCTCACGAATGCGTCGGCTCAACGTCGGTAACGGAATGCTCAGGCGCTCGGCGGCGGCGGACAGACTGCCGGTCTGCGCCACGCTGACGAACATCCGGACGGCATTAAAGTCCATGACTATTCCCTCTCATATTTGAGATGAAGACTATCTCCTACGTGGATTATCTTCCACATTCAATCAGTAGATAGTGCACTCGCTTGCTTGAGAAACAACCTTTCAATCAATCAGGAGTGCCAACATGACCATTCAATCCATCCTCAAAACCTACGAAGCCGCGCTCAATGCCGCGGATATCGACACCATCCTCAGCCTCTACGGCAGCGACTCGGTGTTCATGCCGCAACATGCCCCGGCCCTGATCGGCCGCGAGGCGGTACGTGCCGGCTACGAGCAGGTATTCAAGACCCTCCAGCTCAACGTGCGTTTTGACCTCCATGAGATCGAAGAAACGGGTGATTGGGCCTGGGTGCGGACTTCGTCATCGGGCCGCACCCGTGTTCTTGCTGCCGGCATCGAAGTGACCGAAGGCAACAACGAGTTGTTCGTGTTCCGACGTGAAAACTCCGAGTGGAAGATCCACCGGTACCTGTTCGCAACCAACCAGCCACGTGCCTGAGGAAACCACAATGAAAGCCTATGTGATTGAACAACCGGGCGGCCCTGAAGTCCTGCAACTGCGAGACATCCTGTCACCCGAACCCACGCAGGACGAAGTGAAGATCCGCGTCCGTGCCTTTGGCCTCAACCGCGCAGAAGCGTATCTGCGCGCCGGTAAAATGGGCGAGATCACTTCGCCTCGTGTACCCGGCATCGAGGCCGTTGGCGAAATCATCCATGACCCTGCGGGCATCTTTCGCACCGGCCAACGCGTGGCCACGGCCATGGGCGGCATGCAGTTCAGCCGTAATGGCAGCTATGCCGAGCACGTCACGGTTCTGCGCAACAACGTGGTCTCGCTGGACGGCACCTCACTCTCCTGGGAAGAACTCGCCACGTTGCCGGAGGCCTATCTGACTGTTTGGGGGGCACTGGACAAAAGCCTGGCCATCCAGAAAGGCCAGACATTGCTGATACGCGGAGGAACGTCATCGGTTGGCCTCGCAGCCGTCACCTATGCCAAGGCTCGCGGACTAACAGTGATCGCCACTACACGCAACGCCGCGAACAGCCAGCGTCTCTACGAAATGGGTGCTGATGCCGTGCTCGTAGACAGCGGGGACATCGCGCAGCGTGTTCGCGAAATCGCTCCTCAAGGTGTCGATGCCGCACTCGAAGTGGTCGGGGCCGCGACGCTGCGCGACACGATAAAGACCTTGCGCCCCTTCGGCGCAGTGAGCGTCATCGGCCTGCTCGGCGGCGCACCGATCCTGGAGCAGTTCCACCTGATGCAGGACCTGCCTGCCGGGGTTCGGCTGAACTTCTTTCCGAGCGGCTTGTTCGGTACGCCGGCCTTGCCACTCACGGACACGCCATTGCCGTGGCTCGCCAAGGAAATAGCTGCCAAACGGATGCCGTCCATTCATACCCAGACCTTCGCCTTCGACGAAGTTCGCCAGGCGCATCGCTTGATGGAAAGCGATCGCGCACTCGGCAAGCTCGTCGTCTTGCTCTGATATCAGAGGTTTACAGCCATGCGTACTACATTGATTGCTTTGCTTCTCAGCGCACAGCTACTGCCCGTGGCGGCTCAGGCCGCCAACGCCGGCGCCGAGGATCCAGTGAAGACAGCCGTCACCCGCCAACTCGACAATTATGAAGCGGCACTGAATGCATCCGACGTCGACCGTGTCATGACCTTGTATGCCGCCGATGCCGTATTCATGCCGCAACACAGCCCGCCAGCCGTGGGCCGTGACGCGGTGCGCGCGACCTATCGCCAGGTTTTCAACACGATCAGGCTCGACATTCGTTTCACTGTCGATGAGATCCAACAGCTGTCCAGTGACTGGGCGTTCGCCCGCACTCGCTCCAATGGAACGGTCAAACTGCTGTCCGGCGATCAACCCGCCCGTGCCGAAGGCAACCAGGAAATTTTCCTGCTGCACCGGGAAGCTGACGGCCAATGGCGCTTTGCGCGCTACATCTTCACGACCACCAATCCGCCCCGACTGCAGTGAAATCTGCGTTCGCAGGCGAGATGCCGGTGGGTAACCACCGGCAGATCAACTCATAGGCGACCTCGAGTTCATCAAATCGCGGACACCACGCGGGGTAATTCACAGCGATGCCGACGGCAAGATCGAAGACATCGGCGCGCTGACGGCTGAACGTATGAAAACCATCGACGACGAAACCACCGCAGCGGCACAAGCGTTTATCGAGCGGCAGGCCAAGTCGGGCAAACCGCTTATTGTCTGGATGAACACCACCCGCTTGCACCTTTTCACCCACGTATACGAATCGATGAAGGGCCAGGGGCGGTTGCGCTTCCTTTCAAGAGGCAGCAATCGGCCAAAAGCAGCCGTTGGAAGTGGACTGCTTCCGACTAGAAGCGATCAGTCAGAAATCGTCAGAATGCAATTCAGAACATGAAAGCTCAGCTCGATAATCGCTGTGTATCAGTGCCAGTCTCTAAAGCAGTGCATGCATTGACGCGCGCGCCAAGTCCTCAACTGACCTCCGCAGAATGAGCACTGGGCAAGCTTTTGCTCGCACAGAGAATTCATCCGATGGCGGAAATACTCCCAGACAACATCCGGATCAATATTTTCTCTGCGGACTATCTCATCTACTACTGCCTGATCACCTTTCTCGTGGAAAACCCCAATGATTGCTATCGTTTCAGTTGATGGACAATAAGCAGTAATTGATTCGCCGCACCGATTACAAACGCGTTGACCATAGCCAGTAATCATAAATTCGTTTCAGCACCTAGAACTGGAGATGACCTTTTTACTAGTTACTCAGTGCACTACAACGTCCTCTAAGAGTCGATAACAGTCGGTCATGAATGACCGCGTATCGCGGATAATGATGTCGGTTGCAGGCCCAAACGGAGCTATGGGCGCTGGCCCGCCAGCGATGGGGTCAGGGTACCCCTTCCGCTGGCGAACCGGCTGTTGCTGCCTTGCACTTGGCGTCGCCCCGCGGGGGCGAGTTTCATCATTTGACTTGGCGAACGTAGGTTCCGACGCGCAGATAGGTTTCGTGGGAGTCTGGCGCGTAAACGCACAGGGCGCGCTGGTCGTTGGCCGTGAAATACTTCCATGTACCGTCCTCCAGCATGATTTCGTTGAACGCTTGCCCGTCGTGGCTGACGTGTATGCGTTGGTGGTTGTTGTGCGACGGGAACAGACTCAGGTCTTTGAGGTGGTAGCAGGTCTCGACATTGAGCGCATCCGACTGGCGCTTCCAGTCGTAGCCCTTCTGCGAAGTCAGCAGGTTGCCCCAGGAGAAGCACATCAGTGTGCCGCCCATAGCGGTGACGACTGGATCATGGAAAGAGAGGTCGTCTTCAGGCCAAGTGCAGTTTCGCCAGCCCTTGCCCTGCACGTAGTACATCACTGACGAACTGGTGTTGGTCTTCTTCTTCACCGTGGTGTAGAAACTGCGGTATTTGCAGAATGCCAGCAGGCACGCCGTGCCCGGTATCGCACGCAGATACTCCACTTCCTCGCCTTCGGAAAGGTGCAGGCGATCCTCCCAGCGCTCCCAGGCCGCGCCCGGTTCCTCAGCGCAGAAAAACGCCGGTTTGTCGTAGTTGGAGGTCTTGGTCGAGTCGAACAGGAAGCCTTTGTCGGTATATTCGAACTCGGTGCGCTCGGTGAAACGCCACAGCCACTGGCCATTGAAAAAAACCAGATCTTCCGTGGCGGAAAACGCGTAATTGTCGCTGACGTCCGGGTACCGCGAACGCTCCCAGTTCAGGGCGTCACGGGAGTAGTAGAACCCCTCTGAACCCACCATCAGTACCCAAGTGCCGTCAATCACGTCGAGCCGGCGAATCCAGATGTGTTCATCGTCAACATTGGGCTTGACCGGCTGCCATTTCTCGCCGTCTTCGCTGCGATAGAACTGTTCGTCGTTGTCCACGATCAGCCACACCTTGCCATCGGTCTTGATATGGCGAATCTCCTCTGGATCGCAGGGAGGGTTCTGCATGTCGTGCCAGTCGATGGCAAACAAGTGTCGCTTGCCGTCGTGCTCAAAAGTGACGGATTGTTTTTCCAACGCCTCGCGCAATTTCTGCTGTTCCCGCTCTTCCTGTTTGCGCACTCGGGCCAGCACTACTGAACTGTCGAAATCGCCCGTGCGGAAGTAACCGAGCTGATCATCCGCATCAGAGCAGGCGTCGGAGAATGCCGTGAGCGTCCGGTCGATTTGGCGCTCGCAGTCGTCCAACTGGTGGTACCAGTCATCGTTTTCTGCAGAGTTGTCCAAGTCGTAGTCGGACCAGGATATTTCGTTCTCGAACTCGATACGCGGCAGGCCCCATTGGGCGATCACGCGATTGGCGGCGCTCAGTGCCGGGGCATTCGTAGCGATGAAATCCTGAGCCTTGCGGCGCATGTCGTTGAGGCTAGACAGGACCGACTTGCGGCCGATGGTATACGCTGCGCTACTTGCCGCCGTTGCCATTTTTCCAAGGAAGCCATCATCGAACGACTCCATGAACGACGACCAGTCGCTGCTCTTGCTGGTGGCGGTCATGAGGTCCATGGTCATGTTCATGGCATCCATGCTGGCAGCATAAAGTTGTTTCTCCGTGGCGATCCAGGATTGCTCGAAGCTCAAAGCGCGGTATCGCACCATGTTCTTCCAGCCTTGAGTCAGCGTGGTCAACCCTGCTGCCGCCTTCACTAGCGCCGTTTCGTCGCTCTCACTTAGCAGCGCACGCACCAGCGGTAGGCTTTCCTTGAAGTTGCCAGGCTTGAGAACGGTTAGGATGCGTAGGATGCGCGGATTCTCAACCTTCTTGCTGCACAAGGTCAGGAGGAAGAAGGCGTCAATGATCCATGTGTAGGCCTTGTCATCGTCATTGAGGAGCGTCTGCAGCACTGGCAGGTGCTCACGCTCTTTCAGCGGATTGTCGGCGATGCCGAGAATCTGCGAGACCACCTCAGGGCAGCCACTGTGTTCGGCCAACTGGCAGAGAAACTCCTGGCCCGCGCCGTCCAGCGAGGCCGCGTTATCGAAGCACAGCGCGAACAAGCGCAGGTAGGTGCGGCGCGCCTCGTCGTCGGCCTTGTCGAGGAAACTGTGGGACTGGATGTCCGGCAGGTCGGAGGTCAGCGACAGAGTTGCGGCTTGTTCCTCATCCAAAGGCGCGTCAGCGCTGACGTTGAAACCGTTTTGTTCCTTGTAAATGTCCAGTGCTACCAAGCTGCCGCCAATCACTTCGCCGATCAGGTCACGAACACCATAGTTGGTGTAGAGGCCGCCGAATTCACTGCCGAAGAATCGCGAGATAATTTTTTCTCGGGCCGCGTCGCTATTGCACAGCTCATCGTCGGTGAGGTCGATGATTTTTTCGTACTGCTCCGAAAGGAAGTACAGCGCGTTGAAACCAAGCCCCGAGATGTTTTTCTGGATAAAGTGTGAGTCCAGCACGTGGTCTTCGTTAACCGCCAGCTCAATCATGGTGCGGTAGCGATCGACGCCGAAGACCTCGATCTGATCGATCAGCTCGATGATGAACCCCAGCAGTTCGACTTCGGCATCGCAGTTGACCCCGAGTTTTTCCAAGGTAACCACCAGATGGTTGACATCGCGCTCGGTCAGTTCGATGTCCCGATGTGCGCGCAAGAAGTCGTAGGTCAGGTGCAGGATCAGCAGGTTGCTTGGAATGGATTTGAAGCGGCGCTTGTTGGCCTCGATGTTCAGTGACCAGTTGTGGAAGCTGGCGCTGTTCTCGACGGTCTTCAACCGGTTGTTGATCCGGTCTATGGCGGTTTCCAGAAAGTCCCGGGTCTCGATGATGTAGTCGTTTATCGTGCCCAGGTTGTTGCGGATGACTGCGATGCTCTGCGCGTTGATCAGGTTCTGCTGTTGCAGCTGCTTGAGGTAGTGCCAAGCGTACTTTTGCATTTGCAGGGTGTCGGCTTGGTTCAGCAATTGGTTTTCGTTGTTCTTGCCGGTGAGGCTGCTGGCGAAACGCTTGAGGAAGCCGGCTCCCGACTGTTTGTTCAGTCGCTCCTGGCTACTGGTAATAAGGCGCGAGGCATCCAGGGCCAGTTGCTGGGTCAAGGCAGCGTTGGCCTTGTGGCGGTTGACGAGTGTGGTCACAGCCTCCAGCTCGGGCCCTTGCAGCGGCTCGTGGAAAATCTGCTCTTGTAGCTCTGTCGTTGTCTCGCTCATGGTTCCGGCCTTAAAGAGTGTTGATCTTGTTGCTGAGTCGTTTGCTTTGCGCTTCCAGGGTCTTGACCTGGGCGGCGAAGTGTTTCTCCGACAGGTATAAGCCCTTGTGGAAGTCGCCGTAGAACTGTTGCGAGACCTGCAGGTACTCCAGGGCTTCATGAACGGCGACGCCGTTGCTGACCACGCGCTCTGTGGCGACCAAGGTCAGCTGGAAGCTTTTCTCGATGTGATTGTCCACGGCAATGTTCATCGCTAGCGTCGTGATCAGGCCACCGACGATACTGCCTACCAGTGCGCCGGCGGGGCCGCCTAGGGCACCAATCGCCGCGCCTACCGAGGCACCGCTCACACCAGCGCCGGTCAGCAGCAACCCCTTTCCAGTGCGGGTCTCCAGTTCTTCGGCGGTGATCCTGCCGGCGGCGAACAACACCAGGTTCTGCACCACGTCCACCGCGCAGACCGCCGCCCCGGCAATGCCGCCATTGGCGAAGGTACGTTTGAACACCGAGCCGGCGAACAGGCCGGGCATCGAGCGAGCGGCGATGCTGACACTCGCGGAGGCCACACCAGCCTTTAGCGCGCTGTCGCCGGCGGCGATGGCCGTGTTTTGCAGGATCAGCACGGTGGCCCGTTCGGCAGTGATCTCGCCCCCCCTGACCTGACGGATATACTGGAAGGTATTGATGCTGCCGGCGATGACTGTGGTTACGATGGCTGCCGACCCTGCCGCACGCATACTTTGCTGGAAGGTCGCTTTGTTCAGGTAGCCTGTCTGCATGTTCTCATGCAGCTCTTTGCCGGAGCTCGATCCCGCACCAACGTGCTCCGCGTCACGCTTACTCAATCCTGTGGACTGAACGCCCTCGGCGTCGAGACGGCCAGCGGCCTTGTCATGCACTTTCTCAGCGGCCCGGCTGACCTGGGGGCGGGTGTCCCGGTTTTTCAGCATGTCCTTGTGAGCTGACAGCTTGATGCCTTCAATCTGGTCGGACGGCCCGAGGAACACGTCGGCGTTCTCGTAACGGTGAACCCCGTCCTTACTTGAGCGAAACGCCTTCTGCGTGGCATCGGCGTTCTTGAAGTATTTCAACTGTGCGCCCTGCAGTTGGGTATCGCCTTTCAAGATGACGATGTCGTGAGTCATGTCGTTCTTCGCCAGCGGTGTTTTAGCGAAGTTATCGGTGAAGGCCCGGACATCCTTGTCTTTGAGGATAGCGTCTAGGTTGAACGACTCGGCATGCCAGGTTTCCGCCGCGAACCCGCCCTTAATCGCTTTGTTCTGGGCAGTGGAAGCGATCTTGGCCATGATATTGTTGGACTGGCTGATCTCGCCGACCATGCGGCCGATCTTTTCTGAGGCCTGGGTGGGCCAGATCGGGCACAGGCCAACCGAATGGCTGATGAGTTTGTTTTCCTGCTTATCCATGAGAAAGCCTCAGACGTTGTGCTGAACGAAGGCAGTGCCGACGCTGAAATGGGTAGAGGCGGCAGCGACAGGCGCGTCCTCGTTCAGATAGAACTGCTGCATTGATTTCAGGCGCTGACGGATCTCATCGACCCAGATCTGAGGGGTATGAACACGTATGTTCTCGTTGAGGCCGAAGATCCACCACAGGGTCTCGCGGTCCAGGGTGACCCAAGCGCACAAGCGCTTCCAGGTCTGGTCGGGGAGATCGACTAGGGATTGCTCACGACTGAGCGGCGTCTCGCTCAGCAACTCGGCAAGTTGGGGATGGACGTCCGCGACCAGTTCAACGCGGTCATCGCCCTGGCGTTGGCTGAAGCGGCCTCTAGCGATGTATTCGTCGATGTTGAAGTCGGGGTGCTCCCCGGTCTCGGTTTCCAGCATGCGGATCAACTGGATCCGATGCAGGGCGAACTGGCGCAAGTCGTCGTAGCCGTCAACCGATGCAAGTAGGTAAGTAATGGCATGCCGGGAGACTAACCCGACCGGGTGCAGAACCAGTTGCTTCACATCACCTTTGCTGCGACTGCGGTAGGCGACCTCGATCTGTCGACGTTCCAACAGGCTCCCCGAGACCGTTCCCCAGACCTCGGGAGCGATCGCCGCTGGCAAGAGTGTTTTACCGTTGGGGATCGCACGGACCCGACGCGCCCAGTCCGCCAAACCGTTGTGGCCCAAATCGCCAAGGAAATTCCGGGCTCGGCGAAACTGCGGACTGAGCTGGTCGATCACGGTCTGTGGCAGTAGCGTTGTCAGATGGCTTTCGGACAGGTAGAGGGCGAGCGCGGTCGGCGCGTCCATGTCTTCCAGCCTCAGCGGTGCATCGCGGGTGAAGCTCCAGCGGAAAGGTGATTCGCTATCGTCACATTGCAACGAGAACGGTAGGGAGAGCCGATTGAGGTCGCGCTGGATAGAGCGCAGCGTGACGGAAAAACCCTTGTCATGCAGCTTCTCCAACAGTGTGGTGCTGGCGATACGGTGCGGCTCGGTAGGAATTAGGCGCAGCAAAGCAAACAGCCTGAACAGCGTATCCTTCGCTTGAGACATGGACACTTCCTTGTTATGCATCAGTCGCTGGCGCCTGGTGGCTGACGTCAGGTTTTCCACGATGCTAATAAAAATGATGGCGCAGTGCTACTTATCTAACGTAACACGGGACTAAAGTCGGAGAGGCGTGCAGGCCGCTCAGTGGCCGTGTGGGGGGGCGGTTTCCTCGTAACGCTTCAAGTCTTGGTACTCGCGGTACAGCTCATAGGCCTTTTTCAGCACCACAACACAACCGATGGCGGCAAACAGGTTCTTCATGACAGCGGGCTCCTAGTGTTTTTTGCATTTTGTTACGGGGGGGCGACAAATCTTGTCGTCGCGGAGAGCTGCCTGAGGGCATGGCCGGTTTTCGCTGACACATATGCAGGGTCAGCCCGACTATCCCGCCTTGGGTTCACCAGGTCGCTGTACATTTTCTCGATTGCATCCGGATTCAAGCCCTCGGCCTCTGCCCACGTGCGTCGTGTTGCCAGCATGGCCTTGAAGCGCTCCGGCGCGCGCACTGAAGTCGCCGAGGTCTTGAACTTCGAGGCAGCGAGGACGTATTGAAAACGCTTGCCCAACAGGTTGATAACAGCCTGATCGAGGGCATCGATTTCACGTCGGATGTCCTCCATGCCTGCGCACGCTTCGGGCTGCAAATGATTGATGACTTCCATGCAGGAGACTCCGTTCTCTGAAAAAAGTGAAATTGCCGCATCATGCTGCACCTCTGACGCACGGCTAAATCCTAACTCAACAACAGCCAAAACCGGCACAGTCACCCGTGCCGGAACTCACAGCCCTGCCCTTACTTCTTCATAGAAACAATCGTCGCCTTCCCCTCCTCCATCCGGAAAGAAAACCACACCCGATCGCCAACCGCCAACCCGGCCAACTGCTCCTCGGTCACGGAAAACCCCATAGTCATCGGCGGCCATTGCAATGCCGGGACCGCGCCATGGGCAAGCGTCACCGTATGCCCGGCAGGATCGATCGCCTTGATCGTGCCCTCAGCATTTGCAACTGGCGCCGGCTTCAATTGCGGCGCCATTCCCTCCATTTTCATTCCCTGCATCTCTTCCGCCCACGCAGCAAACGACAACACGCTAACCACCCCGGCAACGACAATCCAACTCGGCTTCATACAATTTTTCCTTCAGCAGTAACGGATTCAACAAGAAGCTTGCGCCGACGCATCAACCGATACGCCGCCGGAATAACGAACAACGAAAGCAACGGCGCCGTGACCATCCCGCCGACCATCGGCGCGGCAATGCGGCTCATCACTTCGCTGCCCGTGCCGCTGCCCAACAGGATGGGCAGCAGGCCGGCGATGATGACGGCCACGGTCATGGCTTTGGGGCGTACGCGCTGCACGGCGCCTTCGCGAATAGCTGCGACCAATGCGCGCTCGGAGTTGTCGCCGAGGGCTATGCGTTCGGCCCAGGCGTTTTTCAGGTAGAGCAGCATGATCACGCCGAACTCGGCGGAAACGCCGGCCAGGGCGATGAAGCCGACGCCGGTGGCGACCGACAGATTGAACCCCAGCAGGTATAGGAACCATGCGCCTCCCGTCAGTGCGAATGGCAGCGTGGCCATGATCAACAGGGCTTCATCAAACCGGCTGAACGTCAGGTAAAGCAGGACGAAGATGATCAGCAGCGTCGCCGGCACCACCAGTTTCAGTCGTGCATTGGCCCTTTCGAGAAACTCGAACTGGCCGGAGTAGCTCAGGCTCATGCCGGGCTGCAATTTGACCTGCTCGTTGACCACCCGGCGCAGGTCGGCGACCACCGAGGCGATGTCCCGCCCGCGCACGTCGATGTACACCCAGCCCGAGGGCCGCGCGTTTTCGCTTTTGAGCATCGGCGGACCGTCGGTGATGTTGATGTTGGCCACCGTGCCGAGGGTGATCTGGTTGCCTGACGTGGTGTAGATCGGCAGCTGTTGCAGAGCCCCCGGCGAGTCGCGCCACTCCCGTGGATAACGCACGTTGATCGGGAATCGGGCGAGTCCTTCAATGGTTTCCCCAACGTTTTCACCACCGATGGCGCCGGCGACAATGGACTGCACATCCGCGATGTTCATGCCGTACCGGGCCGCTGCCTTGCGGTCGATATCGACGTCGATGTAGCGCCCGCCGGTCAAGCGTTCGGCCAGTGCGGAGCTGACGCCGGGGACGTTTTTCGCGACGCGCTCGACCGCTTGGGTGACCGCATCGATTTCCGTCAGATTGCTACCGGCGACCTTTACACCGATGGGACTTTTGATGCCGGTCGCCAACATATCGATGCGGTTACGAATCGGCGGAATCCAGATGTTGGTCAGGCCCGGCACGCGCACCACGCGGTCGAGTTCTTCCACCAGTTTTTCCTGGGTCATTCCGGGGCGCCATTGTTCATGGGGCTTGAACGAAATGGTGGTTTCGAACATCTCCAGCGGCGCCGGGTCTGTCGCGGTTTCGGCTCGACCGGCCTTGCCAAAGACGTGCGCCACTTCAGGCACGGTCTTGATCAGTCGATCGGTCTGTTGCAGCAGTTGCGCGGCCTTGTGCACCGACAACCCGGGCAAGGCTGACGGCATGTAGAGCAGATCGCCCTCGTCCAGTGGCGGGAGAAACTCGCCACCCAAACGCGAGAGGGGCCATAGCGCACTGACGAACACCAACAGCGCCACCACCAGGGTGAACTTGGGGCGCCGCAACACCGCGTCCAGCGCCGGTTGATAGATCCGGATCAGCCAGCGGTTCAACGGGTTCTGTTGTTCACCGGGAATGTGCCCGCGAATCCAGTAACCCATCAGCACCGGCACCAGCGTCACCGACAGCCCCGCCGCCGCGGCCATGGCGTAGGTTTTGGTAAACGCCAACGGCCCGAACAACCTGCCCTCCTGCGCCTCTAGCGTGAACACCGGGATGAACGACAGCGTGATGATCAACAGACAAAAGAACAGCGCAGGGCCGACTTCGGCCGCGGCTTCGGTCATCACCTGCCAATGGCGCTCACCCTTCAGTTCCTCGCCGGGGTGGGCCGCATGCCACGCTTCGATTTTTTTGTGGGCGTTCTCGATCATCACCATGGCGGCATCGACCATCGCGCCGATGGCAATGGCGATCCCGCCCAGGGACATGATGTTGGCGTTGAGGCCCTGATAACGCATGACGATGAAGGCCATCAACACCCCGACTGGCAGGGAAATGATTGCCACCAACGATGAGCGCAAGTGCCACAGAAAGATCCCGCACACCAACGCGACGACGATGAACTCTTCGAGCAGCTTGTGGCTGAGGTTCTCCACCGCGCGGTCGATCAGCTTGCTGCGGTCGTAGGTGGTGACGATTTCCACGCCGGGCGGCAGGCTGCTTTTCAGTTCATCGAGTTTGCTTTTCACCGCGGCAATGGTTTCCCGGGCATTTTTGCCGCTGCGCAGGATCACCACGCCACCGACGGCCTCGCCTTCGCCGTCGAGTTCGCTGATACCACGGCGCATTTCCGGGCCCAACTGAATCGTCGCGACATCGCCTAGCGTCACGGGGACGCCACCCGCGCCGAGCTTGAGCGGGATAGCCCGGAAATCATCGAGCGATTTCAGGTAGCCGGACGCCCGCACGATGAACTCGGTCTCGGCCATCTCCAACACGGCACCGCCGGTTTCCTGATTGGCTTTGCCGATGGCCTCGGTCACTTGCGTCTGAGTGACACCAAGATTGGCCAGTTTCGCCGGATCAAGCTGCACCTGATACTGCTTGACCATGCCGCCGACCGTCGCCACTTCCGCCACATTCGGCAGCGTCTTCAGTTCGAACTTGAGGAACCAGTCCTGCAATGCGCGCAGCTGTGCCAAGTCGTGGCCGCCGGTGCGATCGACCAGTGCGTACTGATAAATCCAGCCTACCCCCGTCGCATCCGGACCCAATGCCGGTTTGGCGCTCGCCGGCAAGCGGCTCTGGATCTGGCTCAGGTACTCCAATACCCGCGAACGAGCCCAATACAGGTCGGTCCCGTCCTCGAACAGCACATAGACAAAGCTGTCACCGAAGAATGAGTAACCGCGCACCGTTTTCGCTCCCGGCACCGAGAGCATGGTGGTGGCCAACGGGTAGGTCACCTGGTTCTCGACGATTTGCGGAGCTTGTCCCGCATACGGCGTGCGGATGATGACCTGCACGTCCGAGAGGTCCGGCAACGCATCGATGGGCGTGTTCTGTACCGACCAGATCCCCCAGGCCGTGACAAACAGCGTCGCCAGCAGCACCAGAAAACGGTTGGCGACAGACCAGCGAATGACGGCAGCAATCATGGCCGATCTCCCGACTGCTGATCATTTGGACCGGCGACGATGCCTTTGAGACTGGCTTCCGAGTCGAGCAGGAACTGCCCCGACGTGATGACTTTCTGGCCTTCCTCCAGACCGCTGACGATGGCGGTCTTGCCATCGCTCTCCTGCCCCGTTTGCACCTCCACCGGGCGATAGCGGCCCGCGTCTTCGGCAAGCATCACCAAGGCGCGCTTGCCTGTGCGAATCACCGCCTCGCTCGGCACCGACAACACACTCTGGCCGGTTGCACGGTTCAAGCGTACTTGCGCCGTCAGACCGGGCCTGAGGCGTCCGTCGGGATTGAGCAGTTCGACCCGCACGCGCAGGGTGCGGCTGTCGGGGTTGGTGTCCGCCAGAATCGTGCTGACGGTGCCGTTGACCTTGGTCCCCGGGAAGGCCGGGAACTGCGCCTCGACCGTTTGCCCCACGGCGATGGCGCCGGCCGCCGATTCAGGCACCGCCACCGCCAGCCAGACACTGCTCAGACCATTAACACGCGCCAGCGTCTCGCCCGCCGCAACGGTCATGCCGATCCGCAGGTTGAGCTCTTGCAGCACGCCACCAATCGGGCTGGTCAGCGTCAGATAAGGCTGGACCTTACCGCTGCGCTCGACCTGCGCAATCAATGCCGGAGGCATTCCGGTGAGGCGCAAACGCTGGCGGGCAGCCGCGAGCAAGTCGCGATCACCGTTGCCTTTGAGAGCGAGAAATTCGGTCTGCGCCGCCGCCCACTCTGGCACCAGAATATCTGCCAACGCCGCGTTGGCTTTGAGCACATCACCGGGGGCATGCGCGTAAACCCGTTCGACAAAGCCCGGAGTGCGGGCCTGAATGACCGCGACATCACGCTCGTTGAAGGCGAGGATACCGGTCACGTCGAGGCTGGACTCAAACACCCCTCGGGTGACCATTGCCGATCGCAGACCGAGATTCTGAGCCACGCCGGGATCGATGCTGACCGTCGCTTGATCGTTGCTGCCACTGGCGTATTGCGCGACCAGTTGCATGTCCATGAACGGCGATTTCCCCGGTTTATCGAATTTTTGCTGTGGGTACATCGGGTCATACCAATACAGCGCCTTGCGCTCGTCCGATGTCTTGGCGTTTTGCTCAGGCGCAGCGCCCGGCATCTCGCTGATGCGCTGAGGTGCAAGCCAGTAGCCGCCGGCAAGTCCCACGACCATTGAAACGCCTGCCAGCAACGCCCCGCTCCATTTAAGGTTCATTGGCTAGCCTCCCCGTACGCAAAATAGAGTCGCGCGCCGGTCAGCGCTCGCTGCTCCTCGACGTCGACCTGTTTGAGGCGCGCCTCGATGAGTTCACGCCGGGCCGCGACAACGGTATTCAAATCGCTTTTACCGGCACGGTAACTGGCCATGCTGAGGTCGACTTTTTCTTTGGCCAGCGGCAGCAGACTTTGCGCGTTGCGCTGGACCGCACGATCAAGCCGTTCATAGTCGGCCAGCTCGCTTTCCAGTTGCTGGGTGTGCTCGCGTGACAACGCTTCGCGCTCGGACTCGAGTTGGTTGACTTGCGCTTCTCTGGCGGCAATTTTCGGGTTTTGCCGGGTCTGCGCAAACAGCGGTAGATCCCAGGAAAGTTGCACGCTGACCATGTCGCCGAACTGCCGGTCGCGGTGCTGATAATCAACCTCCCAACTCCAGTCGGATTTCTTTTCCGCCTGCGCTTCGCGAACCCTGGCTTGCGCCTCGCGGGTCATCGGCCCATATGCGGCCAGCTCGGGATGGTGTTGCAGCTTATGCGGCAGGCCTGAGGTATCGACCGGCCATTGCGGCAGGCTACCCACTGGTGTTTCGTTGGCGGCGGGACCAATCCAGCGTTTCAGCGCCGCACGCGCTTGCGCCCGCTGACGAATCAGGTCGTCCTGCTGCTCGGCCAGTTGCGCCGCTTCCTGCTTCGGTGTCACGGCATCGGCCGGTTGTGCGCGTCCGCCGGCAATCTGGGCGCGGACGGTGTCGCTGAGCAGGCGGTTCTCCTTGTAGAAGTCCTGGAACAGCGCGTCTTTGCGTTGCACCGAATAGCTGCTGATCCAGGCCAACGCGGTGGCCTGACGAACGTTCAGCCGTTCGACCTGACGCTCCGCAGCGGCGCGATCAACAGCGGCGTTGGCCACCTCGATCCGCGCCTTGCGTTTGTCACCATTGAGCATGTCTTGCCTGACGCCGACCATTTGCATGGTCATGAAGTCGTCGTTGACGCTCCAGCGATCCGGGCCGCCGATGGGATAGTTCTGCAGACCTGCGAGCAACTTCGGGTCGGGCAATTCACCCGCTGGAATAGCCGCACTGCTGGCCGCCTGAATCTTTGCATCCTGTGCCGCCAGCGACGGCGCGGTGTTTTCGGCCAGCCGCAAGGCTTCGTCGAGTGTCAGCGCGGCAGCGAAGCTCGGCAAGGCCAGTACGCTTGCCGCCAGGCCGGCCACAAGGGACCAGCCTGTGCAAAAGCACTTGGAGTTCATGTTTGCGATTCCTGTGATGATCCGCTGCGCGCGTCAAAAGAGATGCGCACAGCCATGCCATCCCGTTAAAACAGGATGAGGTTCAATAACGGACAGGAATCAGATGCGAGGCGGTCGCCAGACCCCGGACAGGGTCGGCACAGCAACGGAATCGCTGGCAAAGGCCAGCACAACGGGGCTGAACAAGGTTACGGGCGGCTTGACGATCGACACTTGCAGCATGCCTCCCGTCTTGCACTCCTGGCCTGGCTTGCAAGGTTTGCCATGCTCGGTCGGGCTTTTCATGTCATTGCAACAATCCATGCCCATGTCATCCATCATCGCCATGCCCATCGTCTTCATCGGGCACGGTTCTGTCGGTGCCTGCACCCCCGCCATCCCACTGAGGGGAAGCGCCAGACTGATCACGAAAATGAGGCAAAACCGCAGATAGCGTTTCATGGGGTTGGAGTGTAGCCGTCAGATCTGGCGCGAACAATCGATGAGAACAGACTCGCGAGTGCCGTACGCGAGGCGTTGGATGCGCGGGATATAAACGCATGAGTATTAAGCGAGGATTAGTTTTTCCGTCTGTGAAACGGCTGCTTGAAGGGGCACAGGGACAAAGCGCGTTTCTAAATGAGCTCTGGTTCTGAAAGTTAAACCGCTTTCGGCCGATAGCGAGCTGTCGAGAAATTCAAACGACGAGTTTTAGCCGATTCGCCAACAGCTCTTTAAACTCGGCGCGATCTGTATAAATTTCCCGATGCGTAGACCGGTGAATGATCTGCTCAGCCGTCATCAGCGGCGAAAATTTTTCGATCACCCTTTACATGTACCTTCCAGCAGCAAAGGACGCTTGATGAGAACCCCGCTACTCGCCCTTACCCTCGCCGCTCTATTGAGCGCATGCGCCATCCCTTACCAGACCCCGGAAGCCCGCGCCAATATTGAACGCGATCTGAAGCTCAGCGCAGATGAAATCGTCACTATCACCGAAACCAACTGGTGCTGGTTTCCCTATGGTGATTTGCAAGTGTGCACACCCAAGCAAGGCCTGGGTGTGCTGACCAAGAGCAAGCTAGTGCTGGCCCTCTATAAGGGTGGCATCTATCAGCAAGCTCAAGTCATCAACGCCAGCGATGTGCAGTGTGCCCAGCTGCAAAGTGGCAGGGCCACAGCCGATACCTTCTACCTGTTCGGTGAACGATGGGCCGCCATGCTGGCGCCAATTACCGTGGGAGGTGCCTTGGCCCTCGACAAGAAAGCCCAGTTCCTGAGCGTGTTAGTGCCACCAGGCACTGAGAGCTTCACGGGTGGGGAAGGAAATTTTATTCGGGTCACTGATCGCAAGAATTACTCGGCTGTGGCGGTACCAGGTACCAAGACCTATGTAGGAACCAGCGAGAGTATTAACGAGATTTTTAATCCGTGTACGCAGGGCAAGAATCTCTCAGCCGGATCCTGAGTCCTGGCCTGATCTTTCGAGTGAGACAGTCCCGGCAGCACTTGCAGCGCAAGATGCGCCGGGCCTGTAGAGAGCCAACAGTGACAGACACAAAGATCGACAGCAGTTCAGAGCACAAGGTTATCGCTGCAAATTCCACATTCGTATAGTCCTTGCCCCATTGCGCAATGCCCCATAAACCCACCTTGTTGAATCGACGTATTCAGGTCAATAACGCCGGTCAGACGCCGGCACAAGGAGGGACCATGAACGCCACAGCCATTCCCGAGGGTTTCAGCCCTTTTACCCGCAGCAGCCCGTTGCTTGATTTGCTTGGCCCGATCTACGCCAGAGGCAAAGGGTTGCAGTTGGAGTTGGGATTGTTGACTGACTCACGACACGCCAATGGTCGCGGCACTTTGCATGGCGGTGTACTGGCGACGTTGGCTGATGTGGGTATGGGTTACGCCATGGCGTTTGCCAGCGACCCTCCACAGTCATTGATCACGGCGAGCATGACCCTGGATTATCTTGGCCCGGTACAAATCAATGAGTGGCTGGAAGTGCGTCTTGAATACTCCAAAAAGGGCCGTCAACTGGCCTTTGCCGCCGTCAGTCTGCATGTCGGTGAGCGAACAGTGGCGCGTGCCAGTGCGGTGTTCGCTGTGCCAATGAGTTGAAACGCGAGGTCATCAGGCATTGCTCTGGAGAAATGAAGGCGGAATTATCTGAAGCAGGCATTGATGAGCATATTCTCCGTCCTCTTCCAGCCCTTTCATTGCGTAATCGCTGTTCATGAACTATTGCTTAAGCTCCGATCAGACAAGGATGCCCGTTGTTAAGGGCGAGTCTTCTCGCTGACGCGTTGTCAGCGATTGTGCAGGGAGCCCACACCATGCCAGAGCACGATTCCGATTCCGAGGTTGCATCAACACCCGAGCCGGAGCCAGTCAGCAGTCCCGGTCGCCCCATGGGCGAGTATGTTGGCCTGGATGAAGCAGACACCAACAAAAAACGCATGACGTGCCTCCACTTGGCGGGTAGCGTCATGGTTGAAATGGCAGGCACGAATTATCCGGTTTTCAGCAAACTGACTCCTCTGATTACTCACTACTTTAGTTCTAAGGCGGAATTTGTCAGCGCTTCGAGACACTTCGATGAATCGGCTTTTTCGGAGGTGGTTTCTTCTACGCATGGCGCGTTGAGCAACGTGATCAGCAGCGTATGCGCCGGCGCCGGGCTGGCTGAAATCTTGCTGGACGACTCGGTCAAGAACAGACTGCTCACTGGCTCAACGCATGTGATGAAACAACACATTGCCGATAATTCAGGCTGGATGAAGATAATGAGGGGCGTTTTGTTCGCAGAACCGTACTTAACGCCGATAGGCAAGAGAGAATATACGAAGATATTGGAGTCGCCCGATTTCTATAAGGTAATGAATACAGCGTATGAGTCAGCGCTTGCGGGTACGTCCAACCCAAAAACCACCGCCGAAGGGTTCCAGAATCTCTTCCGTAACATGCCCTACAAGTCCTTTCACCCACTGCCTGAATTTCCCGTGCAAACAATCGAAAGTACGTTGGCGCACGAATTGGGAAACATGAAAGGCAAGATAGCTGACTTGCGTGAATTTAAACGATTTGCGTCATTTACCACTCCCCTCCTCACCAAATATTTGCCACCGCTCGACGTCGCCTCAAACATGAAATCAGTCCATGGTGACTGGCAAAAATACAGTGCAGCCAAAACACCAGAAGCCACTGCGGACTCACTCGCAGCGCTGTCGTGCAGTAGCATGTCGCTATTGGGCTCAGCCATAACAGCTTTCGGCCTCAATCCGGTGACCAAACGGTACCTTCCGAAACCCCTCATGCCCGTAGCACTAGGGCTGATGTGTACTGGCGCTGCCGGCTCCTTCTACATGGATAGAAATGCCGGTAAGGAAGCCGCGCAAATAAAATAACGCTGCACGTTTGAGCGGCCGTGCGGCTGACTCACGCGAGCGCAGCCGCCGTACCCTGAATGCCAGGCTTACAAATACCAGCGATACTCCCGCGCACTGATCTCCTGCATGAACGCCAGATGATCCTGACGTTTGTTCTCACAATACACGTCGACAAACTCCGCACCCAGGCCCTCGCGCAACTGCGGCTGATGCTGCATCGCCCTCACCGCTTCGAACATCTCCGTCGGGAAACCAATGCCGCTGTGGCGATCTTCATTGAGCGGTGCGATCGGTTCTTTGCCTGACGCCAGTCCATGCTCCAATCCCACCAGAATCGCCGCCAATACCAGATACGGATTGGCATCCGCCCCGGCCAGTCGGTACTCAATGCGCAGGTTCTTTTCGTCCGATTCGGGAATGCGCAAACACGCATCACGATCTTCAAACCCCCAACTCGCCTTGGTCGCCGTATTCACCGTGCCACCCAAACGTCGCATCGCGTTCTGGTTCGGCGCGAAGATCGGCATGCTGTGCGGCAGCAGTTGCAGACACCCAGCGACCGCATGACGCAGCGGCTGTTGCTGATTGGCCGCCAGCAAATTGTTGCCCTGCGCATCGTAAAGACTGACGTGCACATGCATGCCACTGCCCGGATGCTGCAAGTACGGCTTGGCCATGAAACTGGCGCGATAACCGTGTTTCAGCGCGACGCCTCGGGTGCTGCGGCAGAACAAAGCGGCCCAGTCGGCTGCACGCAATCCGTCGTCGAGATGGCCGAAGTTGATTTCGAATTGGCCGGGGCCGAGTTCTGCGGTGATCACGGTGGCGTCGATGCCTTGAGTGCGCGTGGCCTCGACCATTTCATCAAGCACCGGCGCGAAGCGTGACAGACGTTCGATGTGCATGTTGGGTTGGTCATCGGCGTCGTCGGTCAGGTCGTCGCGGGGGAATTGAGGCAAACCGTCGCGCAGTTTTTTGTCGAACAGGTAGAACTCCAGCTCGAAGGCCACGACCGGGTGAATGCCTTTGCGCGCCAGTCGATTGAGCACCTGTGCGAGGACTTCGCGGGGCTCGAATTCGATGGGGTTTGCTGTGCCGTCGGAGGTGATCAGCATTTGTCCCAGCGGCTGTGCTTCCCATGTCACCGGTTTCAGAGTGCCGGGCACCAGACGGCGCACGGCGTCCGGGTCGCCATCGTTGAAGCAGTAATCGCCGATCTTGAACAAGCCGCCCTGCACACCCAGCAACACGCAGTTTTGCGGCAGTTTGAGGGCACTGCCGGCGGCGACTTTTTCGAGCATGTCCACCGGATAGCGTTTGCCGTAGAAGTGCCCGGGAATGTCCAGAGAAATCAGGTCGACATAACGCACCTCGGGGTAGCGTTGGCGAAAAGCACGCACTTCGGCCAGCAGGTCAGCGCAGACAGCGTCCATCGTGTTCATCCTTTGATTGTTATCAGGTGTAGACCCACAGCACGCGGGTGAGCTGGTCGGTGAGGTTGCCGTAGCGGCAACGGGTATGACTGTCGAATTGAAAGCTGTCGCCGGCGCGCAATGTGGCGGGTTCTTCGTCATCGCCCAGCCATAAGGTCAGCTCGCCTTCGAGCACGTAACCGCCCTGCTCCGAGCTGTCGCTGATGTGCCGGTCGCCGCTGCTGGCGCCCGCTTCCAGATGACTTTCAAGCATGGAAAAGGAGGCGCGCATCTGCGGTGACACCAGGATGTCGGTGATGCCGTTGGCGTAATACAACGTGCGGCGTTCGTCCGGGCGGGTGACCCACGGCAATTCCTTGGCTTTGGGCAAACTATAGAAATAAGTGGTCGGCACGCCGAAGGTTTCACTGATCGCTGTCAGGTCGGCCACGGTGGGCCGCGACAGACCGCGCTCGACCTGCGAGAGAAAACCCACCGAACGGCCGATCTTGTCGGCCAGTTCCTTCAAGGTGCATTTCTTATGCTTGCGCAGGTCGTGGATCAGGATCGCCAGCGCGGCGATTTCTTCTTGCTTGTTCATGGCCGGGATTCCGAAAAATGGCTCATCAAATGCTGTCTCGCAGTCGATACCAGGCTTTGCCGATGGCTTCGAGCGGCGCGGCGAGGTATTTACCGCCGGGAAAACTGCCATTACTCAGGGCTTGATACAACGCCAATTCATCCGTGTTGCCGAGGATCGCATCAGAAACCGCACGGGCGGCGGCCAGTGTCGGCAGCACACCGTGCCCCGAGTAACCCTGCAGCCAAAAGCGATTGCCCTCACCGCCAACATCTGGCGTGCGGTTCATCGTCAGATCGATGTGGCCGCCCCAGGCAAATTCCACCTCAACGCCTTTGAGCTGCGGGAACACCCGTTCGAGAAACGGCCGGGTTGCCGCCGCGATGTCCTTGGGCATGCCGCCCAGATAGGTGCAGCCACCGCCAAACAGCAAGCGGTGATCCGGGGTGCGGCGGAAGTAGTCGAGGACGAACTGGTTGTCGGTCACACAGACATTGCTTGGCAACAGTGCGCTGGCTTGTTCCGAGGTGAGCGGCGCGGTTGCGACCTGGTAGGTGCCCACCGGCAAGATGCAGCTGGAGAGTTGTGGATCGAGTTCATCGAGATAGGCATTGCAGGCGAGCACCAGCACGTCAGCCTTGATCGAACCGCGCTCGGTGTGGACGCGAAAACCTGCGCCCTCCTTCTGATAACTCAGCGCTTTGCTCTGCTCAAAAATGCGCCCGCCAGCTCGCTCGATGGCGGCCGCCAGACCCAGTGCCAGTTTCAGTGGATTGAGGTGCGCACCTTCCGGGTCATAAAGCCCTGCCTGATAGCGCTCGCTGGCCACCCATTGCGGCAGCTCTTCGCGTGGAATGAACTGCAACGCATCGTGGCCCCATTTCTGGCTGGCTTCGTGTTGCCATTCGGTCAGCAGACTGACTCGGCGCGGCATCACCGACGTCCATAAATGCCCCGGACGATAGTCGCAGTCGAAAGCATGCCGCCCCGGCAGTTCACGCAGTTCGCGAGCCGCCCAGCGCATGCCCTCCCACAATCGTTTCGCCCGCTCATGACCGAGCGCGGCTTCCAGCGGCGGCATGTCACACGACCAACCCAGAATCGCCTGCCCGCCATTACGCCCCGACGCTGCCCAGGCCACTCGGCTGGCTTCCAGCAACGTCACCCGCTTGCCGGCCAACACCAGACGCAACGCGGTGTGCAGCCCACTGAAACCGGCGCCGATGATCACCACGTCGGTGTCGTGGTCACCGGCCAATGCGGGACGATCGCTGAGAATTTCGGCGCAGCTGTGGGCGTAGTAGCTGTCGACATGGCGCTGGGATTGCTGGAACATTCGCGGCCTCATGAAATTATCTTTTTATAATTTCATGAAAATTTATACACAATATTTCACGAAGGCAACCCGAAATTAAAAATCGTAACTGAGAACAACAACTGCGACCCGACAATGCCCTGGCCGCACAACACGTCGCGCGAAACTTCAACCCACAGGCTCTGGCCGAGGCCAACTGCAAAGAAAAAGTCGCCCCGACCGCTGCCAAACTGGCGAGGATGGACGATCAACCCAATAAAGAGCTCGCGATCAAATGGCTGGGGGCCTGCAACTAGCGTCAAAGCGCATTCGATAGCTTTTCGAGAAAGTCATTAATGTCTTTATTGGCAATTCGGGTGTTCAGGCTTTCGCACAATTTATCGTTCTTGTCCCAATCGAAGGTGGGTGACCCACCCTTGATAGTGATGGTCACTGTTTTGTCTGGATCATTACCTTCGGCGGCCTGTCTGGCGATTTCCCCGGTAAAAGTTTGAAGCGCCGCCTCGTCTGGCGCTGAGTCGGGGTGGCCACTGGAAAGCGCCGCAAACAGTGAGTTCACGTAAGCGTTGTATTTTTCATAGTGATGGTTGATGAAAATCGCGTCGGGATCATCACCAAAGAGCGAGTCAAACAAATGCCCGACACCCGGCCCATACGCCTCAGGTGGTTTTCCTTTCACATGCGCATAACTATCGCCAAACGCGTGAATCAAGAAACCCAATTGCCAATCAGGAACACCAGAATCTGGTTTGACTGCCTCCTCAATCATTTTTTTCAGGCGTGCCCTTCGCTCATCAACCGCCGCTGTGTCGCCCCCGTGCAAAGAATGAAGTCCATTCACGACTTGACGTCGATAGGTCCAGAGCCCAGGTGCAATGCCGTAAATGGAGACAGGCACAGCGTTGAGTTTCCATAACTCCTCATCGGGAGTTTGAGTGAAACACGAAATTCGCTGGAGCTTATCAAGGTCGTGATACCCCGCCAGATAAGCGACGTAACCAGCGGTATAAAAATGCCCATCCTTTGCGAAAAAGACGCTCGGATCGTCGACAGTTGAACCCTTCGCGCTGGTCGATGTAGCGGAGCCGGGTTTCGCTGGAACAGCTTTCAACTGGTGAATCTGCTGATCAGTAGAGCAACCCACCTGCATTAAAACGACAGCGAGCCATGGGACTGTTTTTGCAAAAGTCCGAAATGAATTCAATTTCGCGCATCCTTGCTGTGGTTTCCGGGAGATGTTTTATCAAACAGTAGTACACGTCAGCTCCAGGAGCACTGGACGGGCATAACAAAATGCCAGCATCGATGCAAAAACCTTCTACTCTGCAAATCAGGATGCAACAAACAGAGGACGATGGTGATGCGCGCACTGATCATGGTCATCGGCTATGCACTTCATCGCGCATCCAGCGACGTATGAGTACGACTCGGCAAAAAATCCCACTCAAAACCACCCGACTCGATTGGCCTTGCAACGAGTCACCGATTTCTTGCATCTCCATTTGCAGGCGTAGCCTGCCATCCCCCACGCAACGGCCATGAAGGAACGAGCAAATGACAATGAAGTCAGCCTTGGTAGCGGCAGGCATCGTAATCGTTTCCCTGAACTCGACATTGGTTCCGGCAGACGACTACACGCTGGATCAGAACTGGAGTGCAAAAGACCTGGCAATCTGGCGGGACACCTCCCAAGGTTCGCGCTTGATCCCGCTCAGCTGGATGATGGCTTTAGAAATAAAAGGCTCGAAAGTGCCCTTTATCTCCGACGCTAACGTCCAGACTTTTGGCTATACGCCGCGAACTCTGGAGTTCGCCTACCGCAGCTATCGGTTGCCCCGTGGCTTTGTCGTCGACCAAGGCAACGACAAGGCGTTGACGTTTTCACGACTGCGCTGGCAAAGCGGACAATCCAATCAGGAACCCTGGGTGGGAATGAACTGTGCGGCCTGCCATACAGCGAATATTTCCTACGGCGGCCATACCTGGGAAATTCAGGGAGGCCCAACCAATGCCGATTACCAGAAGTTTTTCCAGGCCTTTCGCGAGGCACTGACCGAGACCCACAGCGACGGCCAGAAATTCGATCGCTTTGCAGTCAAAGTCCTGGCTGACGCAGACACCGAACAAAATCGTGGACTGTTATCCAATGCATTGAACACGCTGAACCAGTTTCTTGCAAAAAGCGCCTCGCTCAATCACACAGATCTTGAATATGGGCCAGGCCGTGTCGACGCTGTCGGGCACATTCTCAACCGCGTCGCACAACTCAATGACGCACCTGACCCGACACCCAATCCATCTGATGCGCCGGTCAGCTATCCATTTCTCTGGAACACTCCTCAACACGACAAAGTGCAGTGGAACGGGGTTGCGCCTAACGCGCGATTGAGCAAACACGGCCTGGATATAGGTGCTCTCGCGCGCAACGCCTCAGAAGTGGTGGGGGTGTTCGGGGATGTGGCGTTTCGTACGGATACGTTCCTGAAAGGATTCGACTCCAGCGTACGAGTGAGCAACCTGGATACACTTGAGCGCACGCTGGAGCGTCTGAAACCACCAAAATGGCCAGAAAAGCTTGGTGCGATCGACACAAGCAAAACACCACACGGCGCTGAGTTGTTCGCCCGCCATTGCTCAAGCTGTCACTTGCCACTCGCACGTGATGATCTGAAAACCAAGGTCCTCGCCCAGATGGCGACGATCACCGCAGACACCGAAACCTCGAAATCAATTGCGACCGACCCATGGATGGCGTGCAACGCCGTCCAGTTCATCAGCGCCCCCGGCAAGCTCAAAGGCGCGCACCTCAACAAACTCTCGGGGGAAATCACTGATCGGTCAGCTTTGGTGACTCAACTGGGTGTGACGGCGAGAGAAGTTTTGTTGAATCAGACCCCCGACATTCTAGGTTTGGCGCTGGCGGACTTCCTTAACGTCGAACCTGTGTCCCAAAGGCCTTCACGCACAGGTACTTTCGCTTTCCTGCGATCCTTCCAGTCAGAAAGGAGCCGCCGGCTCAGCGCCTGCTACAAGCTTGCCCTCGATATCAAAAAGTATCCGACTCTGGCCTACAAGGCGCGCCCTCTGACCGGCATCTGGGCAACTTCCCCTTACTTGCACAATGGCTCGGTACGGACATTGTTTGACCTGCTTCGCCCGCCCAGCGAGCGTCCGTCCAGCTTCAAGACCGGTTCGATCATCTTTGATCCGAAGAATGTCGGTTTTGTTGATGCCAACGGTCCCGGCAGTCCGTTTACCTTCGACACGTCTTTACCGGGCAACTCCAATGCGGGCCATGACTATGGCGCGTCTTCATTCAATGATGATGAACGCTATGCGCTGATCGAATACATGAAAACCCTTTGATGCACAGGGCGACTCGGCCAGCGAAGTGCCCGGATCAACATTCCGGGCACTTTTTTGCATTACGCGCCGCCAGCAGTTCCATGGCACGCTGTCGACGTTTCATCAATGCGCCAACGCATACCGACGGCAATGTTCCAGATAACCGCGCTCATGATTACCCACCAACTGCACCACACTCGTCCAAAGCCACGACGGCGCATCGAGGGTTTTCGAGCGGCACGCTTGCAACTCGCTGATCCACGAAGCTCTTGTAGTCAAATCCATCTGCCGCGCATGGGCCCGCCCCACTACCCGCGCCAGGTATCCCGCAGCAAGCATGGCGTCGCGTTGACTCAACTGGTCCAGTTCAAGCTTCATGTCTTGCGGCAATAATTCGCGGACAAAGAATCCGTGATCGAGCATGCGTGTCGCGATCATCCGGTTGCCCAGCCCCGGTGACAGAAACCGCGCCCCTTCGACCACGCGCTTGCCATTGTCCCGGGGCATCGACACCTTGGCCGCGCGCGGTGCAGCCGCACCGACGGCTTCTTTGACATCGAGCAGGCAATATTCCTGATCGTCCTCCTCGCCCACACCCAGCAACACCGCATAACGCTGCAAGCCCAGCGAGCTGCAACCTTTGACCCAATACGCCGAGTCGAGCATTTTCACCCGATCGTCCTTTGAGCGGCCCTTCAGCGAAGTCACCAGCGTGTGGATTTCCGGTGTGGCACACAGCGCCTTCAGCGCCGAACGTTCTGGCCGGGACAGCGTCCAGAATTGCTTGCCCAGCGGAATGGTCGGTTTGCTGTTCTCGATGCGTTCTTCAGCCAGGTGTTTCCAGGTGCGCTGCACCGCGCTGCGCATCCCGGCTTTGACCTGCGGCGGACGTGGCGGCTCTTCATCCACGTCGCCTTCAAAGGCTTGCTCGTAGCCGCGCATCATCTCTTCGAGCATTCGTGCCGTGGCCACACCGGGCAGGTCCGAGCCCCGGGCGGCAGTGGCCAGCGACAGTGCCAGGCGCACCAGATCATGCACCGGGTTGCCGATGACGGTTTGATCGAGGTCGCGGATATGAATGTCGATCTTGCCTTTCAGGTCCCCGGTCGGCCCCAGATTGCCGGCATGACAGTCGCCGCAGATCCACACCGGCGGGCCTTTCGGCAGGCTGCGACCGGGCTGGCTGTGCAGCCACTCATAAAACTGCACAGTGCTGCCGCGTACATAAGCGTGCGCGGACCGGGCCATTTTCAGATTGCGGAGTTGCGACAGCGGTTCAAGGCGTGCGGATGGCCGTGGGGTTTTCATGGACACTTCTTATCGGGAATGTGAGCTGTTGACCGCGTCCCGACAGCAAATGTTTCAAAGTATTACAGCGGCAACTCGACCCGCGCCAATAGCCCACCAGCGCTGCGATTACTCAGCGTCAGTTCACCGCCCTGCTCACGCACGATCGCCCGCGCCGCCGAGAGCCCGAGGCCGACGCCGCCGGTGTGGCGGTTGCGTGAAGTCTCAAGGCGAAAGAACGGATCGAAGACCCGTTGCAGCGACTCTTCCGGTATGCCCGGCCCTTCGTCGCTGACGTCGATGCGGATCAAGCGTTCACCAGCGCTCAATTCGATACGTGGGTGCTGCGCGTATTTCTCGGCGTTTTCCAGCAGGTTGACGATCACCCGTTTGATGCCCAGTGGCCGGCCTTCGTACACCAGATGCGCCGGGCCGTCGAAGTCGATGGCGATGTGTTGATCGCGGTAGTCATCAACGATGGTGTGCAACAGTTCCGAGAGGTCGAACGCTGTGGTGTGTTCAGGCTGAGTATCTTCACGAAAGAACGCCAGCGCGGCGTTGATCATCGACTGCATCTCTTCAATGTCGCGGATCTGTTTGCCTTGGTATTCAAGATCCTCGATGAACTCGCTGCGCAGACGCATGCGGGTCAGCGGCGCGCGCAAGTCGTGGGAAATCGACGCCAGCATGTGTGTGCGCTCGCCAATGAAATGCTGAATCTGTGCCTGCATGGTGTTGAAGGCGATGATCACCTGGCGGATCTCTTCAGGGCCTTCGATATTGATGGGCGGCGCGCGCAGATCGCTGCCGAAACGTCGGGCGGCGTTGGCGAAACGTTGCAGGGGTTTGGCCAGTTGGCGCGTGGCAATCCAGGCGACCAGCAGCGTGGCGATCAAGCCCAGGGCGATGATTACGGCGATCCGCGTACCGACATCCACGCCCCAGGAACGCTCCGGCGGTGAAAACGACAACCAACTGCCATCGACCAATTGCACCAGCGCGGCATAGCGTGCGCCGGGATTATTTTTGGGCCAGTCATCAGGATTGAACACCTGGATATTTCGGTTATCGCCCAGCAGTTGATGCAGCACGGGCACCCTGCCCACTTTGACCGGCTCGCCGCCGGTGGGCAACGCCACCCCGGCGCGTTGCGCACTCCACTGCACTTGCAGAAGCGGACTGGTCGCCGCCGCTGCGAGTTGCGGGCGCAAACCGGCGGGTGCCGCTTCGATCACTTTGGTGGTCGCGGCAATCTGTTCGAGCAGGCCCGTGCGTTCAATCGGGGGCTTGGCCCAAATACCGGCGACCTGCACAAACAAAGCATTGAGCACCAGCGAAGTCAGCATCGCCGCCAAAATCGTCAGGGCAATCCGCCGACTCAAGGTGTCGCGGCGCAGGATTGAACGCTTCATGAGCGGCTGACCTTGGCGGTGAACATATACCCGCCGTTGCGCACGGTGCGGATCAGATCCGGGCGTTTGCAGTCCGGTTCGATCTTGCGGCGCAGGCGGCTGACCTGCACATCAATACTACGGTCGAAAGCATCGTGGCCCTGACCGTGGGTGAGATCGATCAACTGCTCGCGAGTGAGAATGCGTTGCGGATGATCAAGAAACACCACCAGCAGATCGAACTCGCCCCCGGACAGCGGAATCATCACGTTGTCCGGCGAGCGCAACTCGCGGCAGGTGATATCCAGATGCCAACCGGCGAAGCCGATCACCGGCCGCGACGGTTCAACCGGGCTCCGCTGTTCGCCGGCCCGCCGTTGCAAGGCGCGCACGCGGGCCAGCAACTCTTGCGGTGCGAACGGTTTGGTCAGGTAGTCATCGGCGCCGAGTTCCAGACCGACAATCCGGTCACTCAACTCGGCCATGGCCGTCAGCATGATGATCGGAATACCCATCTGCGCCCGCACTTTCTGGCACAGGCTCAGCCCGCCTTCACCGGGCAGCATCAGGTCAAGAATGATCGTGTCCGGGCGCTGCTGCGCGATTGCCGCCCACATCGCCTCGCCATGCTCGGCCACATCGACTTCATAGGCGTGCTGGACGAAAAACTTCTTCAGCAGCGAGAGGATTTCCACGTCATCGTCGACGATCAGCAGTTTGCTCACAGGTACAGGATCCATGGACCAAAAAAGAGGCTATCTAAAGCCATTTTGCCGTCCGGGTCATTTATTTCAATCGAGCAACATTCCTGCATGACCGACATTAAGCGGACATCCTCCGGCAAAAACCCTCGGGCACTCTGCACCCATTCCAATACAGGGGGGTTGCATGATGAACGTATTGAACAACAGCCATTGCACCGAGGGACGCCACAGCAATCGTCCGTTGATCCTTAGCCAGCGTACCGCCGCGCTCGGCCCCGACACGCCGATTGTGTTCCAGGAATCATGCCTGGGCGTGTCCAGCGATCAGAGCCGTATCGTCCTGCGTCGTTACTTCGAGCAATTCAGTCCGACCAATGCGCACTGGGTGGAGTACGTCCACAGCATCGCCGCCGCCGACCTCATCGAATGGATCATGCGCCACGGCCAGTTGCACATCGAATGCTCGGACCACTCCACGCCCAAGCAACAGGATGCCCGTTGATGAGAAGCCACTGCCTGATGTCGTTGTTGTGCACCGCGTCCCTTAGTCTGTCCGGGTGCAGCAGCAATAACACTGAACAGACGGGGTTTCTGCATGATTACAGCGTTCTGAAGGAGCACAAATCGCCGTCGGGTCACGACGTACTGAGTTGGGTCAGCCCGGCATTGGCCAGGGGCCGCTACACCAAAGCCTATCTGGCGCCGAGCCAGTTTTACCCCAGCACAGCACCGACCGAACGCATTCCTCTGAGCACGCTTTCCGGTGTCACCGAGTACTACGATGCCGCCCTGAGAAACGAACTGGGCAAAGTCCTGCAACTGGTATCCATGCCCGGCCCGGATACGCTGATCGTCAGGCCCGCCATTACGCGGGTCGCCGCCAGCACTCAGGGCTTACGCTTTTATGAATGGTTGCCGGTCACGTTAGTGGCTGCCGGGGTCAGTACCGCTGCCGGGATCCGCGATCAGGACAGTGAAATCGCCACCGAAGTATCGTTCGAGGACGGTTCGACCGGCGAAGTGGTTGCAGAGGTGGTGCGCAAAGGCATCGGCGTGCCGCTGGAAAACGACAAACAGGTGCTGACGGCTGATGACGTCAAAGTTGTGCTGGATGGCTGGGCCACTGATCTGGGGCAGTCGTATGTAGCGATCCGTCGATAGTCCGGCTGTTTTCTGGTCTAACGTGAAATGCAGGCATCTGCACCACGGGACATGGCCAGTGATGAGCAACTTCCCCATCGTAGCGACAATTCTCTCGATGATTCTGGGGCTGTCGGTCACTCGGCTGCTGCTCGGCGCATTGACGGTGTTCCGCATCCGCCGGGCAGCGGCGCCGGATTGGGTGGCGCTGGTCTGGGCCGTAACGCTGTTCGCCACGCAGCTGGATTTCTGGTGGGCGGTCAATTCGCTGCCGCAGATCAAGTCGACATTTTCCTTCGCGGAGTTCTTGTTGCTGGTGCTGTTGGCGCTGTCGCTGTTCGTCTCTTCGGCGCTGTTGCTGCCGAGTCGAAGCGAAGATGAACAGAACGGCTTGCGAGTGTATTTCGAACAGGACGGCCGCTACGCCCTGCTCTCGTTGTCGACGTATCTGTTTCTCGGGCTGATCGTTAACGTGTTCCTGTTTCAAGCCTCGCCGATTGCGCTATGGGGTGTGCTGGACTTGTTGATGATCATTCTTCCGCTGTGTGCCTTCGCGGCGAAATCACGCAAGGCTTACACAGCGATCACCCTGATTTATCTGCCGATCAATGCGTTGGACATCGTTGTTTCGTTGACGAATTAGGCGTTTTTTTCAAAAGCCAGATCAAAAGATCGCAGCCTTCGGCAGCTCCTACATAGATCGGTGTAGGAGCTGCCGAAGGCTGCGATCTTTTGATCTAAACAGACACGTTTAAATGACACCTTCAGACACGGGTTCAAGGCTACGCATCCTTGCGTAATTGCCTACAGCTACGCCAGAATCCGCCGGCTTGTGCGCCTTGGGGGTGGGTTCTATTGTGGTGCGGTCGCTGACATATCAGCGATCGGGTCTCGCAGCCCGCTGATTTCTAGACGCACAACATCCGTCCTCGTTTTATGGCGGCTGTACGTGGGAGACCCTTGGGTCTGCCGGTTCTAGAGTCCCGGTCTGCGACTCGCGTATAGCTGCCGCCTCCCTTTCGTTCTGTGTCGGACACAAGCCTCAGCCAAACAAACCTGTGGGAGCGGGCTTGCCCGCGATGGCTGACTCACTGGCAATACATCTCTTCCGGCAGACAAAACCCGCCATCCCGTTCAATCGGGATGGCGGGTTTTGTCGTTTTCGACAGGCAAGATCAAAAGATCGCAGCCTTCGGCAGCGCCTACATAGACCGGTGTAGCTGCCGAAGGCTGCGATCTTTTGATCTAAACAGACGCGTTTAAAAGACACCTTCTGACACGGGTTCAAGGCTACACAACCTTGCGTAATTGCCTACAGCTACGCCAGAATCCGCCGGCTTGTGCGCCTTGGTGGCGGGTTCTATTGTGGTGCGGTCGCTGAGATTCAGTGATCGGGTTTAGCAGCTCGGCAATTCTCAAGGCACGCGAGTTCCGCCACTACGTTATGGCGGCTTTGCGTGGGGCACTTCGGTGCGCCGGGATCCTTGAGCCTGGTCTGCTAACCCGCGTACAGCCGCCACCTCTTCGTTTAGCAGCGATGGTCGACGGCTCCGTTTTTCTCAAGGAGTTTCACCATGATCAAACCAACACCGAACCCGCCCGAAACCGACCTCACCTCGCCCTACGAATCTCTCGAGTCGAAGAAGCTCAACGAAGCCGCCGACCGCGCCCTCGATCATTACCTCTGCCCGCCCGGGTCCACGCCACCTCCTCGTAAAATCCGCAGGATGTATGCGGTTACCGCAGACTTCAAAAACGAGGAGATGCTGGTCGATGCGTGCGAAACACTCGCTTCGGCAAGAACCATCACCAATGACTTCGCCAACCTCCTACCCGCGTCGCAACGCCGAACGCTGCAGGGCATTTCGCAACTGATCATGCTCGGGGAACTGGCGGTGAATCGGGTGCTGAATAATCTGGAGTTGCCGGACTGAGGCCGGGACTGTGAACACTTGCTCAGTTATTCAGTAACCATCTGGCCCCTTCGCGAGCAAGCAACGCAATTCCTTCAGGCAGAAGAAACCCGCCATCCTGCTCAATCGGAATGGCGGGTTTTGTCGTTTTCACCAGGCACGATCAAAAGATCGCAGCCTTCGGCAGCGCCTACATAGACCGGTGTAGGAGCTGCGGAGGGCTGCGATCTTTTGATCTAAACAGACACGTTTAAAAGACACCTTCAGACACGGGTTCAAGGCTACACAACCTTGCGTAATTGCCTACAGCTACGCCAGAATCCGCCGGCTTGTGCGCCTTGGGGGCGGGTTCTATTGTGGTGCGGTCGCTGAGATTTCAGTGATCGGGTTTAGCAGCTCGGGTTATCTTCTAGACGCACAAGGTCCGTTGTCGTTATGGCGGCTTTGCGTGGGGCACTTCGGTGCGCCGGGTTCTAGAGTCCTGGTCTGCTAACCCGCGTACAGCCGCCACCTCCTTCGTTAGCAGCGAACGGTGGCAGCTTCATTACTCTAGAGGCTTTTGCCATGATCAAACCAACACCTAATCCGCCCGAAACCGACCCAACCTCGCCCTACGAATCCCTCGAATCGAAGAAGCTCAACGAAGCCGCCGACCGCGCCCTCGATCACTACCTCTGCCCACCCGGCTCAACGCCACCCCCACGTAGAATCCGCAGAATGTACGCCGTCACCGCCGACTTCAAAAACGAGGAGATGCTGGTCGATGCCTGCGAAACACTCGCTTCAGCAAGAACCATCACCAATGACTTCGCCAACCTCCTACCCGCCTCGCAGCGCCGAACGCTGCAGGGCATTTCGCAATTGATCATGCTCGGGGAACTGGCGGTGAATCGGGTGCTGAATAATCTGGAGTTGCCGGACTGAGGCCGGGACTGTGAACACTTGCTCAGTTATTCAGTAACCATCTGGCCCCTTCGCGAGCAGGCTCACTCCCACAGTTGATCGCGTCCCAATGTGGGAGCGAGCCTGCTCGCGAAGACTGGCGAGTAAGCAACGCAATTCCATCAGGCAGAAGAAACCCGCGATCCCTTTCAATCGGGATCGCGGGTTTTGTCGTTTTCGCCAGGCAAGATCAACAGATCGCAGCCTTCGGCAGCTCCTACACGGGGAAAAAAAGCAGTTAGCGGTGAATTATTTCGTGTCCGCATGTATCTGACCCAAAGAGCACGCGCCATCAAATAGATGGCATCGAAGCGGCAAATGGATCAGCAACAGAGAAAACCCGGATGAAATCACGTAAAAACAGCGTCAAACCGATCGGCCTGAAAGACATCACCATCGTCGACGACGTCAAGATGCGCAAAGCCATCACGGCTGCGGCCCTCGGCAATGCCATGGAATGGTTCGACTTTGGTGTGTACGGCTTCGTCGCCTATGCGCTCGGCAAAATCTTCTTCCCCGGCGCAGACCCTGGCGTGCAAATGATCGCTGCACTGGCGACCTTCTCGGTGCCCTTCCTGATTCGGCCATTGGGTGGCCTGTTCTTTGGTGCATTGGGCGACAAGTACGGACGACAGAAAGTTCTCGCGGCGACCATCGTGATCATGTCGCTGAGCACCTTTGCCATCGGCCTGATTCCGTCGTATGACTCGATCGGCATTTGGGCGCCAATCCTGTTGTTGCTGGCGAAAATGGCCCAGGGTTTCTCGGTCGGTGGCGAGTACACCGGCGCCTCGATCTTCGTTGCCGAGTACGCGCCGGACCGTAAGCGTGGTTTCCTCGGCAGTTGGCTCGACTTCGGCTCGATTGCCGGTTTCGTATTGGGCGCCGGCGTGGTGGTGCTGATTTCCACCATCATCGGTGAAGAGAAGTTTCTCGAATGGGGCTGGCGTCTGCCGTTCTTCCTCGCCCTGCCCCTCGGCATGATCGGCCTGTATCTGCGTCACGCCCTCGAAGAAACCCCGGCATTCCAGCAGCACGTGGAAAAACTTGAACAGGGCGACCGCGAAGGTCTGGCCGGCGGCCCGAAAGTCTCGTTCAAGGAAGTCGCGACCAAACACTGGCGCAGCCTGATGACTTGCGTCGGCGTGGTGGCGGTGACCAACGTCACCTATTACATGCTGCTCACCTACATGCCGAGCTACCTCTCGCACAACCTGCACTACAGCGAAAACCGTGGTGTGCTGATCATCATCGCGATAATGGTCGGCATGTTGTTCGTGCAGCCGGCGATTGGTTTTATCAGCGACAAGATCGGCCGCAAACCTTTCATCGTCGTCGGCAGTATTGGCCTGTTCATTCTGGCGATTCCGGCGTTCATGTTGATCAACAGCGGCAAGATCGGCCTGATCTTCTCCGGGTTGCTGATGCTCGCGGTGTTGCTGAACTTCTTCATCGGCGTGATGGCTTCGACGCTGCCGGCGATGTTCCCCACCCACATTCGTTACAGCGCACTGGCGGCGTCCTTCAACATTTCGGTGCTGATCGCCGGTCTGACCCCGACCGTGGTGGCGTGGCTGGTGGAAAGCACCAACGACCTGTACATGCCGGCGTATTACCTGATGGTGATTGCCGTGGTCGGGCTGATCACTGGCGTGACCATGAAAGAAACCGCGAACAAACCATTGCGTGGCGCGGCGCCGGCGGCTTCCGACCTGGAGGAAGCTAAGGAACTGCTGCAAGAGCATCACGACAACATTGAGCAGAAGATCGAAGACATCGACGCTGAAATTGCTGAGCTGGAAGCCAAACGCAAAAACCTGGTTCAGCAGCATCCGCGAATCAACGAGTAAACATTTCATCACCTTGTGGCGAGGGAGCTTGTCGAATCGTCGCACCGTCCCGCTGGAGTGCGCAGCGGTCCTGCTTTTTGGGGGCCGCTACGCGTCCAGCGGGAGCAAGCTCCCTCGCCACAATGTCATTCGGCGTTTTAAAGCCTGTTTGTCCATTCATGGTCCGGGTGCAGTAGCGCCAGGTGTCGAGCCAACCATTGCCGATCTTCGAAAGGCAGATTCGGCAATGCCTGGTTGAAGTCGATTTGATCCTTGGGCCGGGTATGTTTGGCCTTGAACAGCAGTATGGCCGCAGGTTTCAGATACGGAATACCTGTGGCGCTCAGGGCGACCATTGCCGCACGCGGGTAAACCAGCGACGTGTCTCTTTTGTAGACCCAGATGTCCGACGTGCCGAACTCCAGCATCACGTCCACCCGCCAGGCATTGGCGGCGGCGTCGAAACCCCAGACCTGAAATATCTCCTCGCCGGGCATCCGCTCTACCGGCAGCAACGCAAACGTGCCGTCTCTGACGGTGTAGAACTGCAAGGGCGCCAGCGCTTGCCTGAACAGCAGGAAATCATCACGCAGGACGGTGAACTCCAGATCACCGTGATCGCGAGTCTGTCTGCCCAGCCACAGATCCAGCGCCCATCCGCCCACCACGCTCCAGGGGCGTGAGACCTGTCTCAGGCGTTGCGCCAACTCCTCCGGCGTCCACGGTTGCCATGCTTGCTGATCCGGTACCGTCATGTGCCCTGCTCCTTGTTAAGCGCATCCGGCCGCCATGGTGCCATGAGTTTCATCGCGCACCTGCCCCGGGATTTTTATCAGCTAGCCTTGATTGCTGATCGTCATCAAGGAGCTGTCATGTTCAAGTTCATCAAAACCACCGTGATCGGTGGACTGCTGTTTATTCTGCCGTTGGTGCTGATCTTCATCCTGATCGAGAAAGCCATTCATCTGCTGCGCGGGCCGATGCAAAAGCTGCTGCCGATGTTCGAGGGTCATGATGTGGCGGGCGTGACAGTGGTGACGTTGGCCACGTTGGCTGGCTTGATCGTCCTGTGTTTTCTGGCAGGACTTCTGGCCAAAACTTCGGCGGCAGCCCGGGCGATTGAGGCGACTGAAGACAAAGTGCTGAGCAATCTGCCGGGTTATCAGTTGCTCAAGGACACCACGGCGCGGTTTGCCGGCATGGAGCACGCCGAGGAGACGAAGGTCGGCATGATCGCCGAGGAGCAAGGCTGGCGCCTGTGTCTGGTGGTAGAGAGTGTCGGCGACTGGATGACGGTTTACATGCCTGATGGCGGGACTGCCGGCGGCACGGCTGGGGAAGTTCGCTTGCTGCGCGCCTGCGAAGTGATCATGACCGACCTGTCATGGCTGAGCCTGGCGGCAGGATTGCGTCGGGGCGGACGTGGTTTGCTCGAGCAGATGCAACCGTGGTTGCCGAAAACCTGATTTCTGAATGTTGAAGGCCCCTGTGGCGAGGGAGCTTGCTCCCGCTGGGTCGCGAAGCGGCCCCTGTTTTTAAAAGAAGGCCTGCTGCGCAGTCCAGCGGGAGCAAGCTCCCTCGCCACAGTTGATCACCCCAGGCTCAGAATGCCGTGGCAGATCAGCCCGAGCACGCTGCGCATATGCCCGGCATGCGCTTCTCGATCTGGCGCCACTTCCGTCGCCAGACGGATGAACGCCATGTTCGCGTACTGGTTGAACAGCGTAGCCACCACGTCGATATCGATCGATTCACGCACTTTGCCCTGGTGCTGAAAATGCACCAGCAACGCTTTGGTCTCTTCGATCACCGCCGCGTTCCACGGACTCAACGCCTGCGCCAGCTCACCGGTGAGTAGAAACGGCGCCAGTTCACGCCACAACGAGGCGGGCATGGCTTGCAGTTGGTAATCGGTCATCAGGCCTTCGAACTCGCACAGCGCCTCCAGTGGATCGCTGTCATCGTCGAGGTTTGCCCGCGCGTCGCGCATGGCCTGCTCGTCCGGTTGCTTGAGCAGTGCCAGCAAAATCTCCTGTTTGCCGCCGAAGTAGTTGGTCACCGTTGGCGCGGAAACCGCGGCGGCATTGGCGATCTGTTCAAGCGTGGTCGCGCCGAAGCCGTTGCTGATAAACAGCTCCAGTGCTGCCTGCGCAATGACTTCCCTGCGCTGTTCCTTTTGCCGTTCTCTGAGTCCGCTCATGTCATGCCTGCTGTGCCTTGCCAATGCCGCTCAGCGTACGGATATCTTTTTCCATCGACAAATATTTTCTTTACAAAAATATTTTTAAGTGACAAATATTAGCCGTGCACCGCTGGAATGAACGCACTCACTTGCCCAATTCTTTTGGAGATCAGTCATGTCCGCCGAACTCGATCCGACCCGCAGCACCCGTGATTTTCAAGCCGCCGATGCCGCTCACCACATTCACGCGTTTGTCGATCAGAAGGCGCTCAACGAAGAAGGCCCACGGGTGATGGTCAGCGGTGATCGCCTGGCGTTGTGGGACAACGACGGCAATCGCTATCTCGACGGCATGTCCGGCCTGTGGTGCACCAACCTCGGCTACGGGCGCAAGGATCTGGCCGCCGCCGCGACCGCGCAACTGGAGCAACTGCCCTACTACAACATGTTCTTCCACACCACTCACCCGGCCGTGATCGAACTGTCCGAGCTGCTGTTCAGCCTGCTGCCGAAGCACTACAGCCACGCGATCTATACCAACTCCGGCTCTGAGGCCAACGAAGTGCTGATCCGCACCGTGCGCAAGTTCTGGCAGGTAATGGGCAAGCCCGAGAAGAAAATCATGATAGGCCGCTGGAACGGCTACCACGGCTCGACCCTCGCGGCGACGGCGCTGGGCGGCATGAAGTTCATGCATGAGATGGGCGGCACCATTCCCGATGTGGCGCACATTGATGAACCGTACTGGTTTGCCCACGAAGGTGATCTCAGCCCTGAAGAATTTGGTCTGAAAGCCGCTCGCCAACTCGAAGAAAAGATCCTCGAACTGGGTGCCGACAAGGTCGCAGCCTTCGTCGCCGAACCGTTCCAGGGCGCTGGCGGGATGATCATTCCGCCCGCCACTTACTGGCCGGAAATCCAGCGCATCTGCCGTAAGTACGATGTGCTGCTGTGTGCAGACGAAGTGATCGGCGGGTTTGGTCGCACCGGTGAATGGTTCGCCCACCAGACGTTCGGTTTCGAGCCCGACACGCTGTCGATCGCCAAAGGCCTGACCTCCGGTTACATCCCCATGGGGGGATTGATCCTGTCGCGGCGCATGGCCGAGGCGCTGGTGGAAAAGGGTGGCGTGTTTGCTCACGGTCTGACTTATTCCGGGCACCCGGTCGCAGCGGCGGTGGCGATTGCCAACCTCAAGGCCTTGCGTGATGAAGGTGTGGTCACTCAGGTGAAAACCGACACTGGGCCTTATCTGCAGAACTGCCTGCGCGAAGTGTTCGGCAACCATCCGCTGGTGGGTGAGATTCAGGGTGTCGGGCTGGTGGCGGCGTTGCAGTTCGCTGAAGACAAGGCGACTCGCAAGCGTTTCGCCGACGAGAACGACATCGCCTGGCGCTGCCGCACGATCGGTTTTGAGGAGGGTTTGATCATTCGTTCGACGTTGGGGCGGATGATCATGGCTCCTGCCCTGATTGCCAACCGCACAGAGCTTGATGAGCTGATCGACAAGACGCGGATTGCGGTGGATCGCACAGCCCGGGAGTTTGGTGTCCTGTGATCGACTGAGCATCACCCGTCCTTGTGGGAGCTGGCTTGCCAGCGAAGAGGCCAGCACAATCGATATTGAATTGACTGACCCACCGCCATCGCTGGCAAGCCAGCTCCCACAGGGGATTGCGTTTCACCCACAAAAATTTGGCGGGGTATCGATCCACCGATTACTCCGCGCCCGGCATGGTGTTAAATAGGCGCCAGTCTTAACCTTGTCGCTTAAAGCCGTGCCACGAGAACCGCTATGAACACCCATTCCAAAAAGAACGCCGCCCCACTGCAAACGGCGGTGACCGCATGATCGAAGTCACCGAAGTTTCCATTGCCCAACTGCGCGCCGCACTTGAATCCGGCCAGACCACCTCGGTGGAACTGGTGCAGGCCTATCTCGCTCGCATCGATGCCTACGACGGCGCCGACACGCCGACCGCACTGAACGCGGTGGTCGTGCGCAATCCGCAAGCCCTGAGCGAAGCACAAGCCTCTGACGCACGCCGCGCCAAAGGCGAAATCCTCAGCCCGCTTGACGGCATCCCTTACACCGCCAAGGACAGTTATCTGGTCAAAGGTCTGACCGCAGCGTCCGGCAGCCCGGCCTTCGCCGATCTTGTCGCCTACCGCGATGCGTTCACCATCGAGCGCCTGCGTGCGGCCGGGGCGATCTGCCTGGGTAAAACCAACATGCCGCCGATGGCCAATGGCGGGATGCAACGCGGGGTGTATGGCCGCGCTGAAAGCCCGTACAACGCCAACTACCTTACCGCGCCGTTCGCTTCCGGCTCGTCGAATGGCGCCGGCACCGCCACCGCCGCCAGTTTCGCCGCGTTCGGTCTGGCAGAAGAAACCTGGTCGAGTGGTCGCGGACCTGCGTCGAACAATGGCCTGTGCGCCTACACCCCTTCGCGTGGGGTGATCTCGGTGCGCGGCAACTGGCCGCTGACGCCGACCATGGACGTGGTCGTGCCTTACGCACGCACCATGGCCGACCTGCTTGAGGTCCTCGACATTGTCGTCGCCGAAGACCCGGACACCCGTGGCGACCTCTGGCGCCTGCAACCGTGGGTGCCGATCCCCAGCGTCAGCTCCGTGCGCCCCGCCGCTTACGCCGAACTCGCGGCCGACCGCAGTGCACTGGCCGGCAAGCGTTTCGCCGTGCCGCGCATGTTCATCAACGCCGACCCTGAAGCGGGCACCAGCGAAGCGCCGGGCATCGGTGGCCCGACCGGTCAGCGCATCAACACTCGCGCTTCGGTGATCGATTTGTGGAAACAGGCGCGCGAGGCCCTCGAAGCGGCTGGCGCTGAGGTCATCGAGACTGACTTCCCGCTGGTGTCCAATTGCGAAGGCGATCGCCCCGGCGCGCCGACTGTGTTCACCCGAGGGCTGGTATCGAAAGAGTTCCTTCACCATGAACTGTGGGATCTGACCGCCTGGGCGTTCGACGACTTCCTGCAAGCCAACGGCGATCCGAAGCTCAATCGTCTGGTCGATGTCGACGGGCCGAAAATCTTCCCGCACGACCCGGGCACTCTGCCGAACCGTGAAGGCGACCTCGCCGCCGGCATGGACGAATACGTGCGCATGGCCGAGCGCGGCATCACGCCGTGGAACGAAATTTCCACGGTGCCAGATGGCCTGCGCGGCCTGGAGCAGACCCGGCGCATCGATCTGGAAGACTGGATGGACAAGCTCGGCCTCGACGCCGTGCTGTTCCCGACGGTCGCCGACGTCGGCCCGGCGGACGCAGACGTAAACCCGCAGTCAGCCGATATCGCCTGGAGCAACGGCATCTGGGTCGCCAACGGCAACCTCGCCATCCGTCACCTCGGCGTGCCGACCGTCACCGTGCCCATGGGCGTGATGGCCGACATCGGCATGCCGGTCGGCCTGACCTTCGCCGGTCGCGCCTACGACGACTCGAGCCTGCTGCGCCTGGCCGCAGCGTTCGAATCGACGGGCAGCAAACGCCAGATCCCGCCACGCACCCCGCCGCTGCCGTAACGGCGATCTCAATGTAGGAGCTGCGGCACGCTGCGATCTTTTGATCCAGATCTTTAAAATCAAAAGATCGCAGCGTGCCGCAGCTCCTACACGGATTGGTGTTCGGCACAGCACATAACCTCAATCCCTTCGCACAGAATCCACTGATCATCAGCGTCAACTCATTATGTTGGCCACCGACGATGACCGAATCCGCGACTGCGCGTTTCACCCTGTTATTGCTGCTCTGCGGGCTGACCGAAACGGCTGTCGCCGACGGTTTTTTCGACGATGCCAAGTCGCAGGTTCTGAATCGCAACTTCTACCTGAGCAACGATTACCGCTCACCCTCGTCCACCGGAAAAAACTACAAACAGGAATGGGCGCAAGGGTTGATCGGCACTTTCTCATCTGGATTCACCCCGGGAACTGTCGGGTTTGGTATCGATGCTCACGCCTTCGCCGGCCTGAAACTCGATGGTGGCAAAGGTCACTCCGGCACCGGCCTGTTGCCGGTCGACAGCGATGGCCGCAGCGCCAACAACTATTCCAGTGCCGGTGGTGCCTTGAAACTGAAGGCCTCGCGCAGCACGTTGGCGTTTGGCGAAATGACCGTGGAAACCCCGGTGTTCGACACCAGCGACAAACGCCTGCAACCGGAGTACGCCACGGGACTTCTGCTCACCAGTCGGGAAATCGACAACCTCACGCTCCAGGCCGGGCATTTCACGGCGTTCAAGAATCAGGACAGTGCTTCCGGCAAGGGTGATTTCTACGGTTACGGCGCCAACACCGAGGCGCAAGCCATCAGTTTCCTCGGTGCCGACCTGTTCGGCGACAGTCCGTTGGGCGGTGCTGTCTATGCCTCCGAGCTGACGGACACCTGGCATCAGTACTACGGCAACCTGCACTTCAAGCAGTCGGGCGTGTTGCTCGATGCCAACCTCTATCACACCCGCGATACCGGCCGGGCGCTGGCCGGTGCGATCGACAACACCGCGTTCAGTCTGTCGGGCAAGTACGCCTTCGGCCCACATGCGGTAATGCTCGGCTGGCAGCGGATCGACGGTGACACGCCTTTCGATTTCGTCGGCGGCGACTCGATCTACCTCGCCAATTCGATCAAATACGCCGACTTCAACGGCGCCGGCGAACGTTCGTGGCAAGCGCGCTACGACCTCGACCTCGGCGCGTTCGGTATTCCCGGTCTGAACTTCATGACCCGCTACGTCAGCGGCGATCACATCGACGGCACCCACGCACCCAAGGGCGGCGCCTACAACCCGTTCGATGCCGACAGCGGCGAGTTCCAGCCGCAGCAAGGCAATGGCGGCAAGCATTGGGAGCGCGACATCGATTTGAAATACGTCGTCCAGTCGGGCGCAGCAAAGGATTTGTCGGTGCAGGTGTCGCATGTTTCGCACCGGGCGAACAGCGCTCAGGCGGGGGATGACATTGACCGGATCTACGTAGTGGTTCAGTACCCGCTGGGGTTCTGATTACAGCCGGCCTTCACTCCGGCATCGACTGGATGATCTCGGTCAGATCTGCTCTGGTCATTTCGTTGGCTTTGATCGCCGCCGCGATATCGCTTCTGGACAAGGGGAAGCGCTTGAAGACGTCTTTCAACGTATCGGCGTCGATGGTTTCCAGCCACAGCGGATCAATCAGGGAGCCGCGATATTTGGGCTCCATCGTGACGGTCTCGTGCTCGATCGGACCTTTGTGATTGAAGTACACCAGATAACGGGTAAACCCTTCCGGGTAGCTCTTATCTTCATAGAGCGTGGTGCCCATCGGCAGCACGTAGCTGTGCTCATCACCGTTACGCCCGCCGATGAGCATGGGCTCCTTGGTTCTGATCATTGGCATGCCACGCGTCACTGAAGCGTAAGTGACCACGTAGTAAAGCCAGGCCAATGCGCCTGCGTTCGCAGCTATCAGCAACGTTGCGCAAAGCACGATCAGTCGAGTGGTCTTTCTCAAGGGGGCACCGCCAGTCCATTGTCAGGGTGAGCGGATATTACAGGGCTGAAGGCTGTTGGAGATCAAAAGATCACAGCCTTCGGCAGTTGCTGGAGTGAATTCGAGTGGGTTACTGGTCCAGGGTCATGCCCGGGATGCTGTTGTCGCAGCTCAGGTATTGACCGCCACGCCGGGCCAGCTCGCCTTGCAGGCGCTGACAACGTTCCCGCTCCTGTTGCGCCATGCGGTCGATGCTCAGGTTGCCGGTGGCTTGCGGCTGTTTGCCGTCACCGAGGCGAATCGTCACGAACGGTTGTTCGGGCTGGATCTGAAAACGGCTTTTTTCTTCGACCGGTTCGATCACTGCGCTTTTGCTCGGGCTGGGCAATTGCTCAGTGGTGATTCCGTAGCGGCTCAGAATCGAGCTTTGAGGCAGATCGGCACTGGCATTGGCCGATAACAGCGCCAGCCCTGCAACCCCGATAAACCTCTTGAAACCTTTCACGTTTGAATCTCCTGTACTCATGGGCGGCTAGCTATAGAACGTGCGCACACGCGCAGGCTTTAGGCCGCATTTCCTGTTTTGCACAGAGTTTGAGTCAGGGAGTGGTTAATGAGTCACTTCGAATACCGATTTGTGGCGAGGGAGCTTGCTCCCTCGCCACACGTTAGCGGTTGCTTCAGGCGATAACGATGCCGTCAGCGTTCAGGCTGTTAAGTGCCACGCCGACCAATGTCACCGAATCGCCGCCGAACTTCAGCACGGTATCCTGCCCCACCGCCGTGGCATGGGCGCGGAAGTCGTCGCCGGGCAACACGCCCTGCACGCCGAGGAACACCAGTTTGTCGTTGGACGTGAAACCCACCACCCGATCCTGCCCGAACGCGCCGTTGAACAGGAACGTATCCGCCCCGCCCCCCGACTCCATCAGGTCATTACCGGCGCCGCCGACAAATACGTCATTGCCCGCGCCGCCGATCAAGTGATCATTGCCATCGAGCCCGAACAACCAGTCACCGCTGGCATGTGCCTTCAATGTATCGACGCCATTGCTGCCTTTGACGCTGGATTCGTAGGCGGTGACATTGTTGCCAACCTTCAAGCCGCTGGCCGTGACGCTGTGGGTCACATCGTCCTTGAACAGCCCCCAGAGGAAGCCCGGCTCCTTGGTGACAATCGCGCCGATGTCGCGGGTGATGCTGATCCCGCCGTTGGCATCGCGGATGTACAGATTGCCCGCGCCGTCATTGGCAAAGTCGAAGGTATTCACCGACTTCTGCAAGTCGAGGGTGTTGCTGCCCTGCCCGCCAAGAATGATGTTGTAACCGCCGCTGTCGCGGAACGTGTCGTTGCCGGCGCGGCCCTCAAGGTAGTCGTTGCCGCTGCCGCCCTGGATCAGGTCGTTGCCATCGCTGCCAATGATGAACGTGCTGCCCTTGTGGGTTTCGGCGTTGCGGTTGAGGTCCTGCACCCAGGTATTGGCGCGCGCAGGGTCCGACAGGTTGGCGACGATAATCGTCGAGTCCTTGCTGGTCAGGTCGTAGAACTTCGACTCGATCACCCGGTTCATGCCATCGCCATAGGCCGTGGGCAAATGCGAGATCCACGTCGGAATATTGAGGATCGAGTACGGCAGCAGATTCCACGCGGTCGATGCGTAGTGATCGTTGAAGCTGACGATATTGTCGGTGGCCGATTCCTTCGGCGCATCGTGCACGCCGATCGAGGCGCCGGTGAAGGTCGAGCCATCCAGGGCGCGGAACACCGGGTCGTTTTCGTAGCCGACGTTGAGCACCTTGTCGGTGCTGCTTTGGGTCGGTGAGGCGTAGGCGATGTAGTTGGAGTCCTTGAAGAACCCGCCCCACTTGCCGCCGCTCAAATCCGCCATGCTGTTGACCGCCAGCCCGCCGAGGCTGTGGCCGCTGACCAGCACGTCCTTGCCGGTGAGGCCATTGGCCTTGGCAAACGCGACCACGTCATTGAGCAGATTGCCGAACGCTTCGCCGACGTAGTTTTTCGCGTAATCCTTGGGACCGAACGCCGCGAGTAAATCGTTGATGACGTCGCCGATGGAATCGACGATCAGGTTCTCGCGCGGGCCGCTGGTGCCGCGAAAAGCAATGCCGATTTCCGTGAGGTGGCCCTGGGCGTCGTACTTGCCGAGAATCTCGACCTGAGCCGTGGTGTAACCGGCCTTCTCGCCAAAGAAGGTTCCGCGTGCGTCGGTCTTGCCGTCATAGCCCAGTTGCGAGGCGGTGATCGGCGTCCAACCGGCCTTTTTCACGGCGTCGAGCGCGAGTTTTTCTGAATCGGGGTTCCATGGAATGCCGGGAATGACGCCTTGGGAATCGGTCCCCCCCAGCAACGCCGTGACCAGCGTCGCGGGCAGGCCAATGCCGAAGCCATTGTGCTGATAACCGGCGGCAAAGCCGTTATCGAGGTTGTGGTAGGAATACAGCGTGATCGCCATGGCATCGCTGAACAGCGCCTTGGAATCGGCTGTAGTGAAGTTTTTGTAGTCATACACACCCATTGCTATTGCCTCTCTTTTGTTGGAATTGTCAGAGATAGCTCACAGCCAGGGCGCCCCACGGGGACGCCCCGGAGCATTTCAAAACTACTTGCTGCTTTAACTGTGGGAGCGAGCCTGCTCGCGAAAGCGGTGTGTCAGCTACAAAAATGTTGGCTGACATGCCCTCTTCGCGAGCAGGCTCGCTCCCACATTGGATCTATGCGAAGACGAAACTCGAGTCCGACAGGTTAGCCACGCCAACCCCGACCAGCGTCACGGCATACTCGCCAATCTTCAGCACGGTATCGCTGCCGGACTGCGACGCATGCTGCTTATAGTTGTAGCCCTGCCCCGCGCCTTCGACGCCCATGAACACCAGTTTGTCGCTGCCCTGATAGCCGTTGATGGCATCGAAACCGAACGCGCCGCTGAACAGGAAGGTGTTGTTGCCCCCCACCGCCGTCATCACGTCGTTGCCGGCGCCACCGACGAAGGTCACATGGCCCTTGTCGCTGATCAGCTTGTCGTCGCCGCCCAGGCCAAACAACCAGTCACCGTCGGCGCTGGCGTGCAACGCATTGCCGTAGCCATCGCCGCTCAGCGAATGGTTGTATTGCGTCAGCTCGCTGCCATTGGTCAAACCCTTGGCCGTGACGCCCCAGGTGATTTCCTTGCTGCCCCACCACGAACCCGACTCCTTGCTCACCAGCGCGCCGATGTCGCGGGTCAGGCTGATGCCGCCGTAGGCGTCGCGCACGTACAGCGTGCCGTCACCGTCGTTGGCGAAGCTGAAGTTCTGCAACGGTTTCTGCAATTCAAAGGTGTTGTGGCCCTGACCACCGAGCAGGATGTTGTAGCCGCCGTCATCGCGGAAACGGTCATCACCGCCCAGGCCTTCAAGGAAGTCGTTGCCCGCCCCGCCCTTGAGCCAGTCGCTGCTCTGCGTGCCGATGATGAAGGTGCTGCCCGTGTGCGGCTCGCCGCTGCGGCCCAAGTCCTCAACCCAGGTCTTGCCCCGGGACGCCTCTTCAAGGTTGGAGACGATGATCGTCGAGTCCTTGTGGGTGAGGCCGTAGAACTTCGAATCGATCACCCGATTCAAGCCGTCGGCATAGCCCAGCGAGCTGTGCGCCGACCAGTTCAGCGGGTTGACGATGCTGAACGGCACGAGGTTCTGCGCGGTCGACGCATAGTTGTCGTTGAAATTGACGATGTTGTCGGTGGTCGAGTCGTGCGGTTTGTCGTGTTTGCCCATCGAGGCGGTACTGAACGTGGTGCCGTCGAGCACGCGGAACACCGGATCGTTCTCGTAACCGATGTTCAGTACGTTGGTGCCGGTGCTGCTCTGGGTCGGCGAAGCAAAGGACACGTAGTTGGCGTCCTTGAAGAATCCGCCCCAGTTGCTCGCGCTCAACTCGGCCACGCTGTTGACCCCGAGACCGCCGAGGCTGTGGCCGCTGATCAACACGTCCTTGGCCGCGATGCCGTGAGCAATGGAAAACGCCGCGACAGCCTTGAGCAAATTGTCGAAGGCGTTTTTCGCATATTGGGTCGCGTAATCCGACGGCCCGATGGCCGCCAGCAAATTGTTCTTCATGTCACCGAAGGTGTCGCTGTAGCCCAGCCCACCGGTGCCACGAAAGGCAACGCCGATGCCGATCAACTTGCCAGCGGCGTCGTACTTGCCGAGCACTTCGGCTTCAGCACTGGTAAAACCGTCCTTCTCGCCGAAGAACGTGCCCTGCGCACCGACCTTGCCCTGATAGCCCAGCGCCGTCGCACTGACCGGCTTCCACGCGGTGCCCGGCAACGCTTGCCCAGTCGGCGTGTAGGCATACAGCGTGAGGGCGATGGCATCGCTGTACAACGCTTTGCCATCGGCATTTTTGTAATCAAACAGTCCCATGTTGTGCTCTCTCCTCCTTCAAATCAGTGCCGGCAGTCCCCTCCGGAACTGCCAGCACACGCCTTTAGAACTGCCAGTCGAGAGTCAGACCTACACCGTGGTCCTTCTCGTTGTTACCGATCAGTCCGTTGTAATCCAGGTTGACCCGGACATCGCGATTGAGCGCCAGCCCGGCACGTACGCCGACCACGGCAGCATCGCGATCCATCGACACACTCTGCACAGTGAACGCGCTGTTGCCATTGGCGAACGCCAGGTGGCTGTCAGCATCGACGCTGCTCAGGTTGTGCTGCCAGCCGAGGCTTGCGCCCAGTTCCAGCTGATGTTTTTCCGACAGCGCGAAGCTGCGCTTGGCGCGCACGCCAAGGGTCGACAGCACCACATCACGATTGTCTTCACCGCCCTTGAGCGCCGCCGCATCACCCTTTTCGGTGAAGCTTTCGGTGTTCAAATGCACGTACGACAAATTGGCGAACGGTTCCAGGTTCATTGGTTGCAAGCGCAGATCGTAAGCCGCTTCGGTGAACACTTGGGTCGTCGCGGCATCGTGCTTGGTCTTTTGTTTACTGCCGATGTCCCCAATCTGCAGGTCACGCTTCACATCCACGCGGTGCCAGCTGTAAGCCGCACCGGCGGTCAGGCGCAGGGCATCAACTTGATGCCCCAGATACGCACCCAAGTGGTAGCTGTCGACGGACGCCGACGAATGCGTGCCGCTGCCCATGCTCACCGAGCTGTCGCTATAACCGGTAACGAAACCCAGACGCGTATCTTCAGCAATCAAGCCGTCAACACCGGCCAGCAAGCCACCGATGGAGCTGTTGGAGTCGGCATTGTCATGCCCGCCATCGCTCTTGCCCCAGGCGCCCAGCACCTTGACCCAGGCGTTGCTGCGATCATCCGTCGGCGCACCGGCATCGAACAGATCACGCTCGCGCAGACGCTCGCCCACCGCTTCACGCAGATAACGGCTCTCGTTGATCAGCATCGTGCCGATGGCCGGATGAATCTCGCCGGACAATTGCTGGAAGGCTTGCTGCGCCGACGCCGCGTTTGGCGACAGCAGCAGGGTTTCGAACAGCGCATTGCCTGCGCCCAGACGCTCGGCAGCAGCACCGACGGCGCGCTGGTTCGGCGTCAGGCCGACGCTGGCGAACGACGCTTCGTTGCGCCCCACCGCCAGTTGAATGCCGCTCGCCGAGTACGCCAGCGTACCGCCGAGGAACGCGTAATCCGGCAGCACCTGACCGAAGCGCCCTTCTATGCCGCCCGCCGCTTGCAGGATGTTGTACTGGGTGCCGAGCAGGCTTTTGACTTCGCCAGTGGTGAGCAGCGTCGGGCTGTTTTCCAGCGACATGGTGACGGTCGCGCCTTCAATGACTGCCTTACCGGTGGCGATGATCTGGTCGCTGCTGGTCGGCGACAGTTCTACCGCGTAGGTCGAGCCCGGCGCGAAAGTCACGTCACCGGCCACGTTCATCGTGCCGATCGAATTGCCCGGGGCCACGGTGCCGCCCTTGCTCACCGACAGCGCGCCGATATGGCCGTTGCCGCCGAGGATACCGCCGTCATTTACGGTGACCGCCGAGGCCAGCGAACCGTTGATTGCCAGCCGTCCCTGATTGACCAGGGTCGGGCCGCTGTAAGTGTTATTGCCGGTCAGCACCAGGGTGCCGAGACCTTGCTTGGTCAGGCCGCCGTGTCCGGAAATGTCGTTGCGCCAGGTGTCGAGGCCGCAGGTGATGTCGGTGCACACGCGTTCGGTCGGTTTGCCCTGATCGATGATCGCGCCGATGCCCGGCAGATCCGCGACAAACTGGCCGGAGCCGTAAGCGCCCTGAATACGAAACTCTTCAGGAATGTCCTGCTCGGTGACGAACATCGACGGGCCATTAATGCCCTTGCGCAGGTTGATCATGCCCCAGCCGTACAAGGCGTCGACACCCGGTGCGCCGAGGTCGGTAGCGGTTGTGCGCAAGACGCTGGCGACCTGATCGCCGCTCATGTACGGGAAGCGTTCCATCAGCACTGCCATGGAACCGGCCACATGCGGTGCGGCCATCGAGGTGCCGTTGTAATTCTTGTAGCCGGTGGTCAGGTTGTCGGCGTTGGTGCCTTCGATGATCGAGCTGTAGATTTTCGTCCCCGGCGCCGAGACGCAGAAGCTCGCGGTGTAACCGCAACGCGAGGAGAACGTGCTCATGATGTACGGATTGCCGCTGGCCAGATCCGGGTTCTGCTGCAACGCGGCGACGGTGATCCAGTTCGGCGCGATGTCCGGCACGAAATAGCCGAGGCCGGCGATGGCGTCCGGGTTGTTGAGGTTGTAGTCGTTGCCGGCGGCGAAAATGGTGACGATGCCGCTGCGCGCTGCAGCGATTGCACCGTCATAGGCACCGCCGGGTTTGGTGCCGAGCAGTGTGCGAATCTCGTTGAACTGCACCTGCGCGTCGTTGACGGTGAAGTGCGGGTACGCCGGGTTGCGGCCGCCGAGGTCGAAACGGTCAGTGATGCCGATGCCCCAGCTGTTGTTGATGATCCGCGCACCGCTGGCGATCAGCGCATCCCAACCGGCCTTGTACACCGCGCCGTCGTTACCGCGGACGATGCCATCTTCCGGGCCCGGGTCGCCGTTGTCGGCGCTGATGATTTGCGCGCCGAACGCCACACCGTGCATCGGCCCGCCGTCACGACTGCCCGCCGCGATACCGCCGACGTGGGTGCCGTGGGCGCCGAGTTTGCCGTCGGAGCCGACCGAGGGCGAGCCGTCATAACGGAACGCATCCCCAGCTTTGACCGGGATGTAGGGGTCGGTGTATTCGCGGATACCGCTGGTGACCAGGGTGATGACCTTGTTGCTGCCGGAAAACTCCGGGTGTGCGGCGTACACCGGTTGATCGAAGATCCCCAGTTTCACGCCTTTACCGGTGTAACCGGCGGCGTAAGCGTGATCAGCGCCAATCGCGCCCAAACCCCAGTCGGCCTTGAATTCGGCGCTGCGCCAACTCGACGGATCGCCAGTGCGACCGTTCTCCACGTAAGGCGCAGCGTGCGCCGTACCGATTGCACACAGCACGGCGAGCGTGAGCGTTTTCAGGGCAAAGCGGCCACCCGTTTGCGCGGGGGTTTTATTCTTATTCATCCAGCGACCTTCCTTAGTGATGTTGCGAAAAATCCGTATCTCTCAAAAGCTGAAAACACTTCCTGTGGCGAGGGAGCTTGCTCCCGCTCGGCTGCGCAGCAGTCGCAAGACCTGCACATGCGGTTCCACTGGAAAAATGTAGGGGGCCGCTTCGCGCCCCAGCGGGAGCAAGCTCCCTCGCCACAGATAAAGCACCTCCTACAAGGTGGTGATCGGTTAAAACTGCCAGTTCAGGCTCAGCCCGACGCCGTGGCTCTTCTCGCGGCTGGCCAGTTGTCCGTTGTAATCAAGGTTCACCCGCACGTCTTTGCTCAAGGCCAGGCTGGCCTGCACGCCGACCAGCGCGGCATCGCGCACCAGCGCTGAACTCTCAACGCTGTAAGGCGTGCCACCGCTGGCAAAGCGCAGGTGCTGCTCGGAGTCGATGTTGCTCAAGCTGTGCTGCCAGCCGAGGTGGCCGCTGACATCCAGTGATTGCCGAGTCGACAGGTTGAACGTCTTGAGCGCCCGCACACCGAGCGTGCTCAGCACGGCGTCACGCTGATCGCCCGAGCTTTTCAGCGCCGCCGCGTCGCCCTTCTCCGTGAGCCCTTCAGTGTCCAGATGCACATAGGCCAGATTGGCGAACGGCTCAAGCGCCACCGGTTGCAGGTGCAGTCGATAGGCCGCTTCGCCAAACACTTGGGTGGTGGCGGCATCGACCTTGGCTTTCTGTTTGGCGCTGACGTTGGCGTATTGCAGATCACGCTTCACATCGGCGCGATGCCAGCTGTACGCCGCGCCGGTGCTCACGCGCCAGGCACCGATTTCATGCCCGGCGTAAGCGCCTAGGTGGTAACTGTCGACCTTGGCGGACGAGTGCGTGCCCGAGCCCATGCTCAATGAACTGTCGCTGTAACCGGTGACCAGACCGATGCGTGTCTGCTCGTCGAGCGCGCCATCGACACCGGCCAGCAAGCCGCCAAGCGAAGTGCTGTAACCCGCCGTGTCATGGCTCGAATCGGTCGTGCCCCAGGCACCCAGTGCCTTGATCCAGCCGTTGTTTTGTGTCGCCGAAGCATCGTGCAGGCGCTCGCCCACGGCATCGCGCAACTGGCGGCTGTCGTTGATCAGCATCGAACCGAGGGCCGGGTAAATCTCGCCACTCAGTTGCTGTAAAGCTTGTTGCGCGGAAGCAGCATCTGCCGACAGCAGCACGCTTTCGTAGACTGAATTGCCGGCCCCCAGACCCTCAACGGCGGCGGCCACCGAGCGCTGATTCGGGGTCTGGCCGACGCTGGCAAACGTGCTCGCGTTGCGCTCGATGTCGAGTTGGATGCCGTTGGCGGTGTAGTCGAGATTGCCGCCGATGAACAGGTAGTTCGGCAGCACGGCGCCGAACTGGCCCTGAATGCCTCCGGCCGCTTGCAGGATGTTGTACTGACGCCCCAGCAGGCTTTGCGTCTCGGTGGTGCTGAGCAAGGTCGGGCTGTTTTCCAGCGACAGACTGACCGTGGCGCCGCTGACGGTTGCTGTACCACCGGCAACGATACGGTCGCTGCTGCTCGGTGACAGCTCAACGGCGTAGGTCGAGCCCGGCGCGAAGGTAACGTCGCCCGCCACGTTCAAGGTGCCGATCGAATTGCCCGGCGCGACGCGACCGCCACTGTTGGCCGTCAATGCCGCGATCCGCCCGGAACCACCCAGCGTGCCGCCGTCATTGACGGTGACCGCCGACGCCAGCGAACCATTGACGCTCAACAGGCCGCCATTGACCGTGGTCGGGCCACGGAAGCTGTTGTCGCCGGTAAGCAACAAGCGCCCGGCGCCGGATTTGATCAGACTGCCCTGATAAACCCGCGTTGCGGCTGCCGCATCACGCGCCGTGCCGATGGCGTAATCGGTCTGATCCTGCTGACTGGCGCCCGCCGCAACGCCGTTCTGCCAGCCCTTGTCTTGCAGGGTCTGCTGCCAGGCCGAGTGTTCGGCGAGGTCTTCGCTGTGGCGCTGAAGCAGCGCCTTGTCGGAGATGTCATTGCTCCAGACATCGCTCTGCCCGGCGGCCAGATTGGCGTCAAACGCACCGAGCAATTGTCCCGGCCCGCGCATCGCCCGATTCAGGTTGGCCACGCCCCAGCCAACACGTTCGGTGGGCGCCTCAGTGACTGAACCGTCGAGTTGCGTGGCGGTGGTCAGCAGGGTTTCGAGCGCCTGCTGATTGTTCATGTACGGGTAACGCTCCATCACCAGCGCCAGCGCGCCGGTCGCGTGCGGCGCCGACATCGAGGTGCCGGACTTGATCGCGTAGCCACCGTCGGGGATGGTGCTGTCGATCTTCGCCCCCGGCGTGGTAATGCACCAGTATTTGGCGAGGCCGCACTGATTGTACTTCTGCTGGTTGCTCTGATCGAGGCCGGACACCGCCAGCCAGTGACCTTCAAGATCCGGCTGAAAGTACGGCAGCGCCGAGCGCACGCTGGCATTCGGATAACCACTGTTGCCGGCGCTGAACACGTTGATCACGCCGCGCCGCGACACGTCCGCCGCCGCATCAAGCCAGGTGCCTTTGTTCCAGTGTTGGGCGTAGGCCGCGTGCAGATCGGCCATTGTGCGATAGCTGACATCCGGCGGCTGACTGCCCCAGCTGTTGTTGATGGCGCGCACGCCGGCATCGGCCAGCGCGTCGTACGCCGCTTTGAAATAGCGCGGATCGGGGTTGGGGCCGAACAGGAAACTGTCGTTCTTGTTGGTGTTGCCGACGTAGATCTGCGCGTTGTACGCGACACCATGCATGCCCGTGCCATCGCGGGACGCGCCCATGGTGCCGACGACGTGGGTGCCGTGGGAATCGTTGTTGGAATTGAGGGTGCCATCGACGTTGAACGGCGAACCATCGACATAACTTCCGCTGGTCAACACCGGGTGATAACGGTCAGTGGCGAACTCGGGGTGGGCGGCGTAAAAACCGGAATCGAGGGCGCCGATCTTCACGCCTTTGCCGGTGATCCCGGCGGCGTAGGCCTGGTCGGCCTGCATGCGTTGCAGACCCCAGTCACGCAGGAACTCGGCGCTGCGCCAACTGGCGGGATCACCGGGTTTGCCGGTTTCCAGGTACTGCGCCTGGGCCTGCGCCACAGAAACTGCGAGCAACAGCGTGCCGACCGAAATCGGCTTGATGCGTACGTCCATGTTCACCACTCACTTTCTTATTGTTGTGCAGGAGCTGCCGTTAGCTGAAATCCGAAAAGACAGATCAAGAGATCGCAGCCTTCGGCAGCTCCTGCAGGAGTTATTTGCTGCCGGAAATGTCACTGTCCCGCTTCATGTAGGAGCTGCCGAAGGCTGCGATCTTTTGATCCTGACCTCTGGTCAGCGGGTTTTCGGGCCTTGGCCGAAGGCCTCATCCACCCGCGCCAGATCCTGTTCATTCAGGGTCCCGGCGTAGTAATGCAATTTCGTCCATGCCATCAGATAGTCGTACCGCGCCTGCGCCAGATCGCGGCGGGTGGTGAACAGTTGTTGTTCGGCGTTCAACGCGTCGAGGTTGGTCCGTTCACCGCCGAGGATGCTTTGCTTGGTCGACACCACCAGCGCTTCCGCCGAGGTCAGCGCTTTCTGGTAAGCGCGCAGTTTGTTGACACCGGACAGGCAGGCGCTGAACTGGCGACGCAGTTCTATCAGCGTCTCGCGGGTCTTGCCGTCCAGTTCATATTCAGCCTGTTCCATGGTGCGGCTGGCTTGCCGAGTCGACGCAGACACCCCGCCGCCGGCATACAACGGCACGCTCACTTCGAGGCCGATGGTGTTGGTTTCGTAACGCTGGTTGTAGGTGTTGCCGCTTTCCGATTCGTTCTGGCGCATCGAGGCATAGGCGTTGACCTTCGGCAGATGCCCGGCACGGTTGCGCTCGACTTCGTAACGAGCCACTTCCACGGCCTGGCGTTGCGAAGCCAGATTGGGGTTATTGCTGATCGCCATTTCGTGCCAGGTGTCGTAATTGGCCGGCATCAGTGCGAAGGTCTGGAAGTTCTGAGCCAGCGGCGCCAGATCAGCGATATCCACCGCCGGCACACCGACCAGCGCACCCAATTCACGCAGCGCCGCGTCTTGTTCGTTGCGCGCTTCGATCTCCTCGGCCGTCGCCAGCTCATAGCGCGATTCGGCTTCAAGGATATCGGTGCGCGTGCCCTCGCCTTGCTTGAACATGTGCTCGTTCTGCTGGAACTGCTGCTCGTAGGCCTTCTTCTTCGCCTGGGCGATGTCGATCTGGTCCTGGGCAAACAAGGCTTTGGTGTAGTTGTCGAGCACCCGCACCAGCAGTTCCTGGCTCTTGCCGCGAAAGTTTTCGTCGGCGAACAACGACTGCGCGACACCCTTGCGATACGCCGCATAGGCTTCGTAATCGAGCAGCGGTTGTTGCAGGGTCAGCGCCGAGCCGTAACTGCTGTAGTTGCGGTCTTCAGTCCGATTGCGGGCGCGGTCATCGAGGGACGTCGCCTTCGAGGTGTTGCGGCCCTTGTTGTAGGTGTAACCGATTCGCGGCAACAACCCGGCGCGACCGATGGCGCGGTTTTCCAGGCCAGCGTCGCGCTCCTTGATCGCCCCGAGGAACACCGGGTCATTGCGCAACGCCTGTTCGTAAATCTCGAACGGCCCCATGGCCGCCACTGCCGAGTGACTCGCGAGCAGCATCAATGCCGCCCCGAGCATGGAAAGCTTATTCATACAGCCGGACATCCTTATTCTTCGGTCAACGCAGAGCCGGCCCGGTCGAGCAGCGGTTTGAACAGATAGTTGAGGAGTGAACGTTCGCCAGTGCGCACGAACATTTCTGCCGGCATGCCGGGCTTGATCACCAGACCGTTGAGTTTTTCCATGGCCTGGTCGCTGACGCTGCTGCGCAACACGTAGTACGGCACGCCGGTTTTTTCGTCGACCATCTGGTCGGCGGAAATCAGGCTGACTTCACCCGGTACACGCGGGGTTTTGCTCTGGTTGAACGCGGTAAACAGGATGTCCACCGGCAAGTGCGGACCGACCTTGTCGATCAGATTGATCGGCAAGTGCCCTTCGACTTCCAGGGTGGTGCCTTGCGGAACAATCTCCAGCAGGGTTTCGCCCTGACGGACCACGGCACCTTCGGTGTGCACGCCGAGGTTGACCGCCACACCGTCAGCGGTGGCGACGATCTCGCTGTGTTGCAGGTCGAAACCGGCGGAGGTCAGTTGTTCGGACAGGGTGACGCTCTTCAACTGCGCGTCGGCCAGTTGCGTGCGCACTTCCTTCTGATATTCCTCGCCGTGTTGTTGCAGCTTCAGGCGCGACTCAAGAATGCCCTGCTCGACACGACCGCTTTCACCGGTGTTTTCCGCCAGTTGCTGCTGCACTTGCGAGAGTTGGCGCTGATATTCCATCAAGCGGTTGCGCGGGATGTAGCCGTTGTCGGCCAGCGGTTGCAGGTTGCTCAACTGTTGTTGCAACGAGTCCGCCTGAGCATTGAGGTCGGTGCGTGCACGGCGCATGCCGGCCAGTTGCGCGGTGGCGCCTTCGATGCTGGCGCGCAACCCGGCCTGCTCGCGGTAATACGCTTCGCGGCGGCTACTGAACAACTGCCGCTGACCTTCCAGCACCAGCGCCAGACGCGGGTCCGGGTCATTGCTCAACTCGGCGGGAAAGGTCACTTGCTTGAGGTTGTCGCGCTCGGCCTGCCAGCGCGCCAGGCTCGCCCACGCCATGCGGTACTGCGCTTGCAGCGACTGCACATCGGCGGCAACTTGCGTCTGATCGAGTCGGAACAGTGGCTGGCCCTGCTTCACGATCTCGCCTTCGCGCACCAGAATCCGGCTGACCACACCGCTGCTCATCGACTGCACGGCTTTACGTTTGCCCGAGACCACCACGGTGCCCTGCACCGGAATGCCCTGATCGAGCGGCGCCAATGCCGCCCAGGTGAAGAAACTGCCGGCGCCGACAATCGCCAGAATCCAGCCCATGCGGGCGAAAAATTTCGCATCGCGCTCTGGGCGTTCGGTGACGTACGCGTGTTCCATGCTCGCTTCGTTTTCAGTGTTCATGCTTGCGCTGGTCATACACCCGAATTCCTTGTCGTGGGCTGGTACTGCCGGCTCATGCTGAGCCCACCCGGTGCTTGCGCAGGTTTCTCGCGTTGCTGCTCATTGGCGGCGCCGGACAGCGCCTTGAGCACGTCCTGACTGGCGCCGAAGGCTTGCAGACGACCGTCGTTGAGCACCAGCAATTTATCCGCCTGGGCCAGCACCGAAGAACGGTGCGTCACCAGCACCACCGTGGTGCCCTGGGCCTTGAGCTGCGCGATGGCGCTGGCCAATGCCGCTTCGCCGACGGTGTCGAGGTTGGAGTTGGGTTCATCCAGCACCACCAGACTTGGCGTGCCGTACATGGCGCGGGCCAGTGCCACGCGCTGCTTCTGGCCACCGGACAAGCCGCTGCCGTCCTCGCCCAATTGCGTGTCGTAACCTTGCGGCAGGCGCAGGATCATTTCGTGGACGCCGGCCTGTTGCGCGGCGGCAACGACTTTCTGCGGATCGGCCTCGCTGAAACGCGCGATGTTCTCGGCGATGCTGCCGCTGAACAGCTCGATGTCTTGCGGCAGGTAGCCAATGTACGGGCCGAGCTGATCGCGATTCCAGCGATGAATATCGGCGCCATCCAGACGCACGGTGCCGCCAAGGGTTGGCCACACGCCGACCAACACGCGAGCCAGCGTCGACTTGCCGGAACCGGAAGCACCGAGTACGCCCAGCACTTCACCGGCGCCCAGGTTGAAATTGACCATGTGCAAGGTTGCCGCGCGTTGCCCCGGTGGGCCGGCGCTGACCTGTTCAAAGGTGATCTGGCCTTTCGGCGCCGGCAGCGCCATGGCGTCATCGCTCGGCGGGAAAGCTTGCAGCAGCGCGTCGAGACGACGGTAAGCCAGTTTCGCCCCGCTCCACTGTTTCCATACGGCAATCAACTGATCGATCGGGCTCAACACCCGGCCCATCAGGATCGAACCGGCGATCATCATCCCGGCGGTCATGTCGCCCTTGATCACCAGCAATGCACCGAGCCCCAGCACCAGCGATTGCAGGCACAGGCGCAGGGTTTTGCTCAGCGAGCTGATTACCGCACCAGTGTCACTGGCCTGATTCTGCAGGCCAAGAAAGCGCGAATGTACCTGGAACCAGCGTTTGCGCAACGAACCGAGCATGCCCATCGCCTGAATGGTTTCGGCGTTGTGCAGGTGGCTGGTGGCCAACTGGCTGGACTTCTGCGAGAAACCGGCGGCTTCGCCCAGCGGCTTCTTGGTCATGTATTCGTTGAGGCAGGCCAAGGCAATCAGCAACAGCGCACCCGCCGTCGCCAGCACGCCAAGCCAGACGTTGAACAGATAGATCACGAACAGATACACCGGGAACCACGGCGCATCGAAAAACGCGAACAGCGCGGGACCGGTGACGAATTGGCGAATGTGGGTCAAGTCGCCCAGCGATTGCCCGGCGTTACCCTCGCCCTTGAACAGGTTACGTTCGAATGCTGCCTGATAGACCCGCAGGTTGAAACGGCGCTCCAGTTGGCTACCGATCCGGATCACGATGAAGCTGCGCACCACCTCCAGCAGGCCGATAAAGGCGAAGAAACCGACGACCATCAGCGACAACATCGCCAGGGTGGTTTCGTTCTGCGAGGACAGTACCCGGTCGTAGACTTGCAGCATATAAATCGACGGCACCAGCATCAGCACGTTTATCAGTGCAGTAAAGCAACCGACGCTGATCAGAATGCTTTTATAGTCAGCCAAGGCCTTGAATAAGGGAGCGGTGGCTGGGGCCTTCGCCATCTTCATTGATTCTTCCTGAAAAATATCTCTCGTCGATCTTTGACGAGACTTCAAATGAGTTATCCGAGCAATGCCGGAATTTGCTTTTTTTGTGGGCGCTTACAAATTCATAACAACTTTCGCGATTTAATGCGGTGCAGTTGTTATCGAGAAAGCTGCTTATAACCACACAGCGCTACCTTATATAAGCCTTGTCGGCTACTTGATAATTACGACTATGGCGCCTAACGCTCCAAAGTAATGACCAGGCCCGACTTCAAAGTAGCAAGGTAATGCTCGTCACGCTGTCGGCTGAAGAACAGGATTCTTGAGCCGTCTTTGCCGGTGATGGAAATACCGTCCGGTTCGGGAAACCAGCCGATAGGCGTTTCTTCGAGCCAGGCTGCAAGGCAATCGGCACCCTTCCCGACAGTCTGGTTCAGCGCCAGCTCTACAGCGCAGGTATTGGATGGTTTGTCCTGCAGCTTTTGCGCTTCAATGGTGTCTTCGCGAGTGTTCAGCGTCGCCCGCCATTGACCGGCAAATACCGAGGGTTCTTCGAGTCTGAGGCTGCTTGCCATGCTTGCTTCTCCGGTAACCATCATCAGCGTCGCCATCAGCCACGCCAGCGTCTTGTAGGTAAAAACGTTTCGACTCATAGGAAATTTCACTCCGGCGCGTAGCCTTGCCCACCGGGCCTAACGATGCAAGCGAAGAAAGCGGCGCATCACGCGCCGCCCTCCTGTTTCACATCAAGCCACGATGTCGCTGGTCGCTGCCTGGCCAACGGTGCTGACCTGGAAGTCGGCCACGCCATGCCCGGAGAAGTCCACCGAGAGCAGGCTATTGCCGCCCGACGACGTCAGCACTGCATCACCGGCTGCACCGGTGAAGGCGTTGACGAAGTGCAGGCCGGCGCCTTTGGTGATGCCGGTCAGATCGATTTTGTCCAGACCGCTGACGAAATCGAGGATCTGATCGATCGCACCCGGCTTGGAGTCCGAACTGGCTGCGAACACAAAGGTGTCCGAACCCGCACCGCCCCAAAGCTTGTCGGCACCGCCAGCCCCGTAGAGGATGTCGTTGCCGGCACCGCCCTTCAGTTCGTTGGCCACGCTGTTGCCGATCAGCAGGTCGTTGCCCGAACCGCCGATAGCGTTCTCGATGATCGCGCCCTTGGCGATGGACACGTTGCCCACCAGGCCGCCAACGTCGGAGAACGAGGCGTCATTGAGGTTGATCTTCTGGTTCTGGGTGAAACCCGAGAAGTCCAGAGTGTCCTTGCCGCCCGCATCCCACACCGAGAACACCACTTTGTCACTCGACGACGAAGCGCTGAGGAAATCACGACCGGTGTTGGAGTTGAAACCGTAGGTGGTGTCACCGGTACGGGTGGTGGTGTTGGCACCGTAAAGTTTCTGGATGGCTGCGATATCGTCCATCAGCGGGCCGGAGGAATACGCTTCCACACCGCCCTTGCTGAAGTTCTGGCTGGTATTGCTTTCGCTCCAGTAGCTCATGACGCTGTAGCCGCGGGTGTCTTGGCCGTAGGTCGCGTCATTGTAGGTCGGGTTGCCATTACCGGCGTTGTAGTCGCCAGGGTGAGCAAGGCCCAGGGTGTGGCCGATTTCGTGAGTCAGGGTCTGACGACCGTAGTTGTTCAGATCCGGCGTCTTGTTCGGCGTATAGCTGCTGTTGGTCAGGTACCACGAGGTGCCGTCATAACCGGCGCCAGTCCCTGGCAGATAAGCGAATGCCGCTGCACCGTCGACGCCGCCGCTGTAGTTGGCGAAGGTCATATGCGCGTCACCACCCGTAGCCTTCTCGGTGAAGGTCACGTTGGCCACATCGGCCCAGGATTGCATGGCGAGCTTGGCCTGGGCTTGTTGTTGCGCATTGAACTGGCTGAACCCGGTGATCCCGTGCTTGTTCATCGTGCTCGACGATGCCGAAGTCAGGAACGTATAGGTGAGTTCAATCTTGCCGCTGCCGTCCTTGTCCTGGTAGGCAGCGCCGTCGCGCAGCAACTGGGTTGCGGCTTGATCGACGGAGTAAGAAGGTTTGCCATTGACCGTGAGGTTGCCGCCACGATCGTACTGGTGGCTGAAGCTATTGATCTGGTTCCAGGCAGAGCTGGTTGCAGCCAGAGGTTGCGCCGCCGACAGCAGAAAAGCCTGTTCGGCGGTATCAATAGCATTAGCTTTAACTTTCGACATAAACACACTTCCTTGTTTAGCAATGGAACAGTTTTTGTCCGATAGCGACAACCCCTGGCGAGATTGTCCTATCACTCGCCCAATGAAGGCATCAGAAACCTGACACAATTTGAAATCTGACGTAAAGCATTTTTTTTAGATCAAATTGAACTGTTCCGGGAAACTCCCGTAAACAAAGCATGCGGGGTCGAAAGAATGTTTTAGATGGCGATTTCTCGCCTAATTGTCTGACGATTTTCTATTTAATTATTAAATATCGGTAAGTTGTTTTTTGTTAGATGCGTCTCACTTTTCTGCACTTTATTAGTGCGATGACATTGAATTGATATCAGCCATTAACCTGTCACCGAGAACAAATGTGGGAGCGAGCCTGCTCGCGAAAGCGCCGTGTCAATCAACATCAAGTTAACTGAAAAGACGCCTTCGCGAGCAGGCTCGCTCCCACAGGGAATTACATACAAATCAGCTTCCAGTGCGGATCTTGTTCCATACGCGCGTGCGAATCCGGTCAATATTCAGCGGCATCGCCTCCAGCGCGAACAACTTGCCCATCATCTCCGGGCTCGGGTAAACCTTGGTGTCGTTCTTGATCGCCGGGTCGATCAGGCTGTCGGCCTGTTCGTTGCCGTTGGCGTAGTGCACCGAGTTGCTGATGTCGGCCATCACGTCGGGGCGCAGCAGGTAGTTCATGAATGCGTAGCCGGCCTTCTCGTCTGGTGCGTCGTTAGGCATGGCAACCATGTCGAACCAGATCGCCGCACCTTCCTTGGGAATCGCATAACCGATTTCGATGCCGTTCTTCGCTTCTTTGGCGCGGCTCTCGGCTTGCAGGATGTCGCCGGAGAAACCCACGGCTACGCAGATATCGCCGTTGGCCAGATCACTGGTGTACTTCGAGGAATGGAAGTAGCTGACGTACGGCCGAACTTTCATCAGCAGCGCTTCGGCCTTCTTGTAGTCCTCGGGATTCTTGCTGTGGTGCGGCAGGCCCAGATAGTTGAGCGCCGCCGGGAGCAATTCCGGGCCGTTGTCGAGGATTGCCACGCCGCACTTCTGCAGTTTTTCCATGTATTCGGGTTTGAAGATCAGATCCCAGGAATCCACCGGTGCGTCGTCGCCCAGTACCGCTTTGATCTTGGCGACGTTGTAGCCGATGCCGGTGCTGCCCCACAGGTACGGGAAGCCGTGCTCGTTGCCCGGGTCATTGGTTTGCAGAGCCTTGAGCAACACCGGGTTGAGATTCTTCCAGTTCGGCAACTGACTCTTGTCGAGTTTTTTCAGCGCCCCGCCTTGAATCTGCCGGGCCATGAAATGGTTGGACGGGAACACCACGTCGTAACCGGAGTTGCCGGTCATCAACTTGCCGTCAAGGGTTTCGTTGCTGTCGTAGACGTCATAGGTGACGCCGATGCCGGTCTCTTTCTGAAAGTTCTTGGTGGTGTCCGGGGCAATGTAACTGGACCAGTTGTAGACCTTGACCGTCTCGGCGGCATGACTGATGGAGGCAGCCAGCAACAGCGGCGCCAAAGCGAGGGTTTTCTGGATCATGGGTCGATTCCTGTAGAGGCTATTGTTGTTGGCAGGCAATCAAAGGATCAAAAATCAGAAAATCAGTACGTAGGTCTTGCGCACGGTCTCGTGGATATCCCAGATACCGAGGGTGTTGGCCGGCAACATCAGTGCGTCGCCACCTTGTATGTGCAGGGTTTCACCGCCGTCGTCCGGGGTGAACGTGCAGCGCCCGGAGATGAAATGGCAAAACTCCTGAGCGGTGATCTGCCGGCGCCAACGACCGGGCGTGCATTCCCAGACGCCGGTTTCCACGCCGTCGTCGCGCTCGACACTGGTGGTCGAGGCAATGGCGACGGGTTCGCCGAGGGGCACGGCAACCGGGTTGGATTCGTCGAGTGTCAGCGTCGCGGTGTTTTTGAACTGGGTGATGCTCATGGCGTTACCTGTCTTTGAAATAAACAACGTTCAGTGCATGAAACCTTCCATGAAACCGGCCACCTGGCTGGCGAGCTTGCGCCGCCATGGCGCTGTCGCCGGATTAGCCAGGGTCTGGTCTTCATGGACGAAGCTTTTGATGATCGCGTTGTAACCGAGCCAGCGGCACGGCTCCGGCTCCCAGGCGCGCAGTGCGTGAATGCCACCGTCGGGCAGCACCCATGGCTGGTTAACCAATTCGCTGTCGCGCTCAAGAATCAGATCCGCCAGGGTGCGGCCGCCGAGGTTGCTGGCACCGACCCCCTCCCCGCCATAACCGCCGGACAACGCGATGCCGTTGGCACGGTCGCAGAGCATGTGCGGCTTGAAGTGCCGGGACATGCCGAGATTGCCGCCCCAGGCGTGAGTGATTTGCACGTTTTTCAGTTGCGGGAACAGTTCGCCGAACAGATAACGGCGTAGCTCGACCTCATCGCGGGTCAGGTCGAAGTTGTGGCGCAGCTTGCCGGCAAACTGATAACCGCCACGTGCACCGAAGATCAAACGGTTGTCGGCGCTGCGCTGGCCGTAGGTGACCTGGCGGCTGAATTCACTGAAAGCCTGGCCGCGACTGAGGCCGATCTCGTCCCAAGTGGCGGCGGACAATGGCTCGGTGGCGACGATCAGGCTTTGTACCGGCAACTGATAGCGGCCCAATGGCGGCAATGTCACCGAATAACCTTCCACGGCCGGGACGATCCAGCGACTGCGCACACTGGCCTTGGCCGTGCGCAAGCTACCCGACTGCCAGTGGGTGACCGGGCTGTTTTCGTAGATCTTCACACCCATGCCCTGCACGGTGCGCGCCAGACCACGCACCAGTTTGGCCGGGTGAATGGTCGCCACGTGCGGCGCATAAATGCCGCCGTATGGCTTGGCAACACGGATCTGCTGCGCCAGTTGCTCGGGGCTGAGCCAGCGGTAATCGTCGTCGGTCAGTCCTTGGGCGTGCAACTCCGCCAGGTAGCGGCGAAGACTGGCTTCCTGCTCCGGGTAACGCGCCGCGCAGTACAAGACCCCACCCTTGCGGTAGTCACAGGCAATGCCTTCGCGCTCGAGGACGACTTCCACTTCATCGGGGATGCTGTGCAGCAGGTCAAACGAAGCGCGGCGCTGTTCTGGAGACAAACCGGCGAGCAAACGGTCCTCGCCGAGCAGATTACCCATCAGCCAACCGCCGTTACGACCGGAGGCGCCGAACCCGGCGGTTTGCGCCTCGATGATGGCGATGTCCAGGCCCGGGGCAAGTTTCTTCAGGTAGTACGCCGTCCACAGCCCGGTGTAACCAGCGCCGATAATCGCCACATCGACGTCCAGATCCCGCTCAAGCTCGGGCCGCGCGGTCAGCGGCTCGTCGAGTTGATCCATCCATAAACTGATAGTGCGCCATGCTGGCATGCAAGACTCCGCCACTGAAAACCTTCGATGGCGTCGATCCTAGTGCGCCAGCTCAGGGGATGTCTTGCGCGCGTGTCCGCAAAGAAATTTGTTTGGCGTAAGCCTTCGGCGACTGCCCGGTGTGCTGACGAAAACAGCTGTAAAACGCCGACAGCGAGTTGAAACCGGCCGCGAAGGCCAACTCATCGATGCGCACAGGCGGCGTGGCCGCATCGAGGGACTTGAGCAAATGCTGCAGGCGCGCCTGATTGACGTAGCGATAGAAGCTTTGCCCCAGCACTTGATTAAGCAGGTAGGAAATCTGATTGCGGCTGTACCCGCACTCCTTCGCCACCCGTTGCAGATCGAGCTCGGGATCGAGATACGGTTGCTGCCGTTCGAAATATTGCTGCAGATCGTCGGCCATAAAGCTCAATTGACGGGGTGACAGCCCCAAACGACTGACTGCCGGGCGCTGACTGGCTTTCTCGTTGTCGCCACTTTGCGCGCGCACCAGCGAGGCGTATTCGTTGACTCGCCAGATCAGCCCGTCCTTGACGGTGATCGCCTCGCTGGAACGGAACGACACCAGCCCGTCACCACCGCGCAGCGTCACTTCGTATTGAATGAACGCGGTATTGCCATCCACGCGAATCCGGTCGCAATGCTCAAGCGCTTCGTCGGATTCCCTGGGCATGCTGACCCGCACGTACTCGCGCAACTCGTCGAGACCCAGCACGCGGTTCTGAAAGAAATCGTTGTACTGAATGTCCGGGTGATACAGCGCCATGACGCTGTCGAGGTCACGGTGTTTCCAGCTCAAGTGGTAGCGCATGACCGTGGCGGCCGTGGCCTGAGTCTGTTCTGGGCCGTCATCGTCGGCGTGCATAAAGGGCTCGGCGCAAAAGAATCGAGCTTGCCCAAGTTCGCCACGGGCAGCAATCACTAATCCATAGTGGCACTTTGGCGACAAAGACGTAGGCCGTGACTTACATCAAAAAATGCGAAGCAATCGCAAAACGAACTGAAAAATCTCACAGGAATTTCACATCCAGATGCTACTTTTAATGGCAGTCACTGGTTGAGCCAATGAAGGCTCTTCCCACCTAACGTGAGCAAAAGGAAGCGCTCGATGAAGAAGGCGGGCAACACATGAATAAAGGGTCAAGCAAAGTCACGTTCCCCAATGCATGCCAACTGATGCGCTGGCATTTTCATCCCATGGGTTTCGAAGCGACGATGGACGCACCGGGCAGCATGATCGCCCGCCTGTTTGATCGCGCCAGCGGCGAAACCATGATCGCCATCGCCGGCATCCCGTGCGCCACGGTGATGAATGCGGCGGACGTCGAGCGAATTATCGAGGCTGTGGAGGATGAGCTGGAAGCATTCATTCCTCCAGAGTCTCTCAGGAGTTACGCATAACCTTTTGATTTACAACAAAAAAGCCCGCAGCGATGCGGGCTTTTTTTTGTGGCTCATGCCATTTTCTTTTCGGGCCGGTGATCGGCGAAGAACGGCTTGCCCTTTGTCACCCGATCAGACGCACGGGGCATGTTCACCGCCTGAACCTCCTGCGGCTCGACGTACCAGTAACAGTGGCTGACTGCACGAGTGATGCCGACGTAAGCGAGGCGCAAAATTTCGTCCTTCTGCGCGCTGTCATACGGCTCGCTGTCGCCACTTTTACCCAACCCGGCCATGCGGTAGACCTGATTCTTGTACGGTGAACTGGTCAGATGCTGACAGTCACCAAGAAGAAACACCGCGTCAGCCTGCAAGCCCTTGGCGCTGTGATAGGTCAGTTGTTTGATGCGCCTGGCTTCGTACGGCAAGCTCGAATCAACATTAACTACCGACTGAATATGCTCCTCAATCAATGACTTATCGCTGCTTTTTCGATAAAGCATCAAGATTGAATGGCCTTGCCGATAGTGTTCGGCGAGCCGTAGCCCCAAGGCCTGGTCGTCGCGCTCCAGCACATTGACGGGCTGTAACGGCTTCGGGTCGCCGCAGGCCTTGGCCTTCTTCCCCGGGATCGCCGGCGCTGCCCGCACGATGTGCTCGGCCGCGTCGATGATGTGTTGATGACTGCGGTAGTTGTCGCTGAGCATGACCCGAGTGGTGCTCGGCGACGGGAATTCCTTGGTGAACTCCATGAAGTAACTCGGCGAACTGCCGCGCCAGCCGTAAATCGACTGCCAGTCATCGCCCACGCACAGCAGCGACGAACGCTGCGCACCCCGGCCGACATGCATGGCCGGCCCACGACTACGGATTTCGCTGAGACTGGCGCGAATCCACGAGACGATCTGTGGCGACACATCCTGAAATTCATCGATCATCAGGTGCGACATCGGTCGCAGCAGCTCATCGCTGAGCAGCTTGAGATTTTCCGGCGAATGCTCGCTGAACAGCGCAAACATGCGGTTGTAGGTCATGACCGGCGGTTTCTGATCGAGCAAATGATCTTCCAGTGCGCGCCAGAACAGACTCAATGCCTCGAAGAAAAACCGGTCCGGGTCATCCTTGGCGAAACTCATGCGGCCGACGGCGTCTGGCACGTCCAGCCCCAGGTTCTCGATGAAGCCTGCCGCAGCAACAAAACAGTCGAGCAATGGCGCTGAAGCCAGCTCGCCTTTGACTTTGTAATCGAAGCCGGGGCCAGCGCTTGCATCACCCGCCAAAGCAGTCAGAACGCGCTTTGATGATTCGTAACTATCTATCCAGATCAATGGCTTACGACAGAAAGCTTGAAACAGGGTGCGCTTTACTGCCCACTCTGCGCGCACGGAAAGCTTGGCATTGGGCCGGTTGAGTTGCGGGTTTTCTCGCGGATCGAAACCAAGCACCACCCAGGCATCGAGGCTGGGAATGTAGCCATGACCGTGGAATTTCGCGCCATTGATCTCGAAAGTCTGGCGATTCGGTTCGATGCCCTTGATCGGCCAGGCACCGGCACGAAACCACTGATCTTCGATGACATCGCAAAGTTCTTCGTCGCGCTTGGCCGCCAGTTCGGTAACGGCCATGCGCTTTTGCACATCCGGGTGATCGCGTTCCAGCTCCTTGAGCTGCAACCCCACTTTGGCCATTGGCTGAATCAACTGGCGAAAGCGCTCGTCCTGAGTGAATAACCGGTGATAACAGGCATTGAGCTGCTGGCGTTGCGCATCATTAATGCGCAGGTCGAACGGATTACTGTCGACCTCCTCATCAGCACCCTGCGCGCGATGGCTGAGGTTCTCGAATGCCTGCAAACGCTCGAAGCCCGGCAGGCTGCGGACCATTGGCAAAATGCGCGAGTGAAAGGTTCGCACCAGTTCCCGCGCCTGTTTCAAGCTCAGCGCATGGCCCCAGAGCGCGAACAGCTCGATCAGTTTATTGATGAAATCCTTGCGCGACTCGCGGGTGAATGTCACCACGGTCATCGAATCGAGCTCAAAGCCCAGATAATGGCTCAGCAACAGAATTCGCAACACCAGCGTGGTCGACTTGCCCGCTCCGGCGCCGGCGACCACGGAGGTTGAGGGTGTCTCGCTGAAAATCATCTTCCACTGCGCAGCGCTCGGCTGAGCCTGCGCGGGCAGCAAACGGGCGACATCGGTTTTGATGCGTTTCTTCAGTTCAGGCGTCAGCGGCAGACGCCAGTCATCGAACAAGTGATTATCGATGCTCGGCGGACGATGCTCGGTGCTGCGGCTGTCGCGTATCAACAAGACCTGTCGGCCTTCCTCCAGACCTTCGAGCTTGCCCTCGTTATAGCCGTACTCAACGCCTGCCGTGTGCCCACTGCGAAAACCGTCAGCCTGACCATGCAGCCAGGAGGCGCGATGCTGAGCGCGCAAGCGAGTCAAACCGTGGCCGAAGAAGCGTGCGGCCAGGCGCTTGAACCATGGCATCTCGGCCAATGGACGAAGTTCGGGAGGAAGATCGGGGGTGTGTTGCGCCACGCTGACGGGCTCCAGTGTGTAAGGCTGTTGAGGGCTATGGTGTCTGTATTTACCGTCGAGTTCTAGCGAAATGCTTACAGGTCATTGGTTTAGGCGATGAATTGAAGGTGGGATGAGATCGTTTCGACGTGAAATCCAATCAAGTTATTCGATACCGATACCGCAGTTTTTACGCTTTTTATCGATGATCGCCTGATAGATGATCGCCGTCATACACCACCGGACTTGCGCCAGATGCGGCCATCGCATCCCGCGACGAGCCTTTTCAGGAGACGATCATGCTTGAACTCAGACCTTTCAGCTCGCTGGGCGGCGCCCATCATGGCTGGTTGGATGCCCATCACCATTTTTCGTTCGCCGAGTACTACGATCCGCAACGCATGAACTGGGGCAACCTGCGGGTTTGGAATGATGATGTGATTGCTGCCGGTACCGGTTTCCCGCAACACCCGCATCGCGACATGGAAATCATCACGTATGTGCGTGAAGGTGCGATTACCCACCAGGACAACCTCGGCAACAAGGGCCGCACTGAAGCCGGCGACGTACAAGTGATGAGCGCCGGCACCGGCATTGCTCACAGCGAATACAACCTGGAAGCGCAGGACGCGAAGATTTTCCAGATCTGGATTCTGCCGACCGAAACCGGTGCCCCGCCATCGTGGGGTGCGAAACCGTTTCCGAAAGGTCAGCGCGAAGGTTTTGTGACCCTCGCCAGCGGCAAGGACGGCGACGACCAGAGCCTGCGCATTCGCGCCGATGCACGCTTGGTTGCGGCGAATATCAAGGCTGGAGAAACCGCCGAATATCATCTGGATGCGGGCCGTCGTGCGTATCTGGTGCCGGCCACAGGTGTGATTGAAGTCAACGGGCTGCGTGCACAAGCTCGAGACGGTGTGGCGATTGCACATGAGCAGGTGCTGACGGTCACCGCGATTGAAGACAGTGAGATTGTCTTGGTGGACCTCGCCTGATTGCATCAATGGCAGGCAAAAAAAGGGGCAACCGCAATGGTTGCCCCTTTTTTATGGCGCGTATTCGCTGAACATCATTTGCTGGCGATAGCACCATCCACCAGAGTCTGCGCTTCGGCCACCAGTTGCTTGAGGTGATCATCGCTGATGAAGCTTTCGGCGTAGATCTTGTAAATGTCTTCGGTGCCCGAAGGGCGTGCTGCAAACCAGCCGTTCTCGGTCATCACTTTCAGACCGCCAATCGCTTGGTCATTGCCTGGCGCGTGGCTGAGAATGCTCTGAATTTTCTCGCCCGCCAGTTCGGTCGAGGTGACTTGTGCCGGCGACAGCTTGCTCAGCAGCGCTTTCTGTTCCGGGTTGGCCTTGGCGTCAACGCGTACCGAGAACGGCTCGCCCAGTTCATCAGTCAGTGCGCGATAAGCCTGGCTCGGATCACGACCGGTGCGCGCAGTCATTTCAGCCGCGAGCAATGCCGGGATCAAACCGTCCTTGTCGGTGCTCCATACACCGCCATCCTTGCGCAGGAACGATGCACCAGCGCTTTCCTCGCCACCGAAACCCAACGAGCCGTCGAACAGACCGTCAGCAAACCATTTGAAACCGACCGGCACTTCATACAGGCGACGACCCAGACGCTTGGCAACGCGGTCGATCAAGCCACTGCTGACCACGGTTTTACCCACGGCTGCATCGGCACGCCACTGCGGGCGGTTCTGGAACAGGTAGTCGATAGAGACGGCCAGATAGTTGTTCGGCGCGAGCAAACCACCGGAGGGCGTGACGATGCCGTGGCGATCATGATCCGGGTCGCAGGCAAACGCGACGTCGAAACGCTCTCTCAGGCCGATCAAACCTTGCATTGCATGGCTGGACGATGGGTCCATGCGAATCTGACCATCCCAATCAACGGTCATGAAACGGAAAGTCGAATCGACTTCCTTGTTCACCACGTCCAGGTCCAGACGATAGTGCTCGGCGATGGCCGACCAGTAACGCACCCCTGCTCCGCCCAACGGGTCGACACCCAGATGCAGTTTGGCATCACGAATGGCATCGAAATCGATCACGTTGATCAGATCGGCAACGTAGGTATTAACGTAGTCGTGGCGATGAGTGGTGCTGGCCTTGAGCGCCTGTTCATAGCTGATGCGTTTCACACCGGCCAGTTTGTTGGCCAGCAGTTCGTTGGCCTTGGCTTCGATCCACTTGGTGATGTGGGTGTCGGCCGGGCCGCCATTGGTCGGGTTGTATTTGTAGCCACCACTTTGTGGCGGGTTGTGCGACGGCGTGATGACGATGCCATCGGCCAGGCCCGAAGTACGGCCACGGTTGTAGCAGAGAATGGCATGGGAAATGGCAGGAGTCGGCGTGTATTCATCACCTTCGGCGATCATCACGGTCACACCGTTGGCCGCGAGGACTTCCAGAGCACTGGCTCCGGCCGGTGTCGACAGCGCATGAGTGTCGATGCCAACGAACAACGGGCCGGTAATTCCCTGGGCTTCACGGTACAGGCAGATCGCCTGGCTGATCGCCAGAACGTGCCACTCATTGAAACTCAAGTCGAAGGAACTGCCGCGATGACCGGAAGTGCCGAACGCCACGCGCTGCGTGGAAATGGAAGCGTCAGGCTGGCCGGTGTAATAAGCCGTTACCAGTCGCGGGATATCGACCAACAATTCTGCCGGTGCCGGTTTGCCCGCAAAAGGACTGAGAGTCATGCAAAACCTCTGAAATAGAGTGGTTCAGGAATAGAGCGCAGTTTACTGGCAGTTTGACCGCAGTGCGATGGGATCTATCCGGAACACTCCCGATGTTTTTTAACGTTAGTCATCGGGCGCCAGGCGCAATGCATCGCCCAACAACCCGACGACATCCGCCAGATCGTGCTCACCATGGGTCAGCGAGCTCAGTCGCAGATGGTGCTCATGCAGGCCCTGCAGACTGAACAACTCCCCAGGCGCAATCACGATTTGCTGCTGGAGCAGACGCTGAAACACGTTGCCCATGTTCACCGGTCGCAACGAGCGCACCCAGACAGTCGCCCCGCCCTGTGACTCGTCAATCGCCAACGCATCGCCCAGCCGCTCGCGCAATAACTGGATCAATTGCGTGCGCCGCTCCTTGAGCATTCGGCGTAGCACGGACAAGTGCTGATCCAGCCGACCGCCGCCCAGCAGCCTGGCAATTGCCTTCTGGCGGATCGGCGACAAGCGGAACGCGCGCAGCAGGAAATGCCGTTGCAACTCACTCCGCCAATGGTGCGACAGCACAAAACCGAAAGGCGCCTCCGTACCGACGAACTTCTCGAACGTGGAAAACACCAGCAAACGATCAGGATCAAGCCAGTCGCGCAAGCGATGGGATTCGTTGCCTTCATCGAGTTCGCTATAGCAGTCGTTTTCCAGCACCCAGGTGCCATGGCATCCGAGCAGATGCGCGATCGCCTGTCGATTGGCCCGCGACAGCGGGCTGCCCTGAGGCATGCTCAGCGCCGAAGACAACAGGATCAAGCGCACCGGCTCACTCTTGAGCAATGACTCCAGACGCTGGGGATCAATCACGCCCCCCGCCAACAGCGGCAGCTCGATAACACGCACTTCGGCAGCGTCCAGCAAACGCAGGATCACCCAGTCACACGGAGATTCGACCACCACGGTGGCCCGTCGCAGCTCAAGCACCGAGATCAATATTTCCAACACCCCGCGCAGATCCGCACCGATATAGACGTCATCGGCATGCCAGCAATTCACCGTTGACGAGGTATAACGCGCGGCCAGTACCGTACGCAGTTCCAGCTCGCCGCAAGGCTGCGCCAGTAGTTGCGGCTGGCGCGGATATTGGCGCAGCAGTTCGCGTTCAAGTGTCAGCAACGGGCTGTCCAACGGTTGCAGTGAGGCCGGGTCGTCGGCGCTCAATACACACATGCCGGGGCGCCTGGCGTTGACATACACGGTTTCAAGCAAGTCGCTGCCGCTACGGGGCGACTCCAGGGCAGACTGCGCTTGCGCGTAGTAACCGGACTTTGCTATCGAATAGACCCGACCTTCTTTTTCCAGTAGCGAATAGGCGTACTGGACGGTCGATATGGACACATTCAGTCGATCAGCCAATTGCCGCAATGAGGGCAAGCGTACTGCCGGACCGGCCCCCGATTCGTCGATCAGCAGTGTCAGATAGCGATACACCGCCTGATAAACGAAGTCGTTTTCCCGTGATGCTTTCACAAGTCCGCACCCGTGGGCATGGATTCATGCTCTGGCAAATGGCTCACGCTTAGCCTTCCGCCGATCGATCGACTGGCGCGCCAGTACCCGCCTCGCCTGGACTTGCAGTCTGCGATGCTGGCTCGCCGGGGGCGGGTATGCGGATCGGCCCCATGGCGTAAAGACGCACAATCAATTTGACCGGCAAGCCACTGACATCCGTCATCCATTTCAAAACCTGATCCGACGCATGCAGCCCCTGCATCGCCCGGTGCAGGTCCGGCATTGCCACCAACATGCCCGGATGACAATTGCGCAGAAATCTTTCAAGTCCGGCACCGGCATCGATAAACGGTGCAAACATCAGGCACACCAACTGGATCTCGTTGAGATCAAAGTTTTCCAACAGGCAGGCTTCCGCGTGCTGGCGCAGTTGATCGGGGTCCTGCAGATTGCCGAAACTGGCGAGCAATTGTTCGCAAACCGGCTCTGGCACCTGCTTGCGGCGCATCGTCAGCAAGCAGCTTTGAAGGTAATCGCTGATTCCGGCCTCATAGGTTCGGCCCTCGATGAAGCGCGCCTGCAAGCCTCGTAAATGGGCGACCACCAAAGGATCTGCGAACTCGTCGTCACCTTGATAAAGCGTCAGTTCATCTGCCTGAAATCCAAGAAAGTCACTGAGCAAGGGCCAGCGTTCTTCGAGTTTGCCGACAATCATGTCGTTGATGTTGATGAAGCCGGTGCGTCGACAGGCTTCGAATTGACCTTCGGGGCGCCACGCTACCCGCTCTTCGTCCGTATAGAACTCGCGGTAGTAATCCCCCCCAAGCCCGTCAAGCAGCGGAAACAGCGCTTCGTAGCCTGCGGTAGTCACCAACGGATCGGCAATGGCCGCTTTTTGTACGGCGCGACTCAAGCCATCAAGGAAATGAATCTGGCGGCTCGCGCATTCACTACCGATCATTGCATCGACGCCGTTGTCCCAGCGGGCGACCTGCCCGTAGAACTCGGCGGTGGCCAGATAGGCGTCATCCCACAATTCGAGCGCCTCGCTAAAGCTGCGACGATGACCAATGAGCAGGAGGTTGACCCGATTGGCTTCCCGCCCCTCGTCACAGACCGGCGCCTGATGGTCGAATGGCAGTACCTGACGATGATCCACCATCAGCAACTCGACACGGGGATCGTCGTAAAGGAACAGCGCGCCGTAGCTGCGGTGCATGTTCTGCAGTGCCATATGGCTGTTGCCGTTCCAGCGTAAATTGGCGACCCGCAATTGGAAGGTGGCGGGGGCACGCCCGGCGATGCTCAACTGCGCCGCCCGGAGCAGGGCCAGTGTGTAACAGCTGTCGCGTGAACCGGTCTGGATCACCATCACCTTGAAATGACCGATGTTCTCCATGCCGCCCGCCGCCACGGCCAATCGCTGGATCAACAACTGCAATGCCGTGCGTTCCGCGCGGGAGAAGAAACTCAGCAATCGCTGCAATACTTGCTGATAGACATAGTTCATTGCCTGATCATGGATCGTGCTCATCGGTATTTACCCGGTATAAAAAGTTTCATGACGCACAGACCAATATCTCGGCCGTACGGCAATTCATCAATAAGTAATAGACGCTCAAATGCTAACACTTACGAATCTGTAGTTATTTGAAACACTTGAGCTTTGAAAAGCCAAGTATTCACTGACAGACCGCCTCAAGCACCTGTAATTACTGAGATTTTTCTAAAATTTATTATTCCTAGGAAACTTCCCACAACGTCCCACGACAAGTGAGTACAAGAAAAAGAGAAGCAGTTTGCGAATAGCCCTACAACAATTAAACAGAAGTTTTCTCGACAAGCAGTTCCAGCCGCCTGATATTGCGCGGAACAAATTGAATGCACAGCCATGGCTCATTCCTTGAGATGAAAGTAATCATTCAATTATCAGGGCTTATATTGCGATTAGAAGATACAGATCGAGGGTAAAAACCAGTTCAGTTGCTGAACAGGCTCGGTTGCAGGCAGCGAGATCGGTTTTTCAGAGGGGGGATAAACACAGAAGAGTCCGTGGTGCCACGGACTCTGATGGAGGGGAGATTCTTATGCCGGTTCGACTTGCAGAGCCACCCGTTCGCGGCATGGGCATTCGTCCATGTAGCGATGCGCTTCGACGAACTCGTTGAACGGGAATACACGAGTCTTGAGCGGCACCAGCACACGATCAGCAGTCAACTGGTTGATGTCACGCAAGGCACGTTGCAGAGCGACGTGATCCTGGGTGATGCCCAGTTCCGGTTTGCCGGTGAAATTACCAATGCAGTGCACGAAGAACTGGATATTCTTCTGGAACGCTGCGCAGGCCGGGAACGGCGTCTGGTTGCCACCTTGCAGGCCGTACAACACCAGGCTGCCACGCGGCGCCAGCACATCGCCGAGCAGCGACATCTGCGGGCCACCGAGACCGTCGAAAACCACGTCGACACCACGGTTGTCGGTGATCTTGTTGATTCGCATCAACAGATCTTCCTCTTCGGTGACAATCACCTTCTCCGCGCCGAGAGACAGCAGGTATTCGCGCTCCTCCGCGTCCTTGGTCGCGGCAATCACCCGCACACCCATGGCCTTGCCCAGTTGGACAAAGGAAGGGCCGGCGCAGTGACTGGCATCAGTGACCAACGCAAACTGACCGGGTTTGACCCGCGCCAGATCGGCATAAGCGAAGTAGGCGATCAGCAGCGGTGTGTAATGCACACTGGCTTCGATCGGGCTGAGTATGTCCGGATACCGAGTCAGCGCGGTACGCGGCAGTACGATCGATTCGCCATAGACCGGATAGTCGTTTGGACTCTCGGCCGGAAAACTCGCGACCTTGTCACCCACGGACAAATCTTCGACATCGGCGCCGACCGCCGTGACCACACCGGCCATTTCATGGCCAAGGCCCGACGGCAGGCGTGCCTGGGACGAGGCCAGGTTCTGACGCCAGAGCGTGTCGTACCAGCTGATGCCGATCGCCTCGACACGCACCTGCACTTCGCCAGGACCTGGCTGAGCGGCCGCATGCTCTTCGCATTTGAGCACCTCGGCCGGACCAAACTTGTGAAAACGGATCGTGCGGGACATCGCAAACCTCGTCAAAGTAACCTCTAATGCCATGAACTCTATCTGGGCTTTTGACCCAAGACTATCAGTGGCTATTAATAGTCGACATGCCTGTCATTGATTCCGCAGTATGGGCGGCATGGGCAAAATCCATGAAAAAACTCTTGCCACCGTGTGAGTAAAGCTGAATTTTCCGGTGCAGAGTACCAGCCTTTCCCCGTAAGATTCATGCCGGCCATTGTTCTCATATGGCCGCCCTCGTCAAGCTTGATGACTCTGCCAGGACTCCAGATGAATCGTAATGACCTGCGTCGTGTCGACCTGAACCTGTTGATCGTATTCGAAACATTGATGCACGAACGCAGTGTGACCCGTGCCGCCGAGAAGCTTTTCCTCGGTCAGCCGGCAATCAGTGCAGCGCTCTCGCGTCTGCGTAGCCTGTTCGATGACCCCTTGTTCGTGCGCACCGGTCGGAGCATGGAACCGTCCGCCCGCGCGGTGGAAATCTTCGCCCTGCTCTCGCCTGCCCTCGACTCGATTTCGACCGCCGTCAGCCGTGCCGCAGAATTCGACCCGGCCACCAGCACCTCGGTGTTTCGCATCGGTTTGTCCGATGACGTCGAATTCGCCCTGCTGCCGATGCTGCTCAAACGCCTGCGCGCCGAATCACCGGGAATCGTCCTCGTGGTGCGCCGCGTCAACTACATCCTGATGCCAGGCCTTCTGGCTTCCGGCGAAATCTCGATCGGCGTCAGCTACACCACCGACCTGCCGGCCAATGCCAAGCGCAAAGTCTTGCGCCGCAGCCAGCCGAAACTGTTGCGCGCCGATACCGTGCCCGGCCCGCTAAGTCTTGATGACTACTGCGCGCGACCGCATGCACTGGTTTCATTCGCTGGCGATCTCAGTGGTTTCATTGATGAAGAACTGGAGAAACTCGGGCGCAAGCGGCACGTGGTACTGGCTGTGCCGCAGTTCAATGGATTGAGTACATTGCTCGCGGGCACCGATATCGTTGCGACTGTGCCGGATTACACGGCGGATGCGTTGACGGCTGCCGGAGGTGTCAGGGCGGAAGATCCGCCGCTGCCGACGCGTACGTTTGAGCTGCATATGGCTTGGCGTGGGTCGCAGGATAATGATCCGGGTGAGAGATGGTTGAGGTCACGGATTCAGATGTTTTTTGGGGATCCGGATAGTCTCTGACTGAATTGTGCACCGATGGGGAAGAACCTTCGATCGACGGAAAATTCTCCAATTAAAAAGCCCGGGCCTACGCCTCGGGCTTTTTCGTTTGTGCGCCGCTTTTGCATTTCTGTGCGACAGTTCCCCTTTCAGGACTCCCGCAACGCTCTGGCACGGTGTTAGTTTGTAAATGCATGTGTCTCAGCGTTGAGACACGCTTTACTCACTGTCCTGCAAAGGAATGCCCTTCATAATGAATTTCCCTTTCAAAAAACTGGCCGCAACGACCTTGATGCTGGCTGGACTAGCGGCTTTTACCGCGCCGGCTCAGGCCAACATTACCCCGCAGCAGAGCGCTGAAATCCTCAAAAGCTTCAAGGCCGAGTCGACCACGGATTTCCGTCAGTTCCTCGGTAGCCTGGCCAAGAGCGATCTGGCGAAAGCCGCCGACATTGGCTCGGCCATCAGCGCGTTCCTGGACAACAAGTCCCTGACCGCTGAACAGCAGAACGAGATCTACCGCCTGCTCGGTATTTACGCCCGCGTGAAATACAGCGCTGCAGCCACCGAGACCCTGCGTGAGCTGGTGGAGATTCCGACCTATCGCAAGGACGGCGTAGCCCAGCACGACAATCCGGAATTCATCAAGATCGGCGAAAAGATCAAGAGCCTGGCCGAGTCCTTCCATCTGAATTTCCGCAACATCGACAACCGCGTGTATGAGATTTCTCTCGAAGGTAGCGGCGATGAAGTTGTCGGCATTCATGCCCACGCCGACGTGGTGCCGGTGACGCCGGAGAACTGGGTGCTCAAGGATGGCACCCGCCTCGATCCATTCAAGATCACGCTGATCGGTGATCGCATGTACGGTCGTGGCACCGAGGATGACAAGAACGGCATCGTCGTCACGCTCTATGCGATGAAAGTCATCAAGGATGAAAAGCTGCCGCTGGCACGTAATTTCAAACTGTTGGTGGACACCACCGAAGAAACCACCGGCGATGCGATCCCCTACTACTTCGAACGTAATCCGACGCCCAACTACAACCTGGCACTGGATGGTGGCTACCCGGTAGTCATTGCCGAGAAAGGTTACGGCACGGTCATGGCCAACTTTGCCAAGCGCAAAGGTGAAGGCAAAGGCGCGGAAATCATCTCGATGACCGGCGGCCTGGCGACGAACCAGATTCCTTCGGTTTCAGTCGCCACCCTGATCACCGACAAACCGGCCGAACTGGCTGCCAGCCTGCAGAAGGCCGGCGACGAATTTGCCAAGCGTAATGGCGGTGATTTCCAGGTGAGCGCCAAGGTTGACGGTAAAGACGTCAAACTGACGGTGACGGGCGTATCCGCGCACTCCTCCGAACCCGAATCGGGGGTTAATCCGGTCGCGCGAATGCTGGTCTTTATTAATAGCCTTGATGGCAAGGTCGCCTTCAAGCACAACCACATCACCGATGCCGCGCGTTACGCCGCTGATAACTGGGGCCTGGATTATTTGGGCAACAAACTCGGTGTCGGTTTCTCCGACGCCTTCATGGGGCCGCTGACAACGTCGCTGACCTATGTCGGCATGGATGACAAAGCCTTCAAACTCGCGGTCAACCTGCGCGTGCCGAAGGGCAAGTCGCCAGAGAAACTCAAGGCGGAAATTGCTGAGAAACTGGCGTCGTGGAGCAAGAAGAGTCACGTTGCCGTCGCCTTCGACTATTCGATTGCCGAGCCGATGTACCGCAATCCTGAGGGTGAGTGGGTCAAAGCGCTTTTGGCAGTATCGACTGAAAACCTCGGCATGAAACACGAGTTCGGCACCTCCGCTGGCGCCACCTCCGTGCATGAATTGCCGAACGGCGTGCAGTTCGGTCTGGCCAAGCCGGATGTGAAATACACCGGCCACACCGACGGTGAATTCAAGACCGTGGAGCAATTCCAGCTGGATCTGCAGATCGTCACGGAAATGATCGGCCGCATCGGCCAGTTGCCGAAACTCTAAGACCTCTGTGGCGAGGGAGCTTGCTCCTTCGCCACAGTTTTTTAATCGTCACGTAATCCTCGCCGCTCAGCCTTGCTCCTGACTTTTGCACACGGAGCAACACAGAATTGCCCTCAAAGAGATTGATAGCCTCCTAACGAAAGGTGCATGCTAGAGGGCTCGCTCGGGTCTTATATCATTCCGAATGATAGTTACCTTTGCTTCATTCGATTCGTGCCATCACACCCCGCCGAGCATCATCCGCCCATCTTCAATACATTGGCGGATGCATCCATGGAACAGTCACTCAAACATTTGCGCTTCCCGTTGGCCATGTTGGCCGTACTGGTGATGAGCGCCTGCGGCAAGACTCCGGAGACTGCCGCCACCATGCCCGCTGCCAAAGTCAGCGTGGCCAAGGTGCTGGAACAACCGGTCAACGAGTGGGACGAATTCACCGGGCGCCTCGAAGCACCGGAAACCGTTGAAATCCGTCCACGGGTCTCCGGCCAGATCGACGATGTCGCCTTCACTGAAGGTGCACTGGTCAAGAAAGGCGACCTGCTGTTCCAGATCGACCCCCGTCCGTTCCAGGCTGAGGTTCGCCGCCTCGAAGCTCTGGTCGCCCAATCCCGCGCCAACGCCACCCGCAGTGAAAACGAAGCTGGTCGTGGCGAACGTTTGCGTGCCAGCAATGCGATCTCCGCCGAACTGGCTGACTCGCGCACCAGCGCTGCACAAGAAGCCCGCGCTGCCGTCGGTGCCCTGCAAGCGCAACTGGATCTGGCCAAACTGAACCTGAGCTTCACCCGCGTGACCGCGCCAATCAGCGGCCGCGTCAGTCGTGCCGAAATCACCGCCGGTAACCTGGTCACCGCCGATACCACGCCACTGACCAGCGTTGTTTCCACCGACAGGGTTTACGCCTACTTCGACGCCGACGAGCGTGTGTTCCTCAAATACACCCAACTGGCCCGTAACGGTCAGCGCGGCGCGACCACTCCGGTGTACATGGGCCTGTCCAACGAAGACGGCAACCCGCACCTCGGTCAGATGAACTTCGTCGACAACCAGGTCAATCCGAAAACCGGCACCATCCGTGGTCGCGCAGTGTTCGACAACAGCGACGGCACCTACACCCCGGGCCTGTATGCACGCCTGAAACTGGTCGGCAGCGGTACCTACAACGCCATGCTGATCAACGACGAAGCGGTCGGCACCGACCTCGGCAAGAAGTTCGTGCTGGTCATGGATGCGGACAACAAAACCGCTTACCGCGCCGTCGAACTCGGTCCGAAGATCGAAGGCCTGCGCATCGTCCGTACCGGCCTGAACAAGGACGACACGATCATCGTCAAGGGTCTGCAACGCGTTCGCCCTGGCTCACCGGTCACTCCTGAAGTGGTGCCGATGGCCAGCGAGCAAACCATCGCGGCACTCGCTCAACAACGTCAAGCGCTGGAAGCCAGCAACCTGCCCAAAGTCGCCCCTGCCAAAGGTGCGTCCGGTGCGGTTGTGAAGCTGGCTGCTACGACCCCACGCGGTTAAGGGACGACAACTCCGATGAATTTTTCCCAATTCTTCATTTCACGGCCGATCTTCGCAGCGGTGCTGTCGCTGTTGATCCTGATCGCCGGTGCGATCTCGCTGTTCCAGCTACCGATCAGCGAATACCCGGAAGTCGTGCCGCCAACCGTGGTGGTACGTGCGAACTTCCCGGGTGCCAACCCTAAAGTCATCGGTGAAACTGTGGCGGCTCCTCTGGAGCAGGCCATCACCGGCGTCGAGAACATGCTCTACATGTCCTCGCAATCCACCGCTGACGGCAAGATCACCCTGACCATCACTTTCGCCCTGGGCACTGACCTGGACAACGCGCAGGTGCAGGTGCAAAACCGGGTGACCCGAACCGAGCCGAAGCTTCCCGAGGAAGTGACGCGTATCGGTATCACCGTCGACAAGGCTTCGCCCGACCTGACCATGGTTGTGCACTTGACCTCGCCGGACAAGCGCTACGACATGCTCTACCTGTCCAACTACGCGATCCTCAACATCAAGGATGAGCTCGCTCGCCTCGGTGGTGTCGGTGATGTGCAGTTGTTCGGCATGGGCGACTATTCGCTGCGTGTCTGGCTCGATCCGAACAAGACCGCTTCGCGTAATCTGACCGCCACTGACGTGGTCACCGCCATTCGTGAACAGAACCGCCAAGTGGCTGCTGGCCAATTGGGCGCGCCCCCTGCCCCGAATGCGCAAAGCTTCCAGCTGTCGGTCAACACCCAGGGCCGTCTGGTGACTGAGGAAGAGTTTGAAAACATCATTATTCGCGCAGGCGACAACGGTGAAATCACTCGCCTCAAAGACATCGCTCGCGTTGAACTGGGTTCCAGCCAATACGCCCTGCGCTCGTTGCTGAACAATCAGCCGGCGGTAGCGATTCCGATCTTCCAGCGTCCCGGTTCCAACGCCATCGACATCTCGAACGAAGTTCGCGGCAAGATGGAAGAGCTGAAGAAAGGCTTCCCGCAAGGCATGGACTACAGCATCGTCTATGACCCGACGATCTTCGTGCGCGGCTCGATCGAAGCGGTGGTTCACACCCTCTTCGAAGCGCTGATCCTCGTGGTACTGGTGGTGATCCTGTTCCTGCAAACCTGGCGCGCTTCGATCATTCCGTTGGTGGCGGTGCCGGTATCGTTGATCGGTACGTTTGCGGTCATGCACCTGTTCGGCTTCTCGCTCAACGCCCTGTCGCTGTTCGGCCTGGTACTGGCCATCGGTATCGTGGTGGACGACGCCATCGTGGTGGTGGAGAACGTTGAACGGAACATCGAACTGGGGCTCAACCCCTTCGATGCGACCAAAAAAGCCATGGGTGAAGTGACTGGGCCGATCATTGCCACGGCGCTGGTGCTGTGTGCGGTGTTTATTCCAGCGGCGTTCATCTCCGGCCTCACCGGGCAGTTCTACAAACAGTTCGCTTTGACCATTGCGATCTCGACCGTGATCTCGGCGTTCAACTCGCTGACCCTGTCGCCAGCATTGGCCGCTGTGTTGCTAAAAAGCCATGACGCGCCGAAAGATCGCTTCTCCAAGGTGCTCGACAAGATATTCGGTGGCTGGTTGTTCCGTCCGTTCAACCGCTTCTTCGACCGTGCCAGCCATGGCTACGTCGGAACCGTGCGCCGGGTTATCCGTGGCAGCGGCATCGCTCTGTTCCTGTACGCAGGTCTGATGGTGCTGACCTTCTTCGGTTTTTCCAACACGCCGACCGGTTTCGTACCCGGCCAGGACAAGCAATACCTGGTGGCCTTCGCGCAACTGCCGGACGCCGCGAGCCTGGATCGCACCGAAGACGTGATCAAACGCATGTCCGACCTCGCCCTGAAACAGCCAGGCGTGGAAAGCGCCGTAGCGTTCCCGGGCCTGTCGATCAACGGCTTCACCAACAGCCCGAACGCCGGCATTGTGTTCGTGACCCTGAAACCGTTCGACGAACGTAAAGACCCGAGCATGTCCGCCGGCGCGATTGCCGGTGCCTTGAACGGCCAGTACGCGAACATTCAGGAAGCCTACATGGCGATCTTCCCGCCACCGCCGGTACAAGGTCTGGGCACCATTGGTGGTTTCCGTCTGCAAATCGAAGACCGGGGTAACCTGGGCTACGACGAGCTGTACAAAGAAACCATGAACATCATCAACAAGAGCCACAGCGTGCCGGAACTGGCTGGCCTGTTCACCAGTTACACCGTGAACGTACCGCAGGTCGATGCTGCTATCGACCGGGAAAAAGCCAAGACCCACGGCGTGGCCGTCAGTGACATCTTCGACACCCTGCAGATCTACCTGGGTTCGCTGTATGCCAACGACTTCAACCGTTTCGGTCGCACCTATCAGGTCAACGTTCAGGCCGAACAACAGTTCCGCCTCGAATCCGATCAGATCGGCCAGCTGAAAGTCCGTAACAACAAAGGCGAAATGATCCCGCTGGCGACCTTCATCAAGGTCAGCGACACCTCGGGTCCGGATCGCGTGATGCACTACAACGGCTTCATCACCGCAGAAATCAACGGTGCGGCGGCCCCCGGCTACAGCTCCGGTCAAGCGGAAAAGGCCATCGAGAAACTGCTCAAGGATGAACTTCCGAACGGCATGACCTACGAATGGACCGACCTGACCTACCAGCAGATTCTGTCCGGCAACACCGCGCTGTTCGTGTTCCCGCTCTGCGTACTGCTGGCGTTCCTGGTGCTCGCGGCTCAATACGAAAGCTGGAGCCTGCCATTGGCGGTGATCCTGATCGTACCGATGACCCTGCTGTCGGCCATCACCGGTGTAATCATCTCCGGCGGTGACAACAACATCTTCACCCAGATCGGCTTGATCGTACTGGTGGGACTTGCCTGTAAGAACGCGATTCTGATCGTCGAGTTTGCCAAGGACAAACAGGAAGAGGGTCTCGACCCGCTCGCTGCGGTACTTGAAGCCTGCCGTCTGCGTCTGCGGCCGATCCTGATGACCTCCTTCGCCTTCATCATGGGTGTGGTGCCTCTGGTGTTCTCCAGCGGTGCCGGCGCCGAGATGCGTCACGCCATGGGTGTGGCGGTGTTCTCCGGGATGCTCGGCGTGACCTTCTTCGGTCTGTTGCTGACGCCAGTGTTCTACGTGCTGATCCGTAACTTTGTCGAACGCAGTGAAGCCCGCAAAGCGGCCAAGGCCCTGAAATTGGAGGCGCAACAATGAGTCTGAAAGTCTTCCTGCCGAGTCTGCTGGTGCTGGCCCTCAGCGCCTGCGCCGTCGGCCCCGACTACAAGACCCCAGCCACGGAGGCGGCCAACATCACGACCGCCACCGACGGCGCCGCCGGGCAAAAGAACTTCGACCGTTCGAAATTCGAAGGCATCTGGTGGCAGCAGTTCGACGATCCGACCCTCAACCAGTTGGTGACTCAATCGCTGCAAGGCAACCGTGAATTGCGTGTGGCGTTCGCTCGCTGGAAAGCCGCCCGGGCGATCCGCGACGACGTCAGCAACGATGCGATGCCAACCATCACCAGCCGCGCCAGCAGTGATCTGGCCAAGGGGCAAATCCCTGGCCAGACCACCAAACGGGTCAACAGCGAACGCTATGACCTTGGCTTGGACATGGCCTGGGAACTGGACTTGTTCGGCCGTATCCAGCGCAATCTGGAATCGGCCGATGCCGAGCAGCAAGCGGTCGAGGCTGATCTGTACCAACTGCAAGTCACCATGATTGCCGAACTGGTGGACGCTTACGGCCAGCTGCGCGGCGCACAGCTGCGGGAAAAGATCGCCGTGGCCAACCTGAACAACCAGCAGGAGTCACGCAAGATCACCATCAGCCTGCGTGATGCCGGCGTTGGCGATCAGCTCGATGTCGAACGTGCCGATGCGCGTCTGGCCTCGGTCGAAGCCAGCGTGCCGCAATTGCAGGCGGAACAGGTTCGGCAGAAAAACCGCATCGCCACCCTGTTGGGTGAGCGTCCGGACAAGCTGACCGTCGATCTGAGTCCAAAAGACTTGCCGGCAATCGCCAAGGCCCTGCCAATCGGTAACCCGGGCGAGCTGCTGCAACGTCGTCCGGACATCCTCAGCGCTGAACGCAAACTGGCTTCCGCCACGGCGCGCATCGGTGTCGCCAAGGCAGATCTGTTCCCACGGGTCAGCCTCAGCGGTTTCCTCGGCTGGACGGCCGGACGCGGTTCGCAGATCGGCTCCTCGGCGGCCAACGCCTGGGCGCTCGGCCCGAGCATCACCTGGGCGGCGTTTGACCTTGGCAGCGTTCGGGCCCGGTTGCGCGGCGCCGATGCGGATGCCGAAGGCGCGCTGGCGACCTACGAGCAACAAGTGCTGCTGGCCCTGGAAGAATCGGAAAACGCCTTCAGCGACTACGGCAAACGTCAGCAACGGCTGATCTCGCTGATCCGCCAGAGCGAATCGAGCCGCAAGGCTGCCGATCTGGCAGAGATTCGTTATCGCGAAGGCACCACTGACTTCCTCGTGCTGCTCGATGCTCAGCGTGAACGTCTGAACGCCGAAGACAGCCAGGCCCAGGCCGAAGTCGATCTGTATCGCGGCATTGTCGCGATCTACAAGGCCCTTGGTGGTGGCTGGCAGCCGGAAACAGTCGCCAGCAAGTAACGTCCAGTTTTTAAAGAGCTCCTTTGGTTGGCCGCAACCAACCAATTTTTTGCCCCGCGTATCATTCGGTCGCGGGGCTTTTTTGTGCCTGAAGATTCACCCCTGCGGGTGAGGTTATTCCAGGATGGTGACAGTGGCCGTCGTGCCTGCGCGCAAGCGGTTCTTGCCGCCATAGTCACTATCGATGTCGATCCGCACCGGAACCCGTTGCGCCAGTTTCACCCAGGTGTAACTCGGGTTGATGTTCGCCAGCAGACGACTGCCCGGGGCGTTTTCCCTATCCGCGATGGCGAAAGCGATGCTTTGCACGCGACCGCCGAAGGTTTCCCCGCTCATCAACTGAATTCGCACGCGATCGCCCTCCTCGATCCGCGGCAATTTGGTTTCCTCGAAGTAACCGCTGATGTAGAACGAGTCGCTGTCGACCAGCGCCAACAGTGCGCCACCGGCCACTGCGTAATCGCCCTCACGGGTCAGCAGGTTGGTGACGTAGCCGCTGACCGGCGACTCGACACGGGTACGCTGTAAATCCAGTTCGGCCTGAGTCAGTGCCGCAATCGCCAATTGCACATTTGCCTGCGCCAGTCCGAGGTTGGCCTGATTGCGCAACAGATCAGCCTGAGCCACCGCCACGTCGGTACTGGACTTTTCCCACTCTTCCCCGGAGATCGCAAAACCCTGCTTGAGCGTACGGCGCCGGCGCTCTTCACTTTGACGCTGTTTGAGCAGCGCTTCGCTGGCAACAATCGCCGCTTGCGACTGGCCCAAGGTTGCTTTGGCCACTTCCACCGAGCGCCGCGAATGTTCTACCGCCAACGTGTAGCGCGCCGGATCGATCTCCATCAGCAGTTGCCCCTTGTCGACGTGCTGGTTGTCCTGCACTGCCAGGCTGACGATACGGCCGGAAACGTCGGCCGACAACGTCACCACGTCCGCCCTCACCCGGGCATCCCGGGTCCAGGGCGCACGGGTGTAATGTTCCCAGGCAAACCAGCCGAGTACGATGGCCAGCAGCACCACCGCCAACGTCATTGATCGAGCGAGTAACACTTTCAAGGCATCAGGCTCCCATCAGCAAAAGCAGCGTGGCACAGACGCAGGCATACAGTGCCCCTTCGAACAACGCCTCATGCCAGACCAGGCGCAGCACACCCAGACGGCGCAAGCTCCAATCCAGCAGCATGAAAATCGGTATGGCCAGCAACAGGGCCTGAGCAATGGGTGGCAGATAAACGCCGCCAATCTCGAAATCAATGGGCAAGGGCCGGCTCTCCTTCCGAGGCATTGCGTTGCAGGTACTCGCCGTGGCGCTGCAGAAACGACACGACGATCAGCAGTGCCACGCGCATGCGAAACACCGACCACAGGTGTTCATGACTGGCGACGTGCAGATCATCCAGCTCATCGCCCAGTGCGTGCAGCGTATCCAGCAACGGCGTCAGCTGCGCATCCTGTCGCCCGGCGACAAAGCGTCCGGTCTTGCGCAAGGCCGAAGACAGGTGCTGACTGAACACGTCCGTGAGCAGCGCATTGTTCTGCGCCTGCTGCCTGAGCTGGTGCATCGCCACACCCAGTGCCACGCAGCCCAGACTAATCTCGTACAACTGTTGCATGGCCCGGTCATTTGCCGCCGGCAGCAAACCCAGCATGCTGGTCAAACGATCGACCATGCGGCTTTCGAAGGCGAATTGCTGCTCATCGGTGGCTGGTTTTTTAGTCAGCTCATACACCTGCTCACGCGATTCGTTGAACAAGCGACGAAGGCGCCAAACCGGGCGAAACGGGAAAATCCACGCGTAGACGATCAGGGCGAGCATCGCTGCGCTGACATAGGCACCGGCAAATTCAAACCATTGGATCGACGTGTTCTGCCCGGTGCCGATATTCTGCGGGCCAAGCATGAGGAAACTCGACAAGCCCAGCCCCATGCCGATCCCTGCAGTCGCCGGGCTCGCCAAACCGACCGCGATCACATAAAGCAGCGGTGCCAGCAACAACGCCAGCCACTCGAAGTCACTGATCGCCGGCACCAGCATGAATTGATAGAGCGCCGATACCACGAGTGCCAGGCCCAAACCACGGGCATAACTCTGTGCCGCCATCAGCGGGCGCGGAAATGTCGCCATGAGCGAACAGAGAATCCCCACCAGAATCATCCCGCCCCGCGCACCGTCCCAAGCGGTTTCGATCCAGATCAACCCAGCGACCAGCAACGCGGTAAAGGCACGAATGGCGTTCATCGAGGCCAGAGTGAAATCCAGATGCAGGGGGCTGGCCTGACCGCGATAAAGGCAACTGGCCTCGCGCCCCTCCTGAATGGCATCGCTCAGCTCGAGGATCTGTTCCAGTTGCTGCAATAGACGCGCCTGCTCCCAGCGCAAGGCCCACGCCAGTGAACGCAGGGTGGCGCTCATGTCTTCGGTCAGTTGTTCGGCCTCATACGCCAGGGCTTCGAATTGCTGTTGCAGCGTCACGAAATGATGGCGCTTTTCGGCGGGGAGTGACCGGCCCTGCTCCGCCAACTGGTCGAGAAGCGCCAGCTCTTCGGCCCGCAGGCGCTGCACTTCCAGCGGCAGATCGCCCTCCCAGCGCTCGGTCAGCAGTTCGCGTTGATGCCTCAAGGCGGTCAGGCGCGAAGTCAGCAGCATCAATTGATTACCCAGCAACAGCACCAGGTTATTCGCGCTGCGCAACCGCGGCGCATCGAAGTACAGGTGACGGCGCAACCCTTCGAGGGCACTGATCTCACCGAGCAATTGCATTTGCCGACGTTGAAAGTCGGCTTCGCTCTCTTGCGTGCGAATGACCGCAGCGGAATGACTGGCGACCAGTCTGATCACCTGATCGACCTTGGCGAAATACCCCTTGGCGACAGCTTCCGGGCGCGCCGTGAGCAGACTGACCACACAGACACAGGCCACGGCCAGCAACGTTTCGGTCACGCGGGTGACGGCCAGCAGAAAAGTGCCGTCCTGATCGGGAATGGCCAGCAACGCCACCACCACGGCGGTGTAACCGCTGAGCACAAACGCCTGGGAACTGGTGTAGCGCAGCAACGTACCGCCCGCCGTGCAGAGCGCCAGCCACAGGGCCAGTGTCGTGATGAACGGCAGCGGCGCCTGCGGAAAGATTGCCATGATCAGCACCGCCACCGCGGCACCGAGCGTGGTGCCGATCACCTGGCCAAAACTGCGTGCCAGTGCCATGCCGGCCAGCGGTTGACTGACAATGACCACGGCCATGATCGACCACTTGGGCTGATCGAGATCGAACAGGAACGCCAGATACAGCGTCAGCAACCCGGCCGCAATAGTGCGCAGGGCAAACAGCAGGACGGCTTGACCGGGATGGATCACCGCCTTGAAATAATTCAGCAGGGATTGCATGGGCACACTCATTCAAGCGACTCCTGCAAGCGTAGACACTGCAGCGAAAGCCTGACGGGTTACACAGTCGACAGCACTTGTAGGGCGATTCGCATGCTCAGGGTTTGACTCAAGGTCCGAGCTGACCGAAGCTTGCCGCTCTGCTCAAGTACGCCTGCTTTCGGAAACCTGCATGCCTCAGTCTCGCCGCTATCTGCTTATCAGTCTTGGTCTTGTGCTTATTGTCGTCGTGGCATGGCTATCTGTGCGCAGTACCACTCCGGTCATCCCCGACGCGATAAAACATGGCTACAGCGAAGCGCTGGGCGCCGCCCGGACCGGTCAACCCGGTGCAGCGCGGCAGTTATATCAACAGCTGGGGCGCCCGGACTTGTCGGTCAAACGCCGCGTCTGGCTCCACGGCGAGCTGCCCAACTACCCAAGTCCGCTGGCATTGAAACTCGCCGACGCCGACCTGCAGAACGAGGCACCCGAGGTACGGCTGGCAGCGATCAAAAGTGTGGTGGGTCTGGTACCGGGCGGGCAACGCAGCCTGTTACTTGGCCCGATGCTCGAAGATGACGATCAGACCGTGCGTTTTGCTGCCATAAACGCCCTGCTCGGCTTGACCCCGGACGAGCTGGGACTGTATTTCGCGCCGCTGCAACAAGCGATCGATGGCTGGGAGCAAGCGCTCAAGGACCAACCGGAAAGCGCCGCGACTTACGCCCAACTGGCGCGCCTTTATATCCACAACGCCGAGTTGAAACAGGCGCAGCAAGCACTGGACAACACGCTGCGTCTGGAGCCGGGCAACTTGCAGGCACTGGTGATGCAGATCGATGTACTCGATCGTCAGGGACAAACTGATGCGGCGCGGCAGTTGCTCGCCCAACAGCTTAAGGCGCAACCTGACTCGGCGTATCTGCAACACGCCCTCGGTCTGTGGCTGTTGCACCACGGCCAGCGTGAATACGCCCTGCTCGGTTTGTCGAAAGCGGTCGAACTGGAACCTGACAACAAGGATTACCGCTACGACCTCGCCACTACTCTGCACAGTGCAGAGGAGCTGGAGGCGGCGCAGAAGCAACTGCAGGAAATCGTCCAGCGCCACCCGGCCGACCGCAAGGCGCGGGTGTTGCTGATCAACTACTGGAAAGAAAGCGGCCAGTTGCAGAACGTGCAGATTCTGCTGGCTCAGCTCGAGCAGTTGAACCCGGATGATCCGGCGTTGCAGCAAGGTCTCTGAATCGGATAGATGTGACCTGTGGCGAGGGGATTTATCCCCGATGGGACGCGAAGCGGCCCTCCTCTGCCCAGAGCCTGTTACCCATGCCATCGGGGATAAATCCCCTCACCACCAAGAAAAAGTGGAACTGCCATCACTGCAACGGGTCAAGTAAATCAGGCCGCTCAATTCAGTCAGCGGTCTCGCTTCCCCTAGTCATGAGAGGGCATTTTTTGTCTACATCTAACGAGTTGATCAGTGCGAAAGCCGCTACCGGCATTGTGGGTCTGGATGACATCCTGGCCGGTGGCTTGTCTCGCGGTCATGTTTTCTTGCTGGAGGGCGAGCCCGGAACCGGTAAAACTACGGTCGCCTTGCATTTTCTCCGGGCCGGCGCGAAGGCTGGCGAACGCTCGTTGTACATCACGCTTTCGGAAACCGAGCATGAACTGCGCCAGGGTGCGCTGTCCCACGGCTGGGAGCTTGACGACAACATCCATATCTTCGAACTGACGCCACCGGAAAGCCTGCTCAATGCCGAACACCAGCAGAGCCTGCTGTATTCCTCCGATCTGGAACTGGGCGAAGCCACCCGGCAGATATTCGAAGCGGTCGAACGCTTCAAACCGACCCGCGTGGTGCTCGACAGTCTGTCGGAGATCCGCCTGCTCGCGCAAAGCTCCTTGCGCTATCGTCGGCAGATCCTAGCGATCAAGCATTATTTCGTGCGCTATAACGCCACGGTTTTGCTGCTCGATGACCTGACCACCGAATCCCTCGACAAAACCGTGCACAGCGTCGCCCATGGCGTGATCCGGCTCGAAGAACTCACGCCCAACTACGGCGCCGAGCGGCGACGGGTACGGGTGGTCAAGTACCGTGGGCAAAAGTACCGCGGCGGTTTTCACGATTTCACCATCATGGGCGATGGCGTCCATGTGTTCCCACGACTGGTGGCGGCGGAGCATCGCGGCGATTACCCGCGTCTGCAGTTGACCAGCGGCATCAAGGAATTGGACGCATTGCTTGGCGGCGGGATCGAAACCGGCTCCAGCACGCTGATCCTCGGCCCTGCCGGTACGGGTAAATCGCTGATCTCGATGATCTTCGCCGCCGCCGCAGTGGCGCGCGGGGAAAAAGCCGCCCTGTTCATCTTCGACGAAGAACTGGAACTGCTTTTCGAGCGGATGAAAAACATCGGCATCGACCTCAAAGCCCTGCGCGCCACCGGCAATCTGCTGATCGAGCAAGTGGACGCCGCCGAGCTGTCACCGGGCGAGTTTTCACATCGAGTGCGCAGCTGCGTCGATGATGCCAACATCAAAACCGTGGTCATCGACAGCATCAACGGCTATCAGGCCGCGATGCCCGAAGAAAACGCCCTCGTGCTGCACATGCACGAACTGTTGCTGTACCTGAACCGCAAAGGCGCGGCCACCTTCATGACCGTTGCCCAGCACGGTCTGGTTGGCGACATGCAAGCGCCGGTCGACATCACTTATCTGGCTGACACGGTGATTCTGTTGCGTTACTTCGAAGCAATCGGCAAGGTCCGCCGCGCTATCTCCATCATCAAGAAACGCACCGGTAGCCACGAATCGACCATTCGTGAATACCGTATTTCGAAGCAAGGCATGACCATTGGTGAACCGCTGGAAGCCTTCCAGGGCGTGCTTCGTGGCGTACCGACCTACCTCGGCGCGAGTAATCCGCTGTTGCAGGAAGAGAGCTCGTGACAGTGTCTGTGCCGCTGGCCGAGCGCGCGCTGATTCTGGCGCCATTGGGCCGCGACAGCCAAATTGCGCTGATGATTCTCAACGAGGCGGGTTATGGAGGCCTGATTACGCCGGACCTTGCCACACTGTGTGCGCAACTGGAGCCCGGCGCCGGTCTGTTGCTGATCGCTGCCGAAGCCTTGCGCGGCCCGGAGTTGGAGGCGCTGTTTCTGTATCTGGAACAACAACCGGCGTGGTCGGATCTGCCGATTGTTCTGCTCACGCATCATGGCGGACAGGAACAAGGGCCGTCCTCGCGCCTCAGCGATTTGCTTGGCAACGTAACGTTTCTTGAGCGCCCGTTTCATCCGGCAACGCTGGTCAGCCTGGTGTCCGCCGCCCTTCGCGGTCGTCGACGACAGTACGACGCCCGCGATCGCCTGATCGACCTGAGTGAAAGCGAGCGGCGCCTGCAATCGACCCTGGAAACCCTCGAGCAGCAGGTCGAAGAACGCACCGCACAGCTGCGGCACAACGAAGAAGCGTTGCGTCAGTCGCAGAAGATGGAAGCGGTCGGTCAGCTCACGGGCGGTATCGCCCACGACTTCAATAACATGCTCACCGGCATTATCGGCAGCCTTGAACTGCTGCGCCGGCGCTTGGCCCGAGGGCGCACTGATGACCTCGACAGTCTGATCGATCTGGGCGTGACCTCGGCCAACCGCGCCGCCGGCCTGACCCATCGTTTGCTGGCGTTTTCCCGTCGGCAGTCACTCGATTCCAAAGCCGTGCAGATGAATACCTTGGTGCTGTCGATGGGCGAGCTGTTGCAGCGCAGCCTCAACGAAAGCATTCAGCTGGATATGCGTCTGGATGAAAAGCTCTGGGTCGCCGAGGCAGACCCCAATCAGCTGGAAAGCGCCCTGCTCAATCTGGTCATCAACGCCCGCGACGCCATGCCCGAGGGCGGCCTTCTGGTGGTCGAGACCAGTAATCAGGTGCTGCGCCGTGACTTCACCGAGGCCTATCCCAATCTTGAACCCGGCGACTACGTGATGCTGAGTGTCACCGACAACGGCAGTGGCATGCCGCAGAGTGTCATCAACCGTGCGTTCGATCCGTTTTTCACCACCAAGCCCATCGGTCAGGGCACAGGACTTGGCCTGTCGATGATCTACGGCTTCAGTAAACAGTCACGCGGCCATGTGTCGATCGACAGCGAGATTGATCAGGGCACGACGGTCAAACTCTATCTGCCGCGTTTCCGTGGCGAAGAACTGGAACAACCGACCAGCGATACCGAGCAAGTCCCGCATGCAATCGACGGCGAAACCGTCCTGATTGTCGAAGACGACCCGGCCGTGCGCTTGCTGGTCAGCTCGGTACTGGGTGAACTCGGTTATGCGTTTGTCGAGGCTGGGGATGCTGATGGCGCCGTACCGATTCTCAACTCGGCGCAGCGTATTGATCTGCTGATCAGCGACGTCGGCTTGCCGGGCATGAACGGTCGGCAACTGGCAGAGATCGGTCGGCAATACCGGCCGGGCTTGAAGGTATTGTTCATCACCGGGTACGCCGAACATGCGGCGGTGCGGGGCGGTTTCCTCGACTCGGGGATGCAGATGATCACCAAGCCGTTCACCTTCGATCTGCTCACCGCCAAAGTGCGGGAGATGATCCGCGGCTGACCCCCTCAAAAAACTTGTAGGAGCTGCCCGAGTCTTCGGCAGCTCCTACAGGGAGATATTAAGGTCAGGCGCCTTGGATCAGGCCAGCAACTCCTGAATCTTTTCCTGCAACACGTCCAGGTCGAACGGCTTTTCCAGAATCGGCGCCCTACGCGTGATCGGGCTGCCGGTTTCGCGGATTTCCTGCGGGTAACCGCTGATGAAAATCACCTTGAGATCGGGCCGCAGCTTTACCGCGGGCTCGGCGATCTGTACGCCGGAGATGCCGCCAGGCAAGCGATAGTCAGTGATCAACATGTCCAGATGAGGTTTGCTCGCGAGGATTTCGAACGCCTGCTCGCCGTTTTCGGCCTGCAGCACGCGATAGCCCTGCCCTGACAGGTAATCCGTCAGGATCATCAAGATAACCGGTTCGTCCTCGACGACGAGTACTACATCTTGTGCATCTACGCTCATGGGAAGCCTTTGTTCGGTCAATAGCTGCTGATACGACCGTGTGGTCACTCAGAGGTTGCGTCGGGTTTGCCGTTTTCCTCGATCGGCAGACAAACGCGAAACAGGGCGCCCTCGTTGATTTGACTCTCGACGACGATGGAACCGCCATGGGCGGCGACGATCTGCTCGGAAATGAACAGACCCAACCCGAGTCCGGCGACTACCGTCTTGGCGGAAACCCGTTCGAATTGTTGAAAAATGCGCTTCTGGTTCTCTTCACTGATGCCGATGCCGTGATCCTGAACCTCGACCCGCGCCTGATTACCCTGGCGGTAGACACGTACCTGCACCGGGCTTCTGCCGCCGTACCGCAAGGCGTTGGTCAACAGATTGGAAATCACTTGCTCGATGCGGAATTCATCCCAGCAACCTTCCACCGGACTCTCGGCTTCGAAGGAAACGGTGGTTTCCGCCGCTTCAATCTGCTGCGCGAAGTTCTGTAACAGATTGCTCACCAACTGCGCCAGATCGAAACGGTTCGGCCGGATCGACAATTTGCCGGTGCGAATCCGCGAGATATCGAGCATGTCTTCGATCAGGCGGATCAGGCTTTTGATCTGTCGTTCGTCGCGATCAACCATGGCGTGCATCTTGTCCAGGGTGAAAGCGGCAGCGTTGTCCCGCGCCAGGTGCATCTTGCGCAATTGGGTTTCGAGTATCAGGCCATTGAGCGGCGTGCGCACTTCGTGGGCGACGATTGACATGAAGTCATCGCGCATACGCACCGCCTGCTCGAGTTCCGACTGCGTGCTTTGCAATTGTTGCAGCAGCGCTTCCTGTTCGCGGCGGGCCTGCTCCAGCGCTTCGACCTGTTGCTTCATGGCCTTGCTCTGGCGATAGAGATCGACGAAGACATTGACCTTGCTCTTCACCGCGTGGATATCCAGCGGTTTGTGTAGAAAGTCCACCGCCCCGCTCTCGTAGCCCTTGAACGCATAGTTCAGTTCACGGCCGGCAGCGCTGACGAAAATGATCGGGATGTTCTTGGTTTTTTCGGTGCCGCGCATCAACTCCGCCAGTTCGAAGCCGTTCATGCCGGGCATCTGCACGTCGAGAATGGCCATGGCGAATTCGTGTTGCAGCAGCAGCGACAGTGCTTCGTCCGCCGACAGCGCCTTGTAGACGGTGCGGTCTTCGCGTTTGATCAGCGCTTCGAGAGCCAGCAGGTTCTCGGGCAGATCGTCGACGATCAGCAGTTTTGCCTGGATATTACTTAGCATGCGATTCGTTCCAGCTCGACTAGCAGACGGCCGATGCCGTGAATGGGTAAGACATGATCCGGCTGCTGAACGTTCAGCGCAGCCTGAGGCATGGTGGCGACCTGGGCGTCAGCCGGGTCCTGCACGATGGTCAGCCCGCCATGACGTTTGACCTTGGCCAGTCCGCGCGCGCCATCGTGATTGGCGCCGGTCAGCAGCACAGCCGCCAGCTTCGGCCCATAGACGTCGGCGGCGGATTCAAACAGGTAGTCAATCGACGGCCGGGAATGATGGACGCGCTCTTCAAGACTCAAGGACAGACTGCGATCCTGCTCCACCGACAGGTGATAACCGGGCGTGGCGAAATACACCGTGCCCACTTCGATGTCCTGCTTGTCCGTGGCCTCTTCCACCGGCATCGCCAAGCGCCGGGCAAACACCTCGGCCAACTGGCTGCGACGCTCTTCCGGCAGGTGCAGGACGATGATGATCGGCAACACAAAGCCCTTTCGCAGCGGCCCGAGCAACGTCAGCAAAGCCTCAACGCCACCTGCCGAAGCGCCGACCACAATAGCCTCGATTCGAGGCAAATCTGCCGTGTCGTTCATAATTTGCGGTAGATCCGTTCCTGCTTCACCAGCGGTTCGAACTGGTTGGCAAAACTGGAAAAATCCAGCGTCTCTTTGCTGCCAAGCACCAGAAAACCACGGTGACACAGCGATTCGTGAAACAGCCCGAACGCCCGGTCCTGCAGCTTCTTGTTAAAGTAGATCAACACGTTGCGGCAGGAAATCAATTGGGTTTCGGAGAACACACTGTCGGTCGCCAGACTGTGGTCGGCGAACGTCACGTTCTCGCACAGGCTTTTGTCGAAAATCGCGTAGCCATACGCAGCAGTGTAGTAGTCGGCGAATGAACGCTGACCACCGGCCTGCTGATAGTTAGCGGTGTAGGCCCGGACGTTCTCCATCGAGAAAATCCCCTGCTTGGCCTTGTCCAGCGAGCGCGGGTTGATGTCGGTGGCATAAATGATCGTGCGATCGAGCAAGCCCTCTTCGCGCAGCAGAATCGCCATCGAATAGACCTCCTCACCCGTGCTGCACCCGGCAATCCAGATCTTGATCGACGGATAGGTTCTGAGCAGCGGCACCACTTCCTTGCGAATGGCAAGGAAGTGCGACGGATCACGAAACATCTCACTGACCGGGATCGTCAGCAATTGCAGCAACTGCATGAACGCGGTCGGATCATGCAGGACTTTTTCCTGCAAGGCCGAAATGGTCGCGCACTCGAACTGGTTCAACGCGTGCAGCACCCGACGCTTGATCGAAGCACCGGAGTAATCGCGGAAATCGTAGCTGTACTTGAGGTAGATCGCCTCAATCAACAGCCGCAATTCGATTTCGCTGTTGCGTTCCACGGAATCACTGCACTCCACTAAATACGTTCCATCTTCGGTAACCACACGCGAATCAGCGAGAACAGACGATCCAGATCGATGGGCTTGGCCAGGTAATCGTTGGCGCCCGCTTGCAGGCAGCGCTCCTGATCATCCTTCATGGCCTTGGCCGTTACCGCAATGATCGGCAGTTTGCGCCAACGCGGATCCTTGCGGATTTCAATGGTGGCTTCGAAACCATCCATTTCCGGCATCATCACGTCCATCAGCACCAGGTCGATGTCCTCGACTTCATTCAATTTATCAATCGCTTCACGACCGTTACGGCCGATCACCACGACTGCGCCTTTGGTCTCCAGCGCGCTGGTCAGGGCGAAGATGTTGCGTACATCGTCGTCCACCAGCAGCACTTTGCGCCCCTCGAAGACCTTGTCGCGACTGCGCGCAGTCTTGAGCATCTTCTGCCGCTCATGGGACAACTGCGATTCGACTTTGTGCAAAAAGAGTGTCACCTCATCGAGCAGGCGTTCCGGCGAGCGCGCACCCTTGATGATGATCGAGCGCGAGTACTTGCGCAGATCGGCCTCTTCATCGCGGGTCAGGTTACGACCGGTGTAAACGATGACCGGCGGGAACGAGCAGATGTCTTCGGTAGACATGCGCTTGAGCAATTCGTTGCCGAGCATGTCCGGCAGCTTCAAGTCGATGACCATGCAATCGAAAATCGTTGTGCGCAGCAGATCCAGCGCGTCTTGCGCGAGGCCCACGGCGGTGATTTCGATGTCTTCGTCGCCGATCAGCAGCGCGATGCTTTCGCGCTGCAAATCGTCATCTTCCACCAACAACACACGTTTGACCTTCTGCGTCAGCTTCGCTTCGAGGCGGGCGAACACGTCCTTGAGCTCTTCACGGGTGGTCGGCTTGACCGCATAGCCGATGGCGCCCATGTGCATCGCTGCTTCAACCCGATCCTCGACCGAAATCACATGCACCGGGATGTGCCGGGTTTCGGCGTGTTCTTTCAGGCGTTGCAGCACGGTCAGGCCGGAGTGGTCCGGCAGACGCATGTCGAGCAAGATCGCGTCCGGCACAAACTCGCGAGCCAGGTCATATCCCTCGTCCGCGCCATGCGCGACCAGGCACTGATAACCGAGTTCGTGGGCCAGATCGTAGAGGATGTGCGCAAAGTTCGGCTCGTCTTCCACCACCAGAATGCAGCGGGTGGCAAATGGCGCCTTGTCACGGTCATCGGCAAAACGCGGGATGTGTACCGGCGCCAGCGGCGAAACCACCACAGCAGGTGCCGCGACAGCCGTTTGTGCGGGCGGAGTAAAGGTCAGCGGCGTCGACGAGACTTCGCTGGATTCGCTGTACTGCTGCGGCAATACCAGCGTGAACACACTGCCCTGCCCCGGTGCGCTGCTGACGCTGATCGAACCGCCCAGCAACGTCGCCAGATCCCGCGAAATCGACAAGCCCAGACCGGTGCCGCCGTACTTGCGGTTAGTGGTGCCATCGGCCTGACGGAAGGCTTCGAAAATACTTTCCTGCTGATCCGCTGCGATGCCGATCCCCGAATCGCGCACGATGAAAGCAATGCGCTCGTTCGGCTGGCCGCTGATGGTCAGGCTGACCGCGCCTTGTTCGGTGAATTTCACGGCGTTGGAGAGCAGGTTCTTGATCACCTGTTCCAGACGCTGACGGTCGGTAAACAGCGTCACCGGTGCATCCGGCAGCAGATCGACACTGAACGTCAGGCGCTTGTCGGCCGCCAACGGTTCGAACACGCTGCGCAGACCATCGGCCAGACGCGCGACGCTGGTGTTTTCCGGGATCACTTCAAGCTTGCCGGCCTCGACTTTGGAAATGTCGAGGATGTCATTGATCAGGTTAAGCAGATCATTGCCGGCGGAGTAGATCGATTCGGCGAACTTGACCTGCTCGGCGCTGAGATTGTCTTGCGGGTTTTCTGCCAGCAGCTTGGCCAGAATCAACGAACTGTTCAGCGGCGTGCGCAGTTCGTGGGACATGTTGGCGAGGAATTCGGATTTGTACTTGCTCGAACGCTGCAGCTCTTCGGCGCGCTCTTCGAGTTGCACCTGGGCCTGATTCAGCTCGGTGTTCTTCAGGTCCATGGCATCGCGCTGCTCGGCCAGAGTCTGCGCCTGCTCAGCCAATTGTTCGTTGGTCTGCTCCAGTTCGACTTGCTGGGTTTCCAGATGCGCCTGGGATTCCTTGAGAATCCGCGATTGCTCTTCGAGCTCTTCGTTGGCGGTTTTCAGCTCTTCCTGCTGCACCTGCAACTCTTCGTTGAGTTGCTGGGTTTCGGCCAGCACTTCCTGCAAGCGCTGACGGTAGCGCGCGGCTTCGATGGACGTGCCGATATTGCCGGCAATCAGTTCCAGCAACTCGACATCACGGTCGCTGAGCGGACGCAAGAAGCCCAGTTCGATCACGCCGTTGATCTGGTCGTCATCGCTGGTCGGCACCACCATCACACTGTGCGGCAAGCCTTCACCCAGCCCGGAGCTGACTTTAAAGTAATCGGACGGCACCGAATCCAGACGAATCAGCTTTGCCTGCTGCGCCACCTGACCAACGATGCCTTCACCGCTGTAGATCAATTGTTCATGTTGTTCCTGTTCGCGGGAGAAACCATACGTGGCCACGCGCTTGAGGCCACCGTGCTCTTCACGGACATACAGCGCCGCCACGGCAGTGCCGAGGTACTGCGCGCAGAATTGCAGAATATTGCGCCCCAGCAGATTCAGCGTGAGTTGCCCCAACACCTGCTCGGCCAGTTGGGTCTGGCCGTTGCGCAGCCACGCCTGACGTTCCAGACGTTCGGCACTGGCCTGCTGTGCCGCCAATGTGGCGCCGTAGCTTTCAGACAGGTTGACCAGATCGCGGCGACCGATATAAGCCAGCAACGCACTGATGGCGGCCACGAACAACAGATAAAGAGTGATGCTCCAGATCGTGGTGCGGCGCACATCTTCGTTGCGCGTGGTGCGCAACTGCTGCTCCATATCGATCACGTCTTCGAACTGCTTGCGGATCTCGTCAGTCAGGCGCTTGCCGCGCCCAGCCTTCACCGCGCCACGGTAGTCGCCACTGCTGCGCTGCAGGTCGATCATCGATTGCGCATAGGTCGCCCACTCGACCTGCAACGCCTGCAGACGACGCAGACGATCCGTCTGCACCGGGTTGTCGGCAGTCAGTTCGAGCAAGGTATTGAGTGCCACGTTGATTCGTGGCTTGGCCGTTTCATACGGATCGAGGAAATGCTCGTCGCCGCTGAGCAGAAACCCGCGCATGCCTGTTTCCAGGTCCACCGTGAGTTTCACGGCTTCGTTGGCGTTATTGATCACCCGGTCGGTGTGCTCGACCCACTGGATGACCGACAGCAGATAGGTGATCAGCGACACGAAGAACACGGCACTGAGCACGCCCACGCCCAGCGGCAGGCTGACGTTGCGACTCAGGAGTTTACGAAACCGTTGCTCATCAACCGAAGACGGAGAGGACATGGGGGCAGCCTTGTCGAACTGTTGAAAACCCGAGAGTTTGCCCCAAAACCGCGGTATGGATCCATTTTTCTGACGACTTTGGCAGCAAATTCCTACATTTGCCTGCGTCTTTGCCCACGCCAACAGTTATCCTTGCTCGTTCATTTACAGCTAATCTTTTTTTGTGTCGAACCGGGAACTTGTGGCTATGCGCCACTTACTCATGCAAGAGCCCGGCATTTCTGATCGACCGGCGCGCCCGACCCCCACCCTTGAGAGCCTTATTATGTCCGCCACCGCTTCCATCATCCTTGTCGTAGAAGACGATGCCATCGTGCGCATGCTGATCGTCGATGTGCTCGAGGAACTGGAGTTCAAAGTACTGGAAGCGGATGGCAGTGAGCAGGCGCTGGAGATTCTCAGCGATACGGCTCAGCATATCGATCTGATGATGACTGATGTCGGCTTGCCGGGGATGGACGGCCGTGAACTGGCCACTGAAGCACGCAAGCTGCGCCCCGCTCTGCCGATCCTGTTTGCCAGCGGTTACGCTGAAAGTATTGATGTTCCGAATGACATGCATGTAATCGGCAAGCCTTTTTCGATAGACCAATTGCGTGACAAAGTTAAAAGCATCATTCAGTAAGTAATTCAACCTCCCCCTTCAATCAAATTTGAAGGGGCACTCCGCCGCATGCTCCCCACAAAGATAACAACTCGCAAGCAGTTGAAAAACACACTTACATAACGCTTATTGATTAACAAACCCCAACAAAAGAGGATCACTCAAACATAGACGCCATACATAAAATGGATTTTTCATGAACGTAAAAAAATTGCACTACACAGCTCAACGCTTCTTATCCAGACCCATCTCCTACTCCGACTTCCAAAGCGATCACGCGCAAAGTGATATTCGTGAGCGAGGAGAAGTCATTTATAAACTCAAACAGCGCCTGGCGCTCCTTGCTCCAGCGCAAATACTTACGCTGGACGGCGCTACTCTTTCCCTGGAGTCGGGATCCTTACTTGAGGATGCTCTGCTCCCTGGCAGGCAGCTACTGCGACGCATGTCCGAACACGCCTCCTTCAAAAGACTGATCGCCACGTTGAGACTTTCCGAAGACGCAATCTTTGAAGTGACGGCCCAAGGCGAAATAAACGCGAAACACTTCAACAATATCGTCGGTTTTGCAAGCGCCTTCAAACTTGCACCTGATCTCAAAGAAGATCTGCAAATATTGATTGAAATGGCCGAATTGACCGGCGGCAAGATTTCCACCACAGACCAGATAGATTTAGTGCAATGGCTGGCTTTCCACAGCTATTTGATTCCGCACGATGCCGCCGAGGGTTCCCGGCTAGTGGAATTCATGGAGGCCAAAACGCCCGCGAGCCCGGAGTTGGGCAACTATTGGGAAATGATCCAGGCTGTAGAAGGCAATACAGCAACACTTTCTGCAACTCAACGGAGTGAGTTCCGCAAACTCATCTCCAGTTATCTGAAAAAACAATCGCTCCTGGAGCATTTGTCCGAGAACATTTTTGGCGGGCACGGGCCCTTCACACGCTCCGAAGCCGAGGAGGTTATCGAGAAGCTTGTTTCGAGCACCGTCGCCGCTCGCTGGGCGGACGCCTATGTACGCGATCTGGGCTGGTATGGCGCGCAAGCCAGCCAACCTCAGTCAGAAACGTCGCGCAAGCAGATTATTCTGACGTCTCTGCTGCTTGATCTGCATCCGCAAGTCGGTGAGCAAGTGCCGCGAAACCATGTTGCCGGTTTCGATTTTTATGCTGTCGAGCATCTGGAAAAATCCTTCCCCGAGATTCAAACCGACTTCGAAAACCACCTGATCAAGCATCACAGGGTGAACAAAAAGAATGTGGCACTGGCCGCTCATTTATTGCTGGCTGAGCCTGCGCCGGAGTTTCTGGTCAAAGATCTGCCTGCCACCCTCCTACTGGGCACGCCGCAATGCGTAGAGTTTTGCCGAATCGTGGCGGTGCAGGAGATCATATCGCCCGGTTCCACTCGATCGATGACTTATGCGCAACTGATGCAACTTTCGACTCTGGAGCCGATGACCGAGTCGCGCAGGATACTCGATGCTTTGGCCGCCGTAGACCCTTTGATTGATTGGGGCCTGCTCAACAACATTGTCTCGCCTGAGGACGTCAGGAAATCAATCCCTGACTCACTGAAGATCGCCACGGACGCCTATGCCCGACATGCGAAGACACTTGCCGAAAACGCTGAAACATTAACGCGCCCCCTGCCCACGCGCAGAAGCGTCGCACTGGACATCCTTGAGCAGGTCGCCAGGGGATGCACTTACCTTGAAGACGATGTCCTTCATCAATCGCGCAATCGGCCGCTGGAGGACGCTTACACTTCACTTCGCCTTTCGCCTGTCGAACTGCACATGTCCAACGATCTGGCGACCGGCGACTGGGATCTGAAAAAAGGGGAAAGTATTTATAAAGCGTTTCCCAACCTGTTGCGCAATCTGGTTTCTCCCGACGGAGAGTTCCATCGTCAGTTCAATCGGGCCTATGTCGTGCATGCGCAAGCCATGCACAGGCATTTGAAGCAGGCATTTTCCATGCTGCCGCTGCCTGAGCGGAATCGACTGCTCAAAGGCAAGGTAACCCTATTCACCGTCAGACCTTCGGTAGCGAAACTCCAATCGATTACGGGCATCACCGCCAATCCCGTCGCAATGGCCTTTGACTCGGTACTGAAGGTGACCGGGCGTAAACCGACAGAAAGTCATAAGGAAATAGATGAGGTCAAGGGGCGTTATGGGGTCGTGATCTATTGCGAGTTCGATGGCCAGGTTTCGTGTCATGAATTGTTCACCTTGCATGGCACCTGTCGAGAAAACACTGAGTTGGGAGCACTGATTCAAAGAGAAAAATTGTTGAACCCAACCGCTCGACGCCCTGGAATCAACTATTCGGCGCCCGCGAAAGTGCAACAGTTGCCCATGAATATCGAGTGTTATACCCATGGGGTTACGCCGGGACTCACCGGTGTCAGTTCGGGTGTAATTGACAAACTCGCAGAGCTGTCGGCTTCGCCATCGCCGGGACGGATCAACGGTTATTATCAGAGTTTCTACTCGTCAGAATTCGATCGTCTGGCGAACTTTGTACTCAAGCATAGACCTGTCGCGACCTACGACGAGTTGGTCAAAGAATGCTGGGGACAAACCAGGCTTGAAGCAATCAGGGAAAAACGGGATAAGGATCTGGATACCCTCCTCAATGTTGTCGTGCCTTTCAAATCCTGTATCGAAGATCTCAATTCAGATGACCTGGATCGACAAATGCAAGGGGCAGCAGCGTGCACTCTGGAAGTTGCAATGACCATCCTGTTAGTGGTCGGAGCCATCGCCAAGATTGCCAGCGTGACCGCCAAGACCATAAGTATTGCCACGAAGGCCGGCGAAATAGCTTTGATAGGGGGCGGTTTGGTCAGCAGCGTCATCAATCCGCTGGATGGAGTAACCGATTTACTTGTAAAGGGCGGAAAATTTTTACGTAAAGGCTGGCACAGCAGTGTGACTGCCGTCGAAGGCGCCCTTTACGATGCGCGAAAATGGTCGGGAAAAACGCCCTACCCGGCACTCTCCACGGCAGTCGATCCGGATATTATCCGTCTGGGTACACGACAATATGCACAAAACGCCACGGATGTTTTCCAGGTGTGGGGCATACGCCACACTGATGAATGGTACGCGTTGAACCGTTTGGGTGAGCCTTGGGGTCCCCCCTTGAGGAACCTTAAACTGTTGCCGGAATCATTATTCAAATTCTTCAGAAAACCGAATCCCATCCCCTACACTCGAGACTATGTGGGAAAAGCCTTACCCATTGCCAAGGACAGACTGGATGTTGCAATCAGACTTCTGGAGCGTCCAGGCGCCGACACTCGACTTGTTATCAAATACTTGTTCGGAACAAGTTCAGACGAAGCCGTTGAATACTTTCTGCAGTCGTTACGCAAAATGCGTGAAGAGTTTGATGCCATTTCGGTTGCCAACATGTCTTTCCGGCGGCGTGGCCCGGATGCTTTGGCATCGATTGACACAGAACACTATCAACTATGGTTGGCGGCGGAAAAGAACGGGGATCCGGTGAGCAACGCAGTGAAAAAATTTATAAAGATTTACCCCGAGCATCTCGATCACTTCTACAAAAAAGAAAAATTTGCGGACGCGAAAATCGCAGACATTTTGATTCACGAAATGTCGCACGGCACTAACGACACCCTCGATTTGTACTACGCGCGAAGAGCAAAAAACAACATGACTGATGTCGCCAGCCTGGTGGATCTCGCCAGAAAACCGGACATGGCCAAACCTGACTTTCGCACTCTTCATAGAGCAAATGATATTCACGAAACGGCTCATCTGAGTCTTTTTGATCAAAATCGCAATAGTCTGCCGAAGATCGTCCAGGACAACCCCGCTTTTCATAATGCGCAAAGCAATGAAGTCGCGGTTACATTGCTGAATCAGAGCCAAACCGACCCTGCGAAATTTTTATCGAACATGACAGTTATACAAAAAACGGTAGAAAAACATAACACGACTGATTCGATCTCCAAGCTGAAAATCAGTCTCTCGATATAAGGTTTCTGTCGTAGGCTGAGCCCCGCTTCAACGGCCGCTGTGGTTTAATTGCGGCCGTTTTTTGTTCCCCTCGCCCGCTGCAAAGGATTTCCGTTCATGTCTCAACCCGCCGCCACCAAAGTCCTGGTCATCGGATACGTCTGGCCGGAGCCCCACTCCTCGGCAGCCAGCGGGCATGTCATGCAGATCCTCGAAACTTTCTTGCAGCAGGGCTGGGACATCACCTTCAGTAGCCCCGCCGGCCCGGGCGAGCACAAGGCGGACTTGACTGCGCTGGGCATTCGCGAAGTACCCATTGAACTCAATAACAGCAGTTTCGACGTCTTTATCAGCGAACTCGCCCCGGATATCGTGCTGTTCGATCAGTTCATGATGGAGGAGCAGTTCGGCTGGCGGGTCGAGAAGCACTGTCCCGACGCCCTCCGCGTTCTGGAAACCTCTGACCTGCAAAGCCTGCGACATGCTCGGCATCAGCGGCTCAAGGACCGGTTGAACGCCGACAGCGATCAAGACGATTTCAGCAACTTGTTTGCTCCGGCACTGGGCGAAGAGTTTGAACTGATGGCCGACACCGACCTGGCCAAACGGGAAATCGCCGCGCTGTATCGCTGTGACTTGAACCTGATGATTTCCGAGGTGGAAATCGATCTGCTCGTCGGGCAATTCGGTTTGCCGCGCCAGTTGCTGCATTGGTGCCCGCTGATGATTGCCCCTCCCACCAATGCCCCAAAACCCTTCGCGGAGCGGGCGCATTTCCTCAGCATCGGCAACTTCCGCCATGCGCCAAACTGGGACGCAGTCCTGTGGATGAAGTCCACGGTCTGGCCGTTGATTCGCCAGCAACTTCCTCAGGCACAGCTGCATATTTATGGCGCCTACACGCCGCCCAAAGCCACGGCGCTACACAACGCAGCGCAGGGTTTTCATGTGATGAACTGGGCAGAAGATGCGTTGCAGGTCATGTCCGATGCGCGCATTTGCCTGGCACCGTTGCGATTCGGTGCTGGCATCAAAGGCAAGCTTGTAGACGCCATGCTATGCGGTACGCCGAGTGTCACCACACCAATTGGCGCTGAAGGCATGCATGGCGATCTGGCTTGGCCTGGGGCTATCACGCGCACGGCGACGGAGTTCGCCGACCATGCCGTTCAGCTTTATAAGGATGAGGGGCGTTGGCAAGCGGCACAAAAAGCGGGTGACACTTTGCTCGGCGAGCGTTACCAACAAGTCGTCCACGGTCCGGAACTTATTGAAAAACTGCGCCATTGCCAAGAGCATTTAAAAGCACTTCGAAACAGCAACTTTACTGGCAGCATGCTGCGTCACCACATGCACAAAAGCACTCAATACATGGCGCAGTGGATTGAAGCTAAAAACCAGAAAACATAAGCAACCAAAACTTCACCATTACATCCAGAATCAAAACGCGGCTTGGCAAACAACATAATAAAGATTTAAAACGTCCTGCAGGTAACGCACTAACACTTCCACTGTGCGCCTTTTAACTAATGCAGGATGCATACATGAACACTACTAATCAAGGCAACTACTCCAATCATAACTGGATGACGACCACCCCCCAATTTGACGCACTGTCTCTGAATGAAATGACTCTGCCGGGAACCCATAATGCCGGCAGCGACTGGAAAGCCAGCTACCCTCTTTTCGGCCCACCTCGCCACTGGCTCGCCTGTCAGCATGACTCGTTTTATGCGCAATTGAGTCATGGATCCCGAGCTCTGGATATTCGCTTGATGAGCCAGCCTTCTGCAAAGGGACTGGGCAAATTCCGAATGCATCATAATGAGCACCCCAACTCTCGAACGCTGGGCCACCTGATGTCCGACATCAATCAGTTTCTCGGTGAAAACCCTGACGAGTTCATTGTTGTAGATGTTCATAAAATGTCCGGCCCAACGTTTGACTTCCGCTATTTCAACGAAGTGGTTCAGCACCTGTTCGGCGACAGAATCATTCCACCAAACAACGCACGCCTTACATTGGGGCAACTCAAAAAAATCAGCTCCACACAAAGAGTATTGTTTGCCACCCCGACTCACAGCGAGTTGTCACACGAAGTATTTTTTGAGCAGATAAATCACAAATGGATTGGCACCGGCATCGTTAATGCCGATGAACTGAATAAATATATCTCTGAAGTAATGGAGTATCCGCCTGGCAAGTGGGCACTTTGGTCTCTTTCCGCAACCAGTTACGCTACTTTCGGAGGCCCTGTGGATATTCATGAACATTTAAATATCTGGTTCGATCCAAAAAACAGTGACTGGGCGATGAAATGCAACATTATCAATGTCGACTTCATTGAGGAGAGCAACGTCGTTGCTTACTGCCACATGGCCAACCTGAAAAGGGCAGCCGGAAAGCGGTAATCAGCTGAACCCCACACGACCGCATTCCATAGGGTGTCACGCGAAGCTGAGACGGGCTGGCACTGCCGGTGTAGAAAGAGGCATGATCAGCCAGCGATAACAAAAAAAGCGCTCAGCCATGACTCGAACCGCACGCGTGACCGACCCCTCTTACGAGTTGATGGATGACCACAACGGGTTATCCATCATCTACCGCCAGCACGGCTTCCCCTGCCCACTGGTGCGCTGGCATTTCCACAAGGAATACGAGCTGCACCTGATCGTCGCCAGTTCCGGCAAGGTATTCATCGGTGATTACATCGGCAACTTCTACCCGGAAACGCTGTTTCTGACCGGGCCCAACCTGCCGCATAACTGGATCAGTCAGGTGGCTGAAGACGAAGTGGTGGAAAAACGCGACATGCTCGTCAACTTCACGGACGAGCTGTTCGAAAGCGGTCACCAGATATTCGCTGAACTGAAAACACTGGCACCCTTGTTGGATCGGGCGCAATACGGCATCGAATTCCGCGGCAAACAGACGATCCGCCAGGCCATAACGCTGATGCAGCGAATCGCCGACACCCGGGGCATCACCCGGCTCGGGCACTTTTTCATTCTGATGGAGTTGCTGGCGGCCAGTGACGACTATCAGTTGCTGTCTGGCGCCACCACCCCTCAATTGGCCGATGAACACAATATCGACCGCACCAACCGCGCCGTCGATTACATTTTCAGCCATTACGCCCGGGATATCTCGCTGGAGGAAGTGGCTGAACACCTGGGCATGACGCCGACCTATTTCAGCCGTGTGTTCAAACAGGCCACAGGGCGCAACTTCATCGAGTTCGTCAATCGCTTGCGCATCAGCAAATCCTGCGAGTTGCTGGCGGACGGCGATAAACCGGTGACCGATGTGTGCTTTGAGTCGGGTTTCAACAATATCTCCAACTTCAATCGGCGGTTCCAGCAGCTCAAGGGCATGACGCCTTCGCATTATCGGCGCCTCGCGGTGCAGCGCCTGACTGAACAAAACCTCGGCTGATGCGCAGCTCCCCTGTAGGAGTGAGCCTGCTCGCGATAGCGGAGCGTCAGCCAACATATCTGCAAACTGTCACACCGCTATCGCGAGCAGGCTCACTCCTACAGGGGGGGTGTCGGCATTAGAAACCTGTACGCATTCGATAGCATTTCCCCGCTGAAAACCCCTTCCCTGCGTTGGCCACGCCAAACCCCAGTGCAAAAAAGTATCAATCGAAGTGCGACGGATGATTTGTCAGACCCACGATTGAAGGCTGTAATCAGTGCACATTCTTCCTGCATTCGGAAGACACAAAAACAATAACCGTCCTTCTGCCACCCGCCGGGTGCAGAAAAGGAGTGCACGATGCAACCCACTGCAAAAGCTCTGCTTGCTCTCACCTGCATGACCCTCAGCAGCGTCAGCCTTGGCGCCCAGACCCTGACCATCGCCACCGTCAACAACAGCGACATGATTCGCATGCAAAAACTCTCGAAAACCTTCGAGACCGAGCATCCGGACATCAAGCTCAATTGGGTGGTACTGGAAGAAAACGTCCTGCGCCAACGCCTTACCACCGACATCGCCACTCAGGGCGGCCAGTTCGATGTGTTGACCATCGGCATGTACGAAGCGGCACTGTGGGGCGCCAAGGGTTGGCTCGAACCGATGAAGGATCTGCCGGCCAGTTACGCCCTCGACGACGTGTTCCCGTCGGTGCGTGAAGGCCTGTCGGTGAAGGGCTCGCTGTATGCCCTGCCGTTCTACGCCGAAAGCTCGATCACCTATTACCGCACCGACCTGTTCAAGGACGCTGGCCTGACCATGCCGGAACGTCCGACCTGGGAACAGATCGCCGGTTTCGCCGAAAAACTCACCAACAAAGATAAAGAGCAGTACGGCATCTGCCTGCGCGGCAAGGCTGGTTGGGGCGAGAACATGGCGCTGATCACCACCGTCGCCAATGCCTATGGCGCGCGTTGGTTCGATGAGAAATGGCAACCGGAATTCAGCGGCCCCGAGTGGAAAAACGCACTTAACTTCTACGTCGACACCATGAAAAAATCCGGCCCGCCGGGCGCGTCCAGCAACGGTTTCAACGAAAACCTGGCGCTGTTCAACAGCGGCAAATGCGCGATCTGGGTCGACGCCAGCGTCGCGGGCTCGTTCGTCACCGACAAGACCCAGAGCAAGGTTGCCGATCACGTCGGCTTTACCTTCGCTCCGCATCAAGTCACCGACAAGGGCTCGGCGTGGCTGTATTCGTGGGCGCTGGCGATTCCGACCAGTTCCAAGGCCAAGGATGCAGCAAAAGAGTTCAGCGCCTGGGCCACGTCCAAGGAGTACGGCGAGCTGGTGGCCAAGACCGACGGCATCGCCAACGTACCGCCGGGCACTCGCGCCTCGACTTACAGCGACGCCTACATGAGCGCAGCGCCGTTTGCCAAGGTCACGCTGGAGTCGCTGAAAGCCGCCGATCCGAGCAAACCGACGCTGAAACCGGTGCCGTACATCGGCATTCAACTGGTGACCATTCCTGAGTTCCAAGGCGTCGGCACCCAGGTCGGCAAACTGTTCTCGGCAGCGCTGATTGGCCAGACCACGGTGGATCAGGCCCTGGCGGCCGCACAGCAAACCACTGAACGCGAGATGAAGCGCGCCGGTTATCCCAAGTAACCCGTTCCTGCTTCCAATTGTGGCGAGGGAGCTTGCTCCCGCTGGGCTGCGAAGCGGCCCCAAATCCGGTAGACGCGATGCAACAGACAAACCGCATTTGCCGGTTCACGACTGCTTCGCAGCCGAGCGGGAGCAAGCTCCCTCGCCACAGAGAACTCGCTGCATTACGAGTAAGTGATCATCACCATGAATACTTCAACTGCCAAAGCCCACCTCGACCTGTCGCAACCCCAGCGCAAGGTCCGCGTACGCAATCCCGGCTGGTTTCTGGTCAGCCCTTCAGTCGCCTTGTTGCTGCTGTGGATGATCGTGCCGCTGGGCATGACCATTTACTTTTCGATGATTCGTTACAACCTGCTCGACCCGGGTGTGAACGAATTCGTCGGACTGGAGAACTTCACTTACTTTCTGACCGACTCGGGCTTCCTGCCGGGCGCCACCAACACCCTGCTGCTGGTTGGCAGCGTGTTGCTGATCAGCGTGGTGTTCGGCGTACTGATCAGTGCGTTGCTTGAGGCCAGTGAGTTCCTGGGTCGCGGCATCGTCCGGGTGATGTTGATCTCACCGTTTTTCATCATGCCCACGGTCGGTGCGCTGATCTGGAAAAACCTGATCTTCCACCCGGTGTCCGGGATCCTCGCCTACGTCTGGAAACTGTTCGGCGCGCAACCGGTGGACTGGCTGGCGCACTACCCGCTGCTATCGATCATCATCATTGTTTCGTGGCAATGGCTGCCCTTCGCCATCCTCATCCTGATGACCGCCATGCAGTCCCTCGATCAGGAACAAAAGGAAGCCGCGCGCCTCGACGGCGCCGGCCCGATCGCGATCTTCTGGCACCTGACCCTGCCGCATCTGGCCCGGCCAATCGCGGTGGTGGTGATGATCGAAACGATCTTCCTGCTGTCGGTGTTCGCCGAGATTTTCACCACCACCAACGGTGGACCGGGCTACGCCTCGACCAACCTCGCCTACCTGATCTACAACCAGGCGCTGGTGCAGTTCGACGTCGGCATGGCCTCGGCGGGCGGTTTGATTGCTGTGGTCATCGCCAACATCGCCGCGATCATTCTGGTGCGGATGATCGGCAAAAACCTGACTGACAAAGCCTGAGGCCTGCCATGACTCTTCAACAATCCCGCCGGCTGCAAAGCCTGCTGCTCGGCACCCTGGCCTGGGCCATCGCGATCGTGATTTTCTTCCCGATCTTCTGGATGGTGATGACCAGTTTCAAAACCGAAATCGACGCCTTCGCCACGCCGCCGCAGTTCATCTTCACGCCGACGCTGGAGAACTACCTGCACATCAACGAGCGCAGCGACTACTTCAGTTTCGCCTGGAACTCGGTGGTGATTTCCTTCAGCGCCACCGCACTGTGTCTGCTGATCGCGGTGCCGGCGGCCTACTCGATGGCGTTCTACGAAACCCAGCGCACCAAAGGCACGCTGTTGTGGATGCTCTCGACCAAGATGCTGCCGCCGGTGGGCGTGCTGATGCCGATCTACCTGCTGGCGAAGAGTTTCGGCCTGCTCGACACGCGCATCGCGCTGATCGTGATCTACACCCTGATCAACCTGCCGATCGTGGTCTGGATGATTTACACCTACTTCAAGGACATCCCCAAAGACATCCTCGAAGCCGCCCGCCTCGATGGCGCCACGCTGTGGCAGGAAATGGTTCGCGTGCTGCTGCCCATCGCCAAGGGCGGTCTCGCCTCGACCGTGTTGCTGTCGCTGATCCTGTGCTGGAACGAAGCGTTTTGGTCGCTGAACCTGACCTCGTCGAAAGCTGCGCCACTGACTGCGTTGATCGCCTCGTATTCAAGCCCTGAAGGTTTGTTCTGGGCCAAGTTGTCGGCGGTCTCGACCCTGGCCTGCGCGCCGATCCTGATCTTCGGCTGGATCAGCCAGAAACAACTGGTGCGCGGCCTGTCGTTCGGCGCCGTGAAATGAATCTCCCGAACCTACTGCAACCCCCTGTGGGAGCGAGCCTGCTCGCGAAGGGGCCGTGTCAGTCACCATCTTTGGTAAATGACACACCGCATTCGCGAGCAGGCTCGCTCCCACATAAAAGCTCGCCCGGCCCAAACGAATAACAATACTGTGGAGGCCCATCATCATGGCCAACCTGAAAATCAAGAATCTGCAAAAAGGCTTCGAAGGTTTTTCCATCATCAAGGGCATCGACCTGGAAGTGAACGACAAGGAATTCGTGGTCTTCGTCGGCCCGTCCGGCTGCGGCAAATCCACCCTGCTGCGGCTGATCGCCGGCCTGGAAGAAGTCAGCGGCGGCACCATCGAACTCGACGGCCGCGACATCACCGAAGTCAGCCCGGCCAAGCGCGATCTGGCGATGGTGTTCCAGACCTATGCGCTGTACCCGCACATGACCGTGAAAAAGAACATGTCGTTCGCCCTCGATCTGGCCGGCGTGCCGAAAGCCGAAGTGGAGAAAAAAGTCGGCGAAGCGGCGCGCATCCTTGAACTGGGACCGATGCTGGAACGCAAACCGAAACAGCTTTCCGGTGGTCAGCGTCAGCGTGTCGCCATCGGCCGCGCCATCGTGCGCAACCCGAAAATCTTCCTGTTCGACGAACCGCTGTCCAACCTCGACGCCGCGTTGCGCGTGCAAATGCGCCTGGAGTTGCTGCGCCTGCACAAGGACCTGCAAGCGACGATGATCTACGTGACCCACGACCAGGTCGAAGCGATGACCATGGCCGACAAAGTCGTGGTGCTCAATGGCGGCAAGATCGAGCAAGTCGGCTCGCCACTGGACCTTTATCACAACCCCGCCAACCTGTTCGTTGCCGGGTTCCTTGGCACACCGAAAATGGGCTTCCTCAAAGGCAAGATCGCCCGCGTCGACGCTCAGGTCTGTGAAGTCTCGCTGGATGCCGGCACGCGCATCATCCTGCCGTTCAATGCTAACCATCTGAGTGTCGGCAGCGTGGTGACGCTGGGCATTCGCCCGGAACATCTGGAGCTGGCGCAACCGGGCGACTGCACCCTGCAAGTCACCGCCGATGTCAGCGAGCGGCTGGGCAGCGACACCTTCTGCCACGTCAAGACCAACGCCGGCGAGGCGTTGACCATGCGCGTGCGCGGTGATCTGGCCAGCCGTTATGGCGAACAACTGAACCTCTATCTGGACGCCGCCCACTGCCATTTATTCGATGCCGAAGGTGTGGCGCTGACCCGTCCGCTGCGCGCTGCCGCCTGATTTTTCGAGACTTGCCCAATGAAACTGAACAGACAAAACCTCAACCGCCTCGCCGCCGAAGTGCTACTGCCGGCCTACAGCCTCAGTGATACCCGTCAGGGCATCGCGCACATTGGCGTCGGCGGTTTCCACCGGGCGCATCAGGCGTATTACACCGACGCGCTGATGAACACCGGCGAAGCACTCGACTGGGCGATTTGCGGCGTCGGCCTGCGCGCCGAAGACCGCCGCGCCCGCGACGATCTCAAGGAGCAGGATTACCTGTTCACCCTGTTCGAGCTCGGTGACAGCGACGACACTGAAGTGCGAGTGATCGGCGCGATTCGCGACATGCTGCTGGCCGAGGATGGCGCCCAGGCATTGATCGACAAGCTCGCCGACCCGCAGATCCGCATCGTCTCGCTGACCATCACCGAGGGCGGCTACTGCATCGACGACAGCAACGGCGAATTCATGGCGCATCTGCCGCAGATCCAGCACGATCTGAACAACCCGGACTCGCCGAAAACCGTGTTCGGTTTTCTCTGCGCGGCCCTGGAAAAACGCCGGGCGGCCGGCGTTCCGGCCTTCACTGTGATGTCCTGCGATAACCTGCCGCACAACGGCGCGGTCACCCGCAAGGCGCTGCTGGCGTTTGCCACTCTGCGCAACAGCAATCTGTGCAGCTGGATCGACGCCAACGTCAGTTTCCCCAACGCGATGGTCGACCGCATCACGCCAATGACCAGCACCACGCATCGCCTGCAACTGGCCGACAAACACGCGGTGGATGACGCCTGGCCGGTGGTCTGCGAGCCGTTTGTGCAGTGGGTGCTGGAAGACAAATTCGTCAACGGCCGGCCGGACTGGGAAAAAGTCGGCGTGCAGTTCACCGATGATGTTTCGCCGTACGAAGAGATGAAAATCAAACTGCTCAACGGCAGTCATCTGGCGCTGACGTATCTGGGTTTTCTGAAAGGCTATCGCTTTGTCCACGAGACCATGAATGACCCGCTGTTCGTGCGCTACATGCGGGCGTATATGGACCTGGATGTCACACCACAACTGGCGCCGGTGCCGGGCATCGACCTGACGCAATACAAGGACACGCTGGTGGCGCGGTTTTCCAATCAGGCGATTGCCGATCAGCTTGAGCGGGTGTGTTCGGACGGTTCGTCGAAGTTTCCCAAGTTCACCATCCCGACGATCAACCGGCTGATCGCCGATGGACGCGAGACCAAGCGTGCGGCGTTGGTGGTGGCGGCCTGGGCGTTGTATTTGAAGGGTGTGGATGAGAATGGCGATACCTATTCGATTCCTGATCCACGGGCGATTTTTTGCCAGGCATTGGTGGCGGATGATGCGTTGATGACTGAGCGATTGTTGGCGGTCGAAGAGATTTTTGGCACGGCGATTCCGCGGGCGGCGGAGTTTGTCGCGGCGTTTGAATGGTGTTGCAACAGCTTGCGCGAAGATGGTGTGACCCGGACTTTGGAGCGGGTGTTGGCTTGATTGAAGCGGTGATGCGACTGACGCCTTCGCGAGCAGGCTCGCTCCCACAGGGGAACGCATTTCAAAATGTGGGAGCGAGCCTGCTCGCGAATGGCGTCACCCGGATGGAACTGACGCCCTGAGGATCTTACTGTGACAACCCGACAACTCTTCCTCGGCATCGACTGCGGTACCCAAGGCACAAAAGCGATCATCCTCGATGCTGCCAGCGGCGAAGTACTCGGCCACGGCGCCGCCGCCCATACAATGATCAGCGGTGCCAACGGCCGTCGCGAGCAAGACACTCGCCAGTGGCTGGAAGCCTTCGCCCTCGCCACCCGCCGCGCACTGCTAGCGGCGAATGTCGATGGCCAGTCGATCCTCGGCATCGGCGTTTCCGGCCAGCAACATGGGCTGGTGCTGCTCGACGATCAAGGCGAAGTCCTGCGCCCGGCCAAGCTCTGGTGCGACACCGAAACCACCCCTGAGAACGACCGCCTGCTCACGCATCTGGGCGGTGAAAAAGGCTCGCTCGAACGCCTCGGCGTGGTCATTGCGCCCGGCTACACAGTGTCGAAACTGCTTTGGACCAAAGAACAACATCCGGTCGTGTTCGCACGCATCGCACGTATTTTGTTGCCCCACGACTACCTCAACTTCTGGCTCACCGGTCGTGCCTGCAGCGAATACGGCGACGCCTCCGGCACCGGCTATTTCAACGTGCGCACACGCCAGTGGGATTTGCAGTTGCTGCGTGACATCGACGCCAGCGGACGTCTGCAAGCGGCGCTGCCTGAACTTATCGATGCGCACGAAGCCGTCGGTACAATCCTGCCAGCCATCGCCGAACACCTCGGCATCAACCCTGACGCACGGGTCGCAAGCGGCGGCGGCGACAACATGATGGGCGCGATCGGCACCGGCAATATTCAGCCCGGCGCGATCACCATGAGCCTCGGCTCCTCCGGCACGGTGTACGCCTACGCCGAAACCCCGAAAGTCAGCCCGGATGCCAGCGTCGCCACATTTTGCTCATCGAGCGGCGGCTGGCTGCCGCTGATCTGCACCATGAACCTGACCAACGCCACCGGCGCAATTCGCGAATTGTTCGAGCTGGATCTCGACCGGTTCAATGAACTCGTTGCCCAAGCCCCCATCGGCGCCGAAGGCGTCAGCCTGCTGCCGTTTTTCAATGGTGAGCGCGTCCCCGCCCTGCCCCACGCCACCGGCAGCCTGCACGGTTTGATGCTGGATAATCTGACTCAGGCCAATCTGTGCCGCGCCGCTGTCGAAGGCACAACGTTCGGATTGCGCTACGGACTGGATTTGCTCCGCCAGAATGGTTTACAAAGCCGCAGCATTTGCCTGATCGGCGGCGGTTCGAACAGCGCGGTGTGGCGGCAGATCGTCGCCGACATCATGAACACCCCGGTGATCTGCACCGAACAAAGCGAAGCCGCCGCCCTCGGTGCCGCGATTCAGGCGGCATGGTGCAAATCCTGGTCGAACGGCCACGAAAACACGTTGGCCGACCTGTGCCAGCGCTGCGTGAAACTCGACCTGAGCAGTGAAACCCTGCCGATCGCCGCCAATGTCGCGGCGTTTCAGCAGGCTTACGAACGCTATCAACAGCATGTCGCAACCCTATAAAGAGCAAACAATTATGTATTTGGTGTGTGGCGAAGCCCTGTTTGATTTCTTCAGCGAAGACGATGCCAGCGGTCTGGCTTCGAAAGTGAATTTCAAGGCGATTGCCGGCGGCTCGCCGTTCAACGTCGCGGTGGGCCTGCGTCGTTTGGGCGTGGACTCGGCCTTGTTCGGTGGTCTGTCCACCGACTACCTCGGCCGCCGCTTGCAGCAGGTACTGCAGGAGGAAGGCGTACGTCCCGACTATTTGGTGGACTTCGCCGCGCCGACCACGTTGGCAATGGTTGCCGTCGGCGCCAACGGCTCGCCGCATTACAGTTTCCGCGGTGAGGGTTGCGCAGATCGGCAGTTGAGCCTCGCGCATTTGCCATCGCTGGGTCCTGAAGTGCGCGGTTTGCACATCGGCTCGTTTTCGCTGGTGGTGCAGCCGATTGCCGACACCCTGCTCGCACTGGTTCAGCGTGAAAGTGGCAAACGCCTGATCACCCTCGACCCCAACGTGCGCCTCAATCCCGAGCCGAATATCGAACTGTGGCGCGAACGGATTGCCACGCTGGTGCAACTGGCGGATCTGATCAAAGTCAGCGACGAAGACTTGAGCCTGCTCTACCCCGAGCAGGATCCGCAGCGCGTCATCGAAGGCTGGCTGGAGCATCGCTGCCAGGTCGTCTTCCTCACCCGTGGCGGCGAAGGCGCCAGCGTGTTCAGCCGCGCCCATGGTTCATGGTCGGTGCCGGCGTGCCCGGTGAAGATCGCCGATACCGTCGGCGCCGGCGACACCTTCCAGGCCGCGTTGATCACGTGGCTGACCGAGCACGGTCTGGATTCGGTCGAAGGCGTGCAGCACCTTGCTCGCGAGCAGATCGACGCCATGCTCAAGTTCGCTGTGCAAGCGGCGGCGCTGACCTGCAGCAAGACCGGTCCGGATTTGCCCTATCGTCACCAATTGAGCTGAGCGCGTAGACTGTCGCCCTTTTTAAGCGCATGACGGGATAACGGCTTTTGAACTCAGGGCAGACGGTTGGACTACTGGTACTCGCGGCACTGTTGACGGGTTGCGGCACCTCGCCGCCCCGCTCGCCGGAAAACATCTGCGAGATCTTCCGCGAAAAGAGTGATTGGTACGACGCCGCGCAGGTCACGCAAAAGCGCTGGGGCGTACCGATCCAGGTGCCGTTCGCGATCATGTATCAGGAATCCGGCTACCGTTACGACGCCAAGACCCCACGCAAATACCTGCTCTGGGTGATTCCGTGGGGCCGCGTTTCAACCGCGTCGGGTTATGCGCAGGCCAAGGACGAAGTCTGGTCCGACTACCAGAAAAGCACCGGCCGCAACTGGGCCGACCGCGAAGACTTCGACGACGCCATCGACTTCGTCGGCTGGTACATGGACAAAACCACCAGCATCAACGGCGTCTACAAATACGACGCCTACGGCCAGTACCTCAACTACCACGAAGGCTGGGGTGGCTATCGCAACAAGACTTACGCCAGCAAGGCGTGGCTGATGCCGACGGCGCGCAAGGTGCAGAACCGTTCCGATATGTATGCCCAGCAATATGCTGGTTGCAAGGAAGACCTCAACCGAGGGTTCTGGAGCCGGTTCTGGCATTGGCTATAAACACCGCCCCTCCTACAGTTTCCGGGAAAAGTCGTTCGCTATACCTGAAAAACTCCCTTGTCTAGTTGTCAGAGTTGACAGCTAGGCAAGGGAGTTTTTTGTTTGTCTACTGGGATCAGGAGCCATTGGCAATCAGTGGTCACCCATGGAAGGAATACCTATGAAGCTGTTATTGAAACCGCTCATCACTGCCGTCTCATTACTACCCATGTTCGCCCTGGTAAACAGTGCGCAGGCTGGCCAACCGATACCTGTTGGCCCCGACTCAGGAGATTGCAGAGCATCTGGCGTGATGGAAACAACCAGAGTGCTGGGTTTCTGTGTCGTCAGCGGAGTGAAAAAAGCCTGGTTCTTGAATGCAAATCCGACCGAGTTGATCAACCTCAAACCTTTGCAGGCCAATCGCTCCTGCGACAGTAGTTTTTTGTCACAGAACGTCATGACGGGCACCTGTGATCAGCTTTTGGGGGCGGTATTGGGCAAAGTACCCGTGTTCTGGCGCGTTGCCTCCCCCAAAGACCCGCCCAAGCGCCTGCAGCCCTTGCCACTTGATACGGGAGCCGAACTTCGCGCCTCGACACTCTTTGGCAATGTGGCGGGCCAAAGTATTACCCTCCTGGGTAACACCGCTGTGGTATGGCGCTTTGAGAAAGGCGGTGAACCGGTCCAGGTTTCGGCCCGAAATGATAATTGCCGCGTCGCCGCTATCGCTGATTCCAATGCCGATGGCTCGACGCTCGTGGCGCTCAATTGCCCACACCTGCTGGGAAACCCGAAGGCCACTGTCGCTACGTTCAATGGCTCAACGTACGTCATGAAATCGCTGAAACCACCCCCGGCGGCGACGTATTGCGAGGTGGTCGGCATCAATGGCCAGGGTCAAGCGGCTGGCACTTGCCATTACGCCAATCACGTAACTACCGCAAACTACTGGTCGGGACCTGATGCCGAGGCGAAAACACTGGAGTCAACGGAAAACTATCCGGTGGAGGTCGTATTCTTCAACAACAACGGCGTCGCCATCGTCAAGGTTCTGGTGGCACAAAATCATGAAGTCCCGGCATTCTGGCGCACTTCAACACCCGATGCAGAGCCTCTGCCCACCCCGCAAAACTTCGAGAATTGCCGGGCTGACGCGTTGGCCCTGAGCGTTGATACAACGCTCATGACTTGCGCCTCTGGAGACCTTTCCGTCCCCAACACCGTCTTCACCTGGAGCCCGAATGGTGGCCTGAACAGTATTCCGCCCGCAGTGGGAACTGACGAATATGCAGGAGAGGCGATTTCAAACTCGGCGCTGGAGGCTGTTGGCTCCTTTCAGGCGGGCCCCAGCATAAGAGCCTTTATCAGCACACTGCCCTGACCTGACCTGACCATTGCCAAGAGATCTCAATCGCGGCTTCTGGAGCCGGTTCTGGCACTGGCTATAACTCCCACAGGGATCTTCGGTGAACACAGATTTTGCGACCACCGGATAAACCTGTGGGAGCGGGCTTGCCCGCGATGGCGGCGGGTCAGACGCCGAAAGCCCGACGGTTACAACACCGAAAAGTTGTAACTCACGATCAACCGGGTCTCATCCACATCCCGGGCAAACTTCTCGTAGTTGGTCCGATACGTCGCATTACGCAAACGCAGACTCACATCCTTGAACGTGCCGGTCTGAATCACGTACTTCAACTCGCTGTCGCGTTCCCACTCTTTACCTTCCTGATCGCTGCCCAGCACCTTGATGTGATCGCCGTTGACATAGCGCGTCAGGAAACTCAGGCCATTGATGCCGATTGCCTTGAAGTCATAGTCATAACGCAACTGCCAGGAACGTTCCTGTGCGGCGGCGAAGTCGTTGACCTGCACGTAGTTGACCAGATACGGGTTACTGCCATCGAGGTACGGCATCGAGTTATCGCCGTTCATGCGCTGCCAGCCGCCACTGAAGGTATGGCCGCTGATGGCGTAGGACAGCATGCCGCTCAACGCCCGGTTATCAATGGAGCCGGCCTTCGCATCGCCACTGTCGGCACTTTTCAGCAAGCGCAGATCAGCCTTCAACACACCGTCGCCCAACTTCTGATTGGCCAACAGGCCGACGAAGTGCTGGCGATAGGTGTCTTCAAGTTCAGCGTAGTGATACTGCGCGGTCAGGCGATCGTTGATCTTGTAGTCGAAGCCGTACATGTCGAAATGGTCGGCGGTGGTGTTGCACGCGTAGCGCTTGTTCTTGCAGTGCACGCGGATGTCTTGCGAGTCGGTGGAGTCGCGCGCGGTGTACTTGTCCAGACGCGCGGCCATGAAGGTGAGGTCCTTCACTTCCTTTGAAGTCAGCAGCGCACCGTTGAACATCGTTGGCAGCAGACGGCCATCGTTGTACTTGAGCAGCGGCAGATCCGGCAGCAGCGCGCCGTACTTCAGCACCGTGTCCGAGACCTTCACTTTCGCGGTCAGGCCCATTTTCGCGTATTGATCTTTCGAGCCGCGAGGGTCCTGCCCGCTCGACGGCAGCAAACCGCTATTGCTGCTGTCGGCGCTGGAGTCGAGTTTGAAGCCGAGCATGCCCAGCGCATCAATACCGAAACCGACAGTGCCTTCGGTGTAACCCGATTGCAGGTTGAGAATGAAGCCCTGCGCCGACTCTTCCCGCTTCGATGCGCCCTGATCGTTCGAGGTGTGCCCATCACGGAAATCGCGGTTGAAGTACACCGTGCGCGATTCGATTTTCGCCGTGGTGTCTTCAAGAAAACCGCGGGCCTGAACCTGTGCGGCAAAACCGGCGCACAGCACAACGGCTCCGAAGCCAAACGACTGGCGCGGGGTGATGAGGGGAAATGGGGGACGCATGAAAAACTCCAACAATGCAGCGTTTGCGCAAGGCGCAATAAGCCAGAAAAATAGCTCCCGTCCCGGATCAAAATTGAGCCGGGAGAAAGTGAACACGCAGGGGTGAGGCGCAATGATGGCAGATGGCTTTAACGTGCCACAGGCGACTTTAGTCTGAAACTGACTGGCTATTCTTCAATGCCCGGCTGGGTTGATATCGCCGGCCGACCGGCGCAGGCATCCACGAAACGCCCGGTTTCATTGACCAAAACCCGCTATCTAAGGGTTTGCCCTATGCCCCGCCAGTGCCGTGCGTACGGCATTTGCGCCTTGAACGAGGCGGTTTAATCCTCCATCATCCGTCCCCTGCTTATTCAACGGACGGAATTCAAGGCATGCTGGACGCCAATGCAACCCACATCACCCTCACGCTCGAAGGCGCCAACGCCGACCTGCAAGTCCTCAGCTTCACCGGTCGCGAAGCCCTCAACGAACCGTTCCGTTTCGACCTCGAACTGGTCAGCGCCCGCCCCGACCTGAAGCTCGAAGAGCTGCTGCACAAGCCCGGTGTGCTGACTTTCGGCGCCACGGGCGAAGGCAAGATTCATGGCCTGGTGTACCGCATCGAGCAAGGCGATTCCGGCAAGACCCTGACCCGCTACAGCATCAGCCTGGTGCCGCAACTCGCCTACCTGCGCCATAACCACGACCAGCAGATCTTCCAGCAGCTCACAGTGCCGAAGATCATCGCCCAGGTTCTCGAAGATCGCGGCATCCTCGCTGACGCCTACAGCTTCCAGCTCAGCGCCCAGTACCCGGAACGCGAATACTGCGTGCAGTACGACGAGTCCGACCTGCACTTTATTCAGCGCCTGTGCGAAGAGGAAGGCATCCACTTCCACTTCCAGCACAGCAGCAGCGGCCACAAACTGGTGTTCGGCGACGACCAGACCGTGTTCCGCAAACTCAAAGCCGTGAGCTACCAGCAAGACTCCGGCATGGCCGCCGACAAACCGGTGATCAAGCGCTTCAACCTGCGCCTGGAAACCCGCACCACCCGCGTCAGCCGCCGCGATTACGACTTCGAAAAACCGCAGATCCTCCCCGAAGGCACGGCAACCAGCCCCTTCGCCCCGGACCTCGAAGACTACGATTACCCCGGCCGCTTCACCACCCGCGAGCGCGGCAAGCACCTCTCGACCCGCGCACTGGAACGCCACCGCAGCGACTACAAACTCGCCGAAGGTAAAGGTGACGAGCCGACCCTCACCAGCGGCCATTTCCTTACCCTCGCCGAGCACCCGCGCGCCGAGTGGAACGACCTGTGGCTGCTGCTCGAAGTCTTCCACGAAGGCAAACAGCCGCAGGTGCTCGGCGAAAACGTCACCAGCGACGTCACCGACAACAAAAGCGATTTCCACCAAGGCTACCGCAACAGCTTCCTCGCCACGCCGTGGGACGCGCACTACCGCCCTGCCCTCGAACACCCGAAACCGAAAGTCCTCGGCAGCCAGACCGCCATCGTCACCGGCCCGTCCGGCGAAGAAATCCACTGCGATCAATACGGCCGCATCAAGGTGCAATTCCACTGGGACCGCGACGGCCAGGCCGACGACAAAACCACCTGCTGGATGCGCGTCGCCAGCGGCTGGGCCGGTAGCGCCTACGGCGGCCTCGCCATCCCGCGTGTCGGCATGGAAGTCCTCGTCACCTTCCTCGAAGGCGATCCCGACCAGCCACTCGTCACCGGCTGCCTGTACCACAAGGAAAACGTCGTCCCCTACGACCTGCCGGCCAACAAGACCCGCAGCACCTTCAAAACCCTCAGCTCACCGGGCGGCAAGGGCTACAACGAATTCCGCATCGAAGACAAAAAAGGCATCGAGCAGATCTACATCCACGCCCAGCGCGACTGGGACGAGAACATCGAGCACGACCAGAAGATCCGCGTCGGCAACGAACGGCACGACACCGTTGAAGCCAACACCCTGAGCGAGTTCAAGGTTGAAGAACACCGGATCACCCATCTGGATCGCGTCAGTGAAATGCGCGCGGATGATCACCTGACGGTTGGCGTGACCCAGCATGTGAAAGTCGGTACGGCGCAGTTTGTCGAGGCTGGGACGGAAATTCACTACCACGCTGGCGAGAAGGTTGTGGTTGAGGGGGGGATGGAGCTGACCGCCAAGGCTGGTGGGAGTTTTGTGAAGGTTGATGCGGGTGGTGTGACGATTAGTGGGGCTGAGGTGAAGGCTAATACTGGCGGCGCGCCGGGGGTTGGGACCGGGATCGGGATTTTGATTCCGTTGATTCCGGGGTTGGCTGCGGCGGATAAAGCAGGAAAATTGCTGCAAAGCGCGCCGCGTAGTCATAAGGCGCGCTATCAGCTACTCGATGAAAAAACCGGAGAACCCGCGGTAGGTAGTGCGTACACACTCAGGCTTGCAGATGGGACTCGAATCGCAGGTTATGCCGACCATGAAGGCAAAACTTTTTTAGCGCGTACTGCTGAGCCATCACCAGTGGAACTGTTGACACCAGAACGAAAACCGGAAAAGAAAAAGCCGTTGATCCGGGTCGGTGAAACCGCACCTACCGAAATGGTAATGGACTACCTGAATGCCAAGGAGGGCTGATAAATGGCAGTAGCTGAATCGTCAGAAACGCTGAAGAAATGCACATCAACTAGCATTGAGGGGCAAGTCACTATAGGTACAGTGTCTCCGCGGAATCAGTCTTACCTTATGGACAAGGCTCAGTATGGTCTTTTATATCCAAAGCTTTCTTTCAAGCGCTTGAAAGACGGCAGCGAGTCGGACGCAGAACTCAAGCAGCTCGTCATGAGTGGTCTCATCAAAGTCGACGAATATCTTCGTGATTTCTTCTTCGAATATAAAGCGGAAGTCAGCTTTGATATGAGGCCGCCTCCTCCTCAAGCCCCTATCCCGTATCTTAGCTCGTCGCTGGTAGGTGGAAAAAAACCGGATCCTGATCGTCGCCATACCATGACGTTCTTCCCAAGTAACTCAATGGGTGGATTTTTACGTCGGCCAGATGTCGTCATCGTCAAAAATGCCCAGATTCGTTGGCCAGGATTAGAATGTCTAGACCACGACGGGGCCCCTCATAAAAACAATGTTGAAAGAGTTGTTGAAGTAAAATTTCCTGGCGATGTTCTGGGAAGAGGCCAGCGAGTGGACTATGAGCGCATCGCCGGAGATCTTGATCGATTTGCAGTATTGGAAGTAAAGGATTGTCGGAGCAAAAAAGAGCGCGAGGCTGACAAGAAATTCAACAGAGAGCACAGACCCACACAAGCTTACGATCCTAACAAATGGACGCTACCGCCCATCCCTGAGCGTCCGCCTAAAGAGGCGCCCACACCTGTCCCGGTCTACGGTCCCGAACCAATTCCAAAACCTGCACAGGTAGAACGTTGGACGCAAAAAATCGATGCGGCGGTGGACAGTCTCATTGAACAAGGAGGACGGGGTCTCCGTGACCTTTCGCAAGATGTTGAAGAACATCTTGCAGAGGCAGCCGCCTGGATCAGTTCTCAAAGCGAGTGGCTACGTCTTGAATCACAGAAAGCTTGGGAATGGGTTGGCGAGGCCGGCGGTGAAGTGATGCGTTGGACAGACGATCAGATACGCGAAATCTGGTCAGAAATACAGAAATATACTGATTTGACACTGGAAGCCTTACGCGAAGTTGATTGGGTGCATTGGCTGGTATTTGTAGGCTCTGCTGTTGCAACTGCCATCGTAATCATAGTTGTCGGCGAGGTCGTTGTAGCGCTCGGGATTCCAGCAAGTCTTATCGCTGGGCTGATGATGATAATAAAATTTGCGGTGAGGTTCTGGCCCGAATTGTTTAAGGTGTTGAACCAAGCGATCACCATGCCCGCACTTCGCCCCGCATTTTAATTATTAGCCGAGAACGATCGTGAACGAAATAATGGAAAACCTCAAAAGTCGCGCCGAAGATTTGTCATTTGAGCTCTCGGACGGTACACCCGTGGTCAAGCTTGGCTTGATCGCAACACTTTACTTCAAGAATGGATACACAACTGAAGTTAAAACATCTGTAATGGATTGCTTCCGTGCTTTTTATGAAGAGTTCGGGGCCCACTTGAAAGGACAGATTAAAGATAAGTACACAAAGCTCACTCAACAAAACCTTGAAAAAAACGTAGAGAAAACAATACGCACCGGCCCAAATGAGCAGTACGAATGGCAACTTACTAGCGCCGCCAGTATTTATGAATCTGAAGAGTACGGAATATCAACCATGAACAGCCGGGAGTTGCACGGCGACCATGCTCGATCATATATAAAAATCGTACTACCCTGGCAACTTATAACCACCGAAGAAGGGTTATCTCGATATAATCACTGGATAAACTTCCTGAGCTCGAAAGTCAACGCCGAGCACGGATATGGTGGATTATCAACAATCCTTCCTTATGATTTCGATAGCTATTTGCCAATGGAGTTTGAGCTTGCTCAACGGTATCTAGGGCTGGACGTTGACTCAATGCCCCATAGTTTGACTATTCATTTGATCGACTTTATTAAAGGGGTGAACTGGCAAACTGTGCTAGGAGAGACCTTTGTTCAGAAACTTGGGGGAGAGGATGCTCTGCGCCAAGCGCTTGAAGGGCGCGGTGATGTTCATATAGAACGATACGATAGTGGCTTGATTATCCGAGCAGGAGATCATCCTCAACTCGGTGCAATCGAGGACGGCGCACCGTCCTCTTACTTGGCCGTCAACAAAATAGTTAAATCACTGCGCATCCCTACCCCCAGTCAGTTGCATAATTATTCCCCACATGGGAATTGCTTCGAAAAAGACAGCACTGCACATTGGTACGCTCGGTTCGACCGGGAAGACAACGTCACTACTCCAGCTCGTGTGGAGTCAGGAAAACCGTGCCCGAAAGAAGGTATCTGGTTCACTCCTGCACGCGCCAATTCAAGTCGTTACTTTCAACAAGGTGAACTGATGCCAAGTTTTAATGACTCAGATTGGGGCGATACATTATGGTACTGGTCGAGCGAAAAATAGCATTGGGCATAAAGCAGGTCTTTTAATCGGCATCTAAGACCAGTGACGGACGCCAGCGGCATCGCTGGCTATAATGCTAGGGTGGAGGTCTATGCAAGTACTTAACATTTGTACAGGGCCATTCTCAAGTTGGTAGTGCACTTTCCGATTTGATGCCATTAAATGAGACTCTCCATGGACCGACTCTTAAAAGCCCTCAATGAGCAAGCACATAACTTGACGATTGAGCAGTCAGACGCCCTGCCGAAGGTTAAGCTCGGGCTGATTGCCACTCTGTACTTTAAAAAAGGGTATAGCTTCGATAAAAAGATCAAGATTAATGAATGCTTCGCTAGATTCCATGAAGAATTTGAATCTCATTTAAAAAGCATGGTTTATCGGCGCCGAAAAAAGCTTACAAATGACAATTTCACAAAGGCACGTGAAAGTATTCTTCAAACTGATCCAGATGATCAGTTCAGCTGGCTCATAGGTAGCTCGAGCAGCCCTGATGAGGCCGACAGCTATAGCATGTCAATGCTCAATTCATTTGAAGTGCATGGTGATAAAAAACGGTCATTTATAAAAATTGTATTGCCGTGGACTTTCTTAAATGAAGAAAACGGCGTGGAGCGCTTCCAGGATTGGATCACTTATCTTTGCGACCAAATTGGCGCGGAGCATGGATATGCAGGTCTCTCAAGCATTCTGCCTTACGACTACCATAGCTATATGCCAACAGAATACGAATTAGCTCAGCGTTATCCTGGCCTGCAAGTTGATTCAATGCCTCATTCGTCTGCAAGGGAACTGCTTGGTTACATCAAGGGAGTAAATTGGTTCACGATTGTAGAAAACGACCTTATCGAACGATTGGGTGGGGAATCAACGATTAGAAAGTCTTTCAGCGGTCGCAGTGACATAAATATTCTCAGCTATAAAAAAGGACTGATCGTTCGAGCTGGAGAGTGGCCTGAGCTTGGTTCCTCTGAGGAGTATCTCCCGGCAGCGTATGTTGCGGTAAACAACATTTTCAAGCCTCTACGTATACCAGTTCCGGATCAATTACATAGCTACTCACCCTATGGAAATTGCTTTGAGAAAGAGAGCACTGATAAATGGTATGCGCGCTTTGACCGTAATGACGACATCACCACTCCTTCCCGTATAGAGTCGAACCAGTCATGCACAAAAGAAGGTTACTGGTTTACCCCGGCAAAGCCAAACTCTCGCAAATACTTCAAGCTGGGAGAGCTAATGCCTAAAATTGATAATTCGGATTAGGGCGATACGCTTTGGTATTGGTCAGGTGAAGACTAAGCCCGCCCCCTACCCTCCGCTTAGATCTGTTTCAGGATCTGAGCGAAGTACACAAAGAGAATTCTGCCTTGACCTTACAGACGAATCGATCCATAAGAGCCACAAAACCTTCCATCACAATCAAGCCAATTAGAATGCCTTGTAAATGAACGGACGAAAGTTCTGATAAAAAATATGAAACTTTAAATTCGCTTAAGTTTAGTCGCCAAATGAAAAATAGACAAAAATTCTTTAATGAAGCCCACTACAACAACTTCTTAAAAAAGCATGACGATGCTGTCGAGCTTTTAAACACGACTAAATTCAAGTCCGACAGCCCCGAAGGTGAAACGACACTTCGCTCAAGATTCGCTCAACGTTTAGCACTCCGAAAGCTTACAGCCATGTATACAGCAGGCGAAGAAATCTCTTCGCTGATTCCACCATTGGAATATCTGATTGAAAAATATGAAATCCGGCAGGCGGCACTAGCCGTATCGGAACAGTCCCCTGAAATTTCACCGCTAGCAATAGACGAATGGCCACACGAATATGAAGAGTGCGTACAAGTCATAGGTCTCTGCATCCTATTGCATCGTACAGACCTGCTAACTCGCTTTGTTAAGTTGATAGACAATGCAGGATATGCTGGCGACGACACGTTATACGAAGATTTACTCTGTAAAATATTGCCTGGCAGAACTGATGTAGACCAATGGTATCACGATGTTTATTCTCCACTAATACAAGCCATATATACAAAAACAAAAGAAGAGGCTACAAGCCTTCTACAAAAATTTTGCGATCAATGGTATTCAGCCTTTAAACAAGCCCCTTGGCATGATACTCATCTGCAGGGCGAAGAAGGAAACTACATTGGATACTGGGCATTCGAGGCTGGAGCTATTGCCTTTTTGTATGACATCGAAGACAGAAAAATTGATCATATGATTTATCCAAAAGACCTCGTCACATACGCCCGAAACCAGCAAACCACGAAAAAATCGTAGGTTGGTGCTTGATGATGCATAGAAGACAACAGTATTTGAGCGAAAACCGCTATCAAAATTTCTTCAAGAACAAAGAAAAAACAACAGCGTTTTTTGAGAAAAATACATTTCAAGCAGACTCAGAAGATCAAGAAAAATCTCTTCGAGCCCGGCACTTCCAAAAAATAACATTTAAAGAAATACTCATTCGCTATACAGCGGGAGACGAGATAAACAATCTCATCCCACTGATGGAAAGCCTCATAAACAGCTATGAACTACTACAGAAAAAATTAGCAGTTTATGAAGGGATCCCAAACATAACACCATTGACAATTGATGACTGGCTAGACCAATACGAGGAGTGCGTCCAGGTTTTTAGTCTATGCATACTTCTTCACCGATCTGACTTGCTAAAGCGCTTCGTTTCGCTTATCGACCCCGCGGGCTATGGCGGTGATGACACACTGTATGAAGACCTGCTTTGTAAACTATTACCTGACCGATACGATGTTGACCGTTGGTATCACGACGTTTATACACCTTTAGTCCTCGCTATTTACGAAGAGGATAAACACGAAGCCTCAAATCTGTTAAAAAAATATTGCGAAAGTTGGTATCCAGCGTTCGAACAAGCACCTTGGCATGACTCTCACAAACAAGGCGATGAAGGTAGCTACTGTGGTTATTGGGCGCTGGAAGCAGGAGCAGTAGCGTTTCTTTACGGTATTGATGATCGCAATATAGACCACATGGTGTATCCGAAAGAACTGGTTGAATACGCAAGAAATCATCAAGTATCCAACAAATCTCAGACTGCTCGAATAGACGCTCGTCAACCATGCAGTAAAACAGGATTCTGGTTTACTCCGGCTGAGGCAGATTCTCGCCGTTACTTTAACCAAGGCGAGATCATGCCGAAGAATGAAGGCTCCAATTGTGGCGACACTATCTGGTATCGGTCTGGCGAAGAGTAACCGAAATAATGAAAAACCTCGAAAATCGCGCCAAAGATTTCTCATATGAACTCCCTGACGGTACCCCCGTGGTCAAACTCGGCGTGATCGCCACTTTATACTTTAAAGAAGGCTACACAGCAGGAAAAAAACTGAAGATTATTGACTGTTTTAGAAAATTCAATGATGAATTTGGAGCACACCTTAACGGATTACTTCAGGACAGCTACAAAAAACTGACCTCGGAGTCACTGGAAAAAGCATTCACCAAAATTCGCTCATCATCTGGTAATGAACGGTGCGAATTGCACCTGACAAGTGCGTCGAACACTAAAGAAGCTGCGGATTTTGGAATATCCATGCTTGGATCTCGCGAAGTTCATGAAGACAGCGACCGCTCATATATAAAATTAGTTTTCCCTTGGGATTACATTACATCAGACGAGGGGCTGACTACGTACAGGGTATGGGTAAAATACCTGTGCAACCAAGTCGAAGTAGAGCATGGTTACGGTGGATTATCAACGACACTTCCGTTCGACTATGATAGCTACATGCCTATCGAGTTTGAACTTGCTCAAAAACACATCGGCATAGATGTTGATTCAATGCCTCACAGCTTGGCCTCCGAGCTTATCGACTATATAAAAGGTGTTAACTGGCAAACCATAATCGGGAATTCGTTTATTGCGAAACTTGGCGGGGAACCCGCTTTGCGCCAGAAACTAAGTAACCGTAGTGACATTGATTTTGTCAACTATGACAATGGACTGATTATTCAAGCAGGTGAGTATCCGCAACTCGGCGCCGAAGAAAGAGATGAGCTCGACGCCTACATTGCAGTAAATAAAATATTAAAATCCGTGCGCATTACAGAACCAGATCAATTTCATCATTACTCTCCTCATGGAAATTGCTTCGAGGAGGAAAGTACCAAGCAATGGTACGCCCGCTTTGATCGAGAATGAATTATCGACTACCCATTTCGCGTAGAGTCAATTTAATCAGATATAGATTAATAACATGAAACAGAGACAAAAATTTTACAGTGAAAATCACTTCAGCACTTTTATGAGTGCACATGACGAAGCTCACGATTTTTATCGCACAAGAAAGTTCAAATCAGACTCGCTCGAAGAAGAGGAAATGCTTCGCTCCAGGTTTTTCCAGAGACTGACCTTGAATAAGCTGTTAGCGACGTACACGGCAGGAAGAGAGATATCCGAACTATCTCCACTGCTCGAGGATGTGATCGAAAAATACGAAATATATCAGGACAAACTGACAAAGAACGAACAGATTCCTGAAATATCACCGTTGGCGATCAGCGACTACCCCTACCAATATGAAGAATGCGTTCAAGTTATAGGGTTTTGTATTTTATTACATCGCACAGACCTCCTAAAACGATTTGTAGTACTAATAGACAACGCTGGCTATAAAGGCACCGATACGCTCTATGAGGATTTGCTTTGCAAGGTTTTACCTGGCAGGCACGACATAGACCAGTGGTATCACGACGTTTATTCGCCCCTGGTACAGGCGATATATTCAGAAACGGCAAAAGAGGCTACCCAACACCTTAAAAATTATTGTAGCCATTGGTATACGGCGTTCAAACAAGCTCCTTGGCACGACACTCATCATCAGGGGGAAGACGGTAACTACGTAGGTTATTGGGCTATCGAAGCAGGAGCAATTGCTTTCCTATACGACATAGACGACAGCAAAATCGACCATATGGTTTATCCAAGGGACTTGGTCGAGTATGCACGAAAGAATAAATCGACCGCTTGACCTATCAAATAACTCACTGAGCGCTTAAAAATTCCAGACAGGCATGAAATTCTACAACCAAGGAAGAAACGTGAACAAAAGGCAAAAATACTATAGCGAAAGCCACTATAGAATCTTCTTGAAAGAGTACGACGAAGTTATTGAGTTTTGCAAAACCAATAAATTTGAATCAGATTCTCCTGAACAAGAAGCGTCGCTTCGAGCACGCCATCTTCAAGATCTTCTGCTTGATAAAATCTTCGCCTGCTATACGGCGGGAGAGGAAATAGAAACCCTCATTCCGTTGCTTGAAGAGTTGATAGAAAAATACGAAATACGGCAGCACACACTATCTATTTATGAACAAGAACCCCAAATATCCCCGCTAGCCATAGATGACTGGCCGGATCAGTACGAAGAGCGTGTCCAGGTAATAGGCTTGTGTATTCTCCTGGACCGCACCGATTTATTGACGCGATTCGTAGTTTTGATAGATCAGGCGGGGTACGTCGGGAGTAACACCCTATACGAGGACCTATTAAGAAAAGTGCTGCCAAACAGACATGATGTTGACCAGTGGTTTCACGACATCTACACCCCCCTGATACAAGCCATCTACATGGACTCTAAAGAACAGTCCTCAGAGCGACTGAGAGAGTATTGCAACCAATGGTATGACGCTTTCATTCAAGCCCCTTGGCATGACACACATTTGCAAGGCGAGGATGGCAGCTATGTGGGCTATTGGGCCATCGAAGCAGGAGCGATTGCTTTCCTCTACGGCATGGACGACAGCCAAATCGATCATATGGTCTATCCAAAAGATCTGGTTGAATACGCCCGACGCAAGGCAAACACGTAAACTCTGCCCTCCCCAGAAAACGGATTTCGGATTCAACACCATGGAATTGCAATACACCATCACCCCCGAACACACACAGTCCAGAATCGGCAAACTGGTTGAGCAGGAAATACTCAAGGATGATCAACTGAGGGCCAGGCTACTTGGCAAACTGGCTCGCATTGAGGATCGTCTGCTCGCGCCGCTATTTTTTCTACTGGGGCTGGTTGGCGGCATGCTAGCCATCTATTTCCCTGCACGCGAGTTTAGTCCGGAGAAGCTCATCGCCTTGGTGCTCTTCACCGTGGCATACGTGGTGTGCTGGCGGTTCTTCTCCGAACGCCTTCTAAATCGCTTGCGCAAGCGGATTGCCGCCAACCGTGCGAAACCTCGCAAGCCTTTTCAAAAGGTAAACCTGCGTCTGATCGAATCAACGGTACGTGCCCGACTCAAGGCTGCTGAAGGTGCTTATCGCCTGGAATTCGATGAAGATGGTTTTACCTTGTTCTTTACCAAGGGCAAAGGCGCCAAAGGCGGACTTGCGTGGGGTCAGATTGTGCGGCTCAAGGTCACACCCGACTTCTACTCCGTTGCGTGCGCAAAACTGGACAGCAAGGGCAAGGCCTATCACATCCCTAGGCGCAGCGATTTGATGGACGCGGATACGTATCAGCAAGGCTTGGAATTGTTTTTGAGCCGGGTGACTGTCTCCGCTACATAGTTCGGTAGAAGTTTAAGCATGAATGCTGCGAAGCATGATTAAAACCCTCCAGATGCCTGAGTAAAATCGAGCGATGAACAAACGACAAAAATTCTTGACCGAAGCCAGGTATGTTGACTTTCTTGTCTACAGCGAAGAAACCAAAGAATTTTGGGATCACAACACATTCGAATCCGACAGCCCCGAGCAAGAAGCGTCATTAAGAGCAACACATTTCAAGAATGTAGCATTAAAGAAGTTATTGATTTCATACACTGGTGGGGTGGAAATAAGTGCGCTAGAACCAATGCTGGAAGAGCTGATAAGGAACTTCGAGAGACGCCAGGAAATGCTTGCCCTATCTGAAAAAACAGAAAGCATTTCTCCTCTAGCGATTGATGACTGGTTAGATGAGTACGAAGAGTTTGTTCAAGTAGCTAGTTTGTGCATCCTGTTACACCGCACGGACCTTCTTGAGCGATTTGCCGCACTGTTAGATGCAGCGGGTTATTGCGGCCAAGATGCCTTATATGAAGACCTGCTATGCAAGGTCCTACCTGACAGAGAGGACATAGACGACTGGTATCATGACGTTTATACCCCTCTCCTTCAGGCAATTTACGCTGATGACAAGGAAGTAGCATCTGACCTGCTAACGGAATATTGCGAACAATGGTACCCAGCGTTCAAACAGGCTCCTTGGCACGATTCCCATTTACAGGGTGACGAAGGAAGCTATGTTGGATATTGGGCTATCGAAGCAGGGACGATTGCCTATCTGTATGGCATTGATGACAGCCAAATAGACCATATGGTTTACCCAAAGGATCTGGTTGAATACGCTAGATCGCATGCTCCAACCGCATAAACTTCAAACGCACTTTCGTCACGGACTTGACACTTGAATAGCAGACAACAATATTTCACTACAGCTCGATACGAAAGTTTCAAATCCTACTTCGAGGAAGAGTTTGAATTCTGGAAAGACAAGCTATTCACGGCTGACTCTCCAGAGCAGGAGAAGTCTCTGCGAGCCAGAAATTTTCAGAGCCTGCACCTCCAGCACATTTTGATGCTTTACACCGCCGGAGAGGACATACAAAGCCTGATTCTTCCTTTGGAAACCCTGATTGCCAGTTACGAAGAACTGCAAAAATATCTGGCCATTTACGAGCAAATTCCCAACATCACGCCGCTCATCATCGACGACTGGCCTGACGAATACGAAGAATGCCTGCAAGTCATCAGCCTGTGCATCCTGCTGCACCGCACTGACTTGTTAAAACGCTTTGTCTCTTTGATCGACAATGCGGGATACGCCGGCATAGACACGCTGTATGAGGATTTGCTGACCAAGGTTCTGCCTGGGCGATTGGATATCGATCAGTGGTATCACGACGTCTCCACGCCGCTCATTCAGGCGATTTACGCTGAAGACAAGAGCGAAGCGTCGCGATTTCTCAGTGAATACTGCAATAACTGGTATTGCACCTTTGAACAGGCGCCATGGCACGACACGCACCTTGACGGTGAAGAAGGTAGTTATGTGGGTTATTGGGCTCTGGAAGCGGGGGCAATTGCTTACCTGTACGGCATAGACGACAGCCAACTCGACCATATGGTCTATCCGAAAGACCTGGTCGAGTACGCGAGAAGCCATAAGCCGACGACTCGCAATAACGTCCACGAAATCGGCCCCATCAAATGAACAAGGCGTTACTCCTAGTACTCATCACGCTGATATGTCGCCCGGCGTGGGCAGGCTCGCAGAAAACGCTGTTGACCTGCCCTCTTTCGGACGGAACCAAAATAGCGTTGCTCGCCACCGCCAGTACAGACGGCCAGCGTCTGTTTGTAAAATTCAACGGCAAAATCGAAACAGCCTTTACGGACATGCCTGACCAGGATTTTGCCGGTGACGTGATGTTGGCAAAGTGCACAGGCGCCACTTTGATTTTTGCGTTGAACTACGGATCGCCTTATACAAAAGGGGTCGTCCTGCGCAAAAACCCATCCAGCGGAGTGCTGGAGCGCATCGATTTTTCGGAGAAAGCCTTACCGCGTTTTTTGTACTTGAGCGTTCAACGGATGCGTCTTGTCATCCCCAACGAAGGCTATGAAGTGCCTGAGAAATACCTCGTTTATGACTATTTCGCCAGGAAAGGCCAGCCAGACGAGCTCAAAGGGGTTGATGTTCTGCCCAATCGAAAAGGATTTATGGTCATCGATCTGAAATAGCCTTCATGGGTAAGGAATATGGTCTTTCACAAACAGCTCAGCCTGCCCTCTTTCGACGGCAGGCTTTTTTGAGCGAAAAATTCAGGCCGGCGCCTTCCAGTTCAACATCAGCCGCTGCGCGACCTGCAGCAAATCGTTGCCATCCTGCGTCAGCAGGTACAGCGCGTGGGTGATGTGCGGAATGTCCTGCACGTCGGCGTGTTTGAAGCAGAGGCAATGCAGGGTTTCGAGCAGATCGGCCGAGGCGCGGACGCGCTGGACGGCGGCTTCAAGGATGTCTTTGGGATTGGCTTCGGAGTCGATGACCAGAGGCGCGCTTTCGGTGACACCGCTGTTGAGGGGGATGTAGCGATTGGGAGACGGAATCATAACTGGCATAGGTGATTACTCGATTGTTTCGAAAGTAACCGCTAGCACCGTGACCAAACAGTGGGAGGCGGCCGTGTACAGGCTTGGTCAACCGAGAACAATCAAACTCAGCTCGCCCGAAGGCGTCCTGCACACAGCCACCACAGCAATGCACTACACGGACATAGATGTCTGCGGCGCAAATGATGGCACATATGCAATTGATTATTCTCAAGTGACCAAACCTGAATCGCTGATTTTGCAGCGACGCCAAACCATAACCGCCCCACTCCAGCCGCCGAAAGCAGACAAGGCATCTGCTCTTGTAGGAATACGCCACCCGTTCCGCAGAAATCGCCCTGCCCTCTGACAGCCGGCGTTCAGGTGGGTTAACCATCGCTTAACGCTGCGGTCAAAGACTCTGAATGACCGCACACCCTCAGCCCTTGGCTGACGCCCAGTGCGGCAAGTTCGGCCGGATTCACGCCGAACTCTCTTTGCGTCGCACGGGAGTCCTTTCATGAACATTCGCCCATTCCTGCTCACCACCGCCCTCGCCTGCACCGCATTCGTCGGGCTGGCTCAGGCCAATGACACTTCCACCACCTCCAAAGCCGTGCCTTATCAGTACGGCATGCCGCTGAATGTGGCGAAGGTGGTTTCGATGACCGAGCCGTCCACGATGCAGTGCAAGGTCATTACCGCCGACATGAAGTACATCGATAACGCCGGTAAGCCCGAGGAAATCAGCTACAGGAAATTATCTGACGCGTGCAACTTCCAGAACTGACAGAAACGTCTGATTTGCGGCTTTGCGGTAGGCGTGAGGGGTTTTGCGGAGTTATGCTCGGGGCCCTCCTCACTGCCGCAAGGATTCGCCATGCAGTTGTCGTTTCGCACGTTGTCGACGTTCACCGCTTCGTTATGTTTTCTCTTGGCGCTGGTCTGGGGCTTCGTGCCGGACATGTTGTTGGCAATCTGGAGTATCGAATATTCCGAGGGGGCAGGATTTGTCGCGCGACGCAGCGCGGTGCTGTTCGCGGCGCTGGGAGTGATGTTTTATCGGGTGCGCAGAGCGCCGGTGTCGATTGCGCGCAATGCGTTGAGCAACGGCTTTATCGTCGGCTGTTTTGGATTGGCGGTGCTGGGTTTTGCGGAATGGCTTAACGGCCACGCCGGCCCCGGCATTTTGCTCGCGGTGCTGGTCGAGTTCGCGCTGGGCCTTGGTTTTGTGCAGGCCCGGCGCGTGACGGTCGAACTGGGTGAAACGGTCAGTTAAATGGCTCTGGAGCGTGGGCTGTAGTGATATGGCGTTGCTTGTTGCGCCAGATCCGAACGTAGCCCGGCGATCAGCATATTGATTTCGCGACAGCTATTCAGGTGGCTGGCATCGATGCCGCTGACGTGCAGATCGACCTGGTCGGTCTGGTGATCGCCGAAGACCTTGACGGTCATCGACAAGTCCGGCGACAGCGTGCATTGGCAACGTTTAGGCAGAAAGCTGCTTTCAATGATATTGCGTAGTTCCAAGGCAGACAGAAACATGGTGAACCTCTCCTTATTGATGAAACTGCCAATCAACTCTTCACGTTGACCGCTTTTGCTGCCCCTGCACGGGTGTGTCCCCGTTATTTCCCTGGGTGCGGCAAACGGTTGTACGGCGAAATGCCTATTGGAGTGTAGGCGCCCGAACCCGGTGCGCTGCACCAAATAGACGCATAAACCATGCCTTTCATCGGATCATTTCGACCCTTTTGAAATCAAGTACTTGGCGGCCAAGCCAGCAAATGGCCAGTTGCAAAATGCAAGAATCGCCCACCTGAGCACTGCAATTTGCAAGTCGACGCCGGTTTGCATTCAACGCCTGTGAGGGTAAGAATGCCCGTCAATCACACTACACCCGCAAGGAGGCTTCCATGGGTTCTTTCCGTGCTTACGCGACCACCGGCCTGATCATCGCCAGTCTGTCCACCTTCGCCCACGCGGCCAAACTCGAAGACGTCGCGCCTTACCCGAAAGCTGAAGCCGGTTTCACCCGCCAGGTCATTCATCTGCCCAAGCAGGATCAGGAAGAGAACTTCCAGGTCGAGATCCTCGCGGGCAAAACTCTCGAAGTGGATTGCAATCGCCAGCGTCTGGGCGGGGTGCTGGACGAGAAAAACCTTGAAGGTTGGGGCTATCCGTTCTACCGACTGGAGAAAGTCATCGGCCCGATGAGCACAATGATGGCCTGCCCGCCCGGCTCGCAAAAGAAACGCGCATTCGTGCCGGTCGTCGGTGACGGTTTCATGCTGCGTTACAACAGCAAATTGCCGGTGGTGGTGTACGCCCCGTCGGACGTTGAAGTGCGCTATCGCATCTGGTCCGCGTCGGACAAAGTCGGCACTGCCATTCAGGAATGACCTGAGCAAGGAGCGTCAAACTTGATTACCTGCCACGTCAAATACGTGATCGATCCTTATCAATTGACCGAGTTCGAGGCCTACGCCAAGGCCTGGCTCGGCATTGTCGAACGCTTGGGCGGCACTCATCACGGCTACTTTCTGCCGTCCGAGGGTGCGAGCAATATCGCCTATTGCCTGTTCAGTTTTCCGTCGCTGGCGGACTACGAAAGCTACCGACACATCGCACTGACCGACCCGGAAAGCACCGCGCTGGTGGAATCTCTGGTTGAGAAGAAGTTCATCGTCAGCTACGAGCGCAGTTTCCTGCGCCCGATGCTGCCCTGATCGCCATTACGCAGGGGCGCCGCACACAGCGGCGCGCTCGGCGACATGGCGCAAACTGTCGAAGTTGATGTTGGCGCCCGAGTCAATCGCGACGAAGGTCTGACCGCGCACAGCGGTTCGTGCCACGTACTGTTTGATCCCGGCCACGGCCAATGCGCCGGAAGGTTCGGTGATCGAGCGGGTATCGTCGTAGATGTTCTTGATCGCGGCGCAGAGGTCGTCGTTGCTGACGGTGATCACTTCGTCCACGCAGAACCGACACACTTCAAATCCGTACTCACCGATCTGCGCCACGGCCACGCCGTCGGCAAAAGTGCCGACCGTGGGCAGCACCACCCGTTCGCCCGCTTGCAGGGCGGCTTTCAGGCAGGCGGAATGTTCGGATTCGACGCCGACAATGCGCACCTGCGGGCGCAGGTATTTAACGTAAGCGGCGATTCCGGCGATCAAGCCGCCACCGCCCACCGGGACGAAGATCGCATCCAGCGCGCCTTGGTGCTGACGCAGGATTTCCATTGCGACCGTGCCTTGTCCGGCGATCACGTCCGGGTCATCGAAGGGTGAAACGAAGGTGCGTCCGGTCTGTTCAGCGAGTTGCAGCGCATGGGCCAGGGCAAACGGAAAACTCTCACCGTGCAGCAGTGCTTCGGCGCCACGACTGCGCACACCGACGACTTTGAGTTCGGGCGTCGTCAAGGGCATGACGATGGTTGCCGCGATGCCTAGTTCCCGCGCCGCCAGCGCCACACCTTGCGCATGATTACCGGCGGATGCGGTGATCACCCCGCGTGCTTGCTGCTCTTCGCTCAACTGCACCAGTTTGTTGTAGGCGCCACGGATCTTGAAGGAGAACGTCGGTTGCAGGTCTTCGCGCTTGAGCAGGATGCGATTGCCCAGTGCTTCGGACAATGCCGGTGCAACCTGCAACGGCGTCCGCACGGCAATGTCGTACACCGGCGCGGCGAGGATCTTCTTCACGTAGTGCTCAAGCAGGGTTTGCTGGTCGAGGTTGTAGGGCATGGTCGTCTCCTGACATTTTGATCAGAACCCGGGAGACAGAAAATGAAAACCCGCCTCTAGGGCGGGCTGGGTGCTGCAGTCGTGAGCTAGCCCGCCAAATGAGGAATGGCGGTAATAATGCTTGGCTGGCAGCGCAATACGGTGGAAGTCATGGGCTGGAAATTAGCCCGAGCGCTGCTGGCAAGTCAATGGCCAATTTTGCCGAGTCACGCTAGGCTAGCGATTCTGCTCGTCACTTCAAGGAATGAACGCATGATGTCGATCGCCCTGCCCCTCACCGCACTCCTGGCTTTTAGCGGTTACACCGTTTCGGTCATGCTCCAGGCTGAACAGTCGTTGATCGACTTCGGCATCAGCCTGATGTCGCGGCCGGATACCGCGCAAGTGGTAATTGATCTGTACCTGCTGGCGACGCTGGCCGGGGTGTGGATGGTCAAGGATGCCCGGTCGCGTGGGCAGACGTTTTGGTCGGTGCTGCCTTATCTGCTGCTGACGGCGGTTTTTGTGTCGATCGGGCCGTTGTTGTATCTGGTGGTGCGTGGGGTTCGGGAGCGCAGGAAAGTGGTTGATGCAACTCAATTGAGCTGAGCTGGATCATGGGTTGATGCTGAATCAGTCTTCGCGAGCAGGCTCGCTCCCACAGGGAATAGAGTTGCGCCGGCAAGATGTCGTTGGGTTAATGAAGTTGTCAAGCTGTTGCTACCTGTCAACTCTGACAGTTATGTCGCCAGTCCTGATGCAGTAGTTTGAACATTCACCGGGAGTGCACTCCCGCTTGTTCATGCATCAGGAGCGTTGGCAATGACTGATTCAAAATCAACAACTGACGATACGTTTACTGCTGAGGTGAATGGGAGTGGTCACCCGCTGTTCAGTGCGAGAGAGACGAGTCTGACCCGCAGCTGGCGACCAGGGCCAGGCGATTATTGGCACGGCCACGGCGGACAGCCGATCTCGCAACCTAATCATAATGCATACCTGAATGTGTTCGTCCCAGAGAACCCCACGGTAGGCACCCACCAGATAACCGAAGATGGCAATGATTATCGAGCAAGCTATGCCCTCGGTAACCCGGGTGATATTGACGAGTACCATGCAGTCTCAGGTGAAATAACCCTGAGCGTTGTGCCGACGGCCGGCGATGAACGACTGGAAGGTGAGGTCAAATTCATTGCCGTAAATGTCGATGGACAACGACAGGTCACAGTCACGAATGGCAAGTTCAAATTGAGTGCTGAGAACGCTTCCACGAGTGCAACCTCGAATCCCAAGTAACACATGTCACTGGGGCAGCTGTGTACCCGTCGCGGCCCGTTTGCCTCAGCCACGTTTCACCGCAACAAATGCGGCGGTTTCGTAGGGCACCGTTATCACGTCTCTACCGCGCAGTGCCGGGTCCGAGGCGATCAGAGCGCGAATCTGCTCATCGACCTTCGCCCGCTGTGCTTCCGGCAGCGCGGCGATGAAGCTGGTGGAGCGCACGCGGTTGAAAATCACGTCCTCCGGCGAGCCGGTGTGCCCATGGTGAAACTGCTGTAATTGCAGCGGTCCGAAGGCTGGATGCGGAAACGCCGTGCGCCACGCGCCGGTGTAATAGCGCGGCGTGTCACCCTCCAGCGCGTTGACGATGGCATCCAGTTTCGGCACCCAACTGATTTCGGTGTCGCGCAGGTTCCAGATCAGCCCCAGCTTGCCACCGGGCTTGAGTACCCGGGCGATTTCGGTCAGCGCCTCGGTGCTGGCGAACCAGTGAAAGGCTTGCGCGCAGATCACCACATCGACTGAAGCGTCCGGCAACGGCAGATCGGTCGCCGTGCCGCTCACGGCCAGTACATCGGGCCAGGCGTCAGACAGTTTTTCCAGCATCTGCGGCACCGGTTCAACCGCGATCACTTGCGCGCCGGTCGCCACCAGCCGCCCGGTGAACTTGCCGGTGCCGGCGCCCAGATCGATCACGGTTTTATGCCCATCCAGGCCCAGCGTCGCGGCCAACCACTCGCTGACCTGCGGCGGATAGTCCGGCCGTCCTTTGACGTAGGTGTCGGCAGCGGTTTTGTAGCCGGCGGCGGCTGAATGATGGACGTGATCGGTCATGGCAACTCTCCTTACGACAAAACATCGGATCGACGGCAGACGCTCCCGAGCATAGCGCTTGAATTTACGCTGAACTTGAACAGTCACTGATAAAGCAATGAATAAAAATTCACCCTGAGGTGTTCAAAGTCAGACATAACCCTCTATGGAGCCTTGCCCATGACTATCCGTTCCGTTATGTTCGCCGCCCCGTTGCTGCTGGTCGCTGCAATGTCCAGCCATCTGGCGTTTGCCAATGGCGATGAGGACGAGCCGGTCAAGAAGCCCGAGTGCCCCAAAGGCCAGGTCTGGGACAGCAAAACCCAGAAGTGTGTGCTGCAAACCAGCCGCCTGCTGCCCGACGCCGACCGCACCGACTATGCCTACCGCCTCGCCAAGGACGGTCGCTACGAGGAAGCACTGGCGCTGCTCGACACCCTGCAACAACCGAACACCGCCAAGGCCCTCAATTATCGCGGTTACGCCACGCGCAAACTGGGGCGCACCGACGAAGGCATCAGCTATTACCTGCAATCGGTGAAACTCGATCCGCAGTACGCGCAAGTCCGTGAATACCTGGGCGAGGCTTATGTGATCAAAGGTCGCGTCGACCTTGCGCAGGAACAGTTGCAGCAGATCAAATCGATTTGCGGCACGTCTTGCGAGGAGTACCAGGACCTGGCGGAAGCCATCAACGATTCATCGAAAACCTGAGCATTTATTAAGGACAGCCATCATCGTCAGCGATCAGGCATTCAAAGCAGAACTCGGACAGCACCTGGCGCGACTGTGGCGCTACGGTTTGTTGCTGTCGCGCAATCGGTACGTGGCCGAGGATCTGGTGCAGGCGACGTGTGTGCGGGCGCTGGAGCGGTCGGCGCAATACGTCGCCGGCACGCGCATGGATCGCTGGTTGCTGAGCATTCTGCATTCGATCTGGCTCAACGAAGTGCGCGCCCGCCGCGTGCGTCAGGGCAGCGGCCAGGTCGATGCCGACGGGCAACTGGCGTTCGACGGTGAATACGCGGCGCAGACCCACGTCATGGCCGCGCAGGTGATCCGCCGGGTCGATGCGTTGCCGGAAACCCAGCGCGAGACGGTGTATCTGGCCTACGTCGAAGGCCTGTCGTATCGCGAAGTCGCCGAGATTCTGCAAGTGCCGATCGGCACGGTAATGAGTCGCCTGGCCACCGCCCGCCTGAAACTCGCCGAATACCCGCCGTTGCAAGCGGTGCCGAAGACCACCGGAGGAGACCGCTGATGAACACACCTTCGGATGAACAACTGGTGGCGTATCTGGATGACGAACTCGACCCGGATTATCGCCAGCGGCTCGACGCCGCCATCGCCGAGGATCCGCTGCTCAACTTGCGCGTGCAATGGCTGAGCCGCAGCAGCCTGCCGTACAAAAATGCCTACGACGAACTGGCGCAACAGGCGCCGCTGGATCGCCTGCAAGCTCGGCTGGATGCCATCCCCTCACCTGAAACGCCGGGCTTGAGCCGACGCTGGTTTATCGGTGCGGCGGCGGCAACACTGGTCGCCGCTGGAGTGCTGGCCGACCGTTTGCTGCTTGGCTGGCAGGCGCAGCAAGCACATGACTGGCGCGGTTTGGTCGGTGACTATATGGCGCTGTATGTGCCGCAGACCCTCGACCACTTGCCGACCGACGAAGCGGCACAGCGCGCACAGTTGCGCACGGTCGACGCCCGCCTCGGCCTGAATCTTTCACCGTCTGCATTGAAGCTGCCGGGCGCCGAATTCAAGCGCGCACAAATGCTTGAGTACGATGGCGTGCCCATTGCGCAGATCGTTTATCTGGATGCCAGGCATGGCCCGCTGGCATTATGCGTCACACGTTCGAACAGCGGCGTTCAACCGTTGGCCCACGAGCGTCGACATGAAATGAACGTGGTGTTCTGGACCGAGCGTGAACATGCCTGGATGTTGATCGGTCGTGACAGCCACGCCGCGCTGGAAGAGAAAGCGAACTTGTTGAGAAGCCGTTTGGCTGCCTGAGAAAACCACCCCTATGCTGAAAAAGTGATTTTCCAAGGAGGATTCCACGATGTCTTTTTCATCCCGTACTGTATTGCTGGTCATCGACGTGCAAAACGACTTCGTCCCCGGCGGTCGACTGCCCGTGCCTGAGGGTGATCAGATCGTGCCGCTGATCAACAAGCTCTCGCGCCAGTTCAAACAGGTCGTCATCGCCCAGGATTGGCATCCGAAGGGGCACGCCTCTTTCGCCTCCAGCCACCCCGGCCGCAAACCCTACGAGGTGATTCAACTGCCATACGGCGAGCAGACGCTCTGGCCTGATCACTGCGTGCAAACAACCGGCGGTGCGGAGTTTCACTCGGGTCTGGACCTGCCCCACGCACAACTGATCATTCGCAAGGGCTGCAACCCGGACATCGACAGCTATTCGGCATTTCTCGAAGCTGATCGGCGCACCACCACCGGGCTGTCCGGCTATTTGAAAGAGCGCGGCATAGATACCGTTTATATGGTCGGGCTGGCACTGGATTTTTGCGTGATGTTTTCGGCGCTGGATGCGCGGGCGGCGGGGTTCAATGCCTTTGTGGTGCTGGACGCCTGCCGGGCGATTGATCTGGATGGATCACTGGCGGCGGCGATGGACCGGATGCAGAGCGCCGGGGTCCACTTGATTCAATCAACCGAAATCTCCTGACACCCACCATTTCCCTGTGGCGAGGGAGCTTGCTCCCGCTGGGTTGCGAAGCAGCCCTCTGCGTTCTTGCAATCAAATCGCGGGAGCAGGTTTTACGACGGCTGCGCCGCCGAGCGGGAGCAAGCTCCCTCGCCACAATCAGGCAGGTGTTGGCAACCACAGTCGGAACCGTGCCCCGCCTAACGGCGAAGATTCTACTGTGAGCGTTCCACCTTGGGCTTCCAGGGCCCGGCGGCTGATGGCCAACCCCAGGCCGAAACCACCGGTGGCCCGGTCACGGCTGCGGTCCAGTCGATAGAACGGCTCGAAAATCCGCTCGCGCTCATCATCGGGAATGCCGATGCCGTCGTCGTCCACCCAGATTTCACAACCGCCGGCATTGACCTGCACGCCGATCTGGATACGCCGTTCGCAATAGCGCATGGCATTGCGCAGCAAGTTCTGGATTGCCCGCGCAGTCAGGCGCGGATCGAGGGAAAAGCGTTCGAGCTGACCGTGCAGCAGCACGTCAATCACAATGTCCGGCGACTCCAGTTCTTCATCGACACTGCCCAGAATGCTGTCGATGAACTCATCCAGCGACACCTCAACCTGTTCCGGCAACTGCGCCGGATTCTGCAAGCGGCTGTAAGACAGCAGTTCCAGCACCAATTCATCCAGCTCGCGGATATGCGCGACCAAGCCCTGCAAGCGTTCGCGACTGGCGGCTGGCAAGTCGTCCGACAGCGCCAGCGCCAGGCCGAAGTCGAGGCGCGTCAATGGCGTGCGCAGTTCGTGGGAGACCGCGTTGAGCAGGTCGCGCTGCTGGTTGAGCAGGTTCTCGATGTCACCGGCCATGGTGTCGAAGACATTGGCCAGACTGCCAATATTCGAACTCGGGGCGATTTTCGTGCGTTCGCTCAAATGACCTTTACCGAAGCGTTCGGCAGTGCCTTTGAGGCGCTCCAGGTCACGCCAGTGCGGACGCAACCACATCAACAGGCAGGCGAGCAATGTCGCGCCGATCAATACGTTGATGCTCCAGTACAACAGATTGACGTCCATCGGATCGGGCGGCACAACCATTTGCACGACCGTGGTGTCGTCCAGCGGCGTTACCGCGAGCGTGCGCCAGCCCCAGTCACCGATGCGCACCATGTTTTCGCCGCGCCGCAGTCGCTCGCGCTCGACGTTGGTAAAGTCAGCATCGTCGATGCGCGCCAGCACGATGTGCAGCGGCTGAAAGTCCTTGTCCATCGACGCTGCGAGGGCTGGCCACTGGTCCTGTGGCACCGCTCGAAACTGCTTGGTGATCAGCGATTGCAGGCCCCGGGAATAATCAAGGTTGTAGGTGACGAAGCGGTCCCGGAACGCCATCACCACCAGATCCGGCACCAGATAGATCGCGGCGCTGTACGACACAATCGTCACCAGATACAGACGAAACAGGATGCGAAACATCAGTTCAGCATTCCCATTCGGAGCGGCTGAACAGATAGCCTTTGCCCCACACGGTCTTGATCTTGCGTGCTTCGCCGGCATGGTCGTCGAACTTGCGCCGCAGCTTGGAAATCGCCACGTCCACCGAACGGTCAGTGCCATTGAACTCGATGCCGCGCAGGCGTTGCAGAATCTGGTCGCGGCTAAGTACTTCGCCAGCGTGTCGCGCCAGCACTACCAGCAAGTTGTATTCACCGCTGGACAGTTCGACCGGCTGATCACGCCAGGTCACCGTGCGTTCGGACAGGTCGATGCACAGATTGCCCATGACGATGCGGTCATTGACCGTCAACGGTTCGCCGAGGCTGCTGCGGCGCAACAAGGTCCGCACCCGGGCCAGCAGCACGCGCGGCTCGCAGGGTTTGGTGACGTAATCGTCGGCGCCCATTTCCAGCCCCAGTACCTGGTCGTGGCTGTCATCCCGGGCGGTGAGCATCAGGATCGGCAGCGTCGCCGAGTCAGCGCGCAGCAAGCGGCAGACTTGCAGCCCGTCGAGACCGGGCAGCATCAAGTCGAGGATCACCAGATCCGGCGGACTGACCCGCGCCCGTTCACGCACATGGTCGCCACGGCCGATAACGCTTACGGAATAGCCGTTGCGTTCCAGGTAGCTGGAAATCAGTTCGGCGAGGGCGGTGTCGTCTTCGACCAAGAGGATGTTGGGCATGGGTGATCCAGAAAGTGCTGTGGCGACCGATGAGGCCCATTCGCGAGCAGGCTCGCTCCCACACCTGGAATGCGATCCCTTGTGGGAGCGAGCCTGCTCGCGAAAGCTATCTATCTGTCGCAATAAATTTCAAGGGCTAAAGGATATACGCCCTCACCCGTCCCTGAGTAAAACCCTTACACAATTTCACACAGCGCCTACAAAACTTCACCGCTACTCTCGGCGACTGCCCGTAGGATGCGGGCATCAATATTGGGGGTAGTAAATGTCGAACAAACTGCTGGCCGGGCTCGGCCTGATTGCCATGGCGCTGACGCTGAGCGCCTGTGACTCTTCTTCGAACGCCGAAGAGCAGGCACCGCCAGCAACTGTGCGCATCGAGACCATCGAAACCCGCCCCCTGTCGATCAGTAGCGAACTCAGCGGCCGCATCGCCGCGCCGCGCATCGCCGAAGTGCGCGCCCGGGTTGCCGGTGTGGTGCTGCAACGCACCTATCGCGAAGGCAGCGACGTGAAAAAGGGCGACGTGCTGTTTCGCATCGACCCGGCCCCCTTCAAGGCAGACCTGGACAGCGCCGAAGCGACGCTGCGCAAGGCCGAAGCCAATGCGTTTCAGGCAAAGCTGCAAGAACAGCGCTATGCCCAGTTGATCGACGACAAGGCCATCAGCGCTCAGGACTACGACAACGCCCGCGCCAATGCCCGGCAAACGGCAGCCGATGTCGCCGCCAACAAGGCCGCCGTGGAACGGGCGAAGCTGAATCTGGGTTACGCCACCGTCACCGCGCCGATTTCCGGACGCATTGGCCGGGCGCTGGTCACCGAGGGTGCGCTGGTTGGGCAGAACGAGACCACGCCGTTGGCACTTATCCAACAGCTCAACCCGATTCACGCCGACCTCACCCAGTCGACCCGCGAGCTAAACGAACTGCGTCGAGCCTTCCGTTCCGGGCAATTGCAGGAAGTCGGGCAGGATCAGGTCAAGGCCACGCTGATTCAGGATGACGGCAGCCTCTATCCGCTGCCGGGCAAATTGCTCTTCAGCGACATCACCGTTGACCCGGGCACCGGCCAGATCATTCTGCGCAGCGAGTTCCCCAATCCCGATCTCGACCTGTTGCCCGGCAGCTTCATCCGCGTGCGTCTGGAACAGGGCACGATTGCGCACGGCATCACCGTGCCGCAGCGCGCCGTGCAACGTGACAGCGCCGGCGTCGCGCAAGTGCTGACCGTCGACGAGCAAATGCGCGTCGCCGAGCAACCGGTGCAACTGGGCGCCGTGCAGAACAATCGCTGGATCGTCACCGGCGGCCTGAAACCGGGCGACCGCATTGTCATTGAAGGCCTGCAACACGCCCGCCCCGGCGAGAAAGTCCAGATCGACGACACCCCTCTTCCACTTGCCCAGACCTCTGGTCAGTAAGCAGGACGCTTTTATATGCCGCAGTTCTTTATCGACCGCCCGGTGTTTGCCTGGGTGGTCGCGCTGTTCATCCTCTTGGCCGGTGCGCTGGCTATCCCGCAATTGCCGGTGGCGCAGTACCCCGACGTCGCGCCGCCACAGATCGAAATCTATGCTGTGTACCCGGGCGCTTCGGCGCAGACCGTCGATGAAAGCGTGGTCAGCTTGATCGAGGAAGAACTCAACGGTGCTGATCACCTGCTGTATTTCGAATCGCAAAGCAGCCTGGGCAGTGCGACGATCAAGGCCACGTTCCAGCCGGGCACCAACCCGGAACTGGCGCAGGTCGATGTGCAAAACCGACTCAAGGTGGTCGAGTCGCGTCTGCCGCAAGCGGTGAACCAGCAGGGTTTGCAGGTGGAAAAAGTGTCCTCCGGCTTCCTGTTGCTGATCACCCTGACGTCCAGCGACGGCAAGCTCGACGACGTCGCGCTCAGCGATTACCTGGCGCGCAACGTGATGAACGAGATCAAGCGTCTCGACGGCGTCGGCAAGGCTCAGTTGTATGGAGCCGAGCGGGCCATGCGCATCTGGATCGACCCGCAGAAACTCATCGGTTTCAACCTGACGCCGGCTGACGTCAACGCCGCTATCGTGGCGCAGAACGCTCAGGTTTCGGCCGGTAGCATCGGCGACTTGCCGAGCCCGTCCAGCCAGGAAATCACCGCGACCATTCTGGTCAAGGGACAGTTGTCGACGCCGGAAGAGTTCGCCGACATCGTGCTCAAGGCCAACCCCGACGGCTCCACCGTGCGCGTCGGCGATGTGGCGCGGGTCGAGATCGGCAGTCAGGAATATCAGTTCGGCACTCGCCTCAACGGCAAGCCGTCGACTGCGGTCGGCGTGCAATTGTCGCCGGGCGCCAACGCGCTGAACACCGCGACACTGGTACGGGCGAAGATGGACGAACTGTCGCGCTACTTCCCGGCCGGCGTGGAATACAAGATCCCCTACGACACTTCACCCTTCGTGAAGGTCTCGATCACCAAAGTGGTTTACACCTTGGGCGAGGCGATGTTGCTGGTGTTTGCGGTGATGTTCCTGTTCCTGCAAAACGTGCGCTACACGCTGATCCCGACACTGGTAGTGCCCGTGGCGTTGATGGGTACATTTGCGACCATGTTGGCGCTGGGTTTCTCGATCAACGTGCTGACCATGTTCGGCATGGTCCTGGCCATCGGTATTCTGGTGGACGACGCGATTGTCGTGGTGGAGAACGTCGAGCGGATCATGGCCACCGAGGGCCTGTCGCCCAAGGAAGCCACGCGCAAGGCAATGACGCAGATCACCGGCGCCATCATCGGCATCACTCTGGTGCTGGTGGCGGTGTTCATTCCGATGGCCTTCATGCAAGGCTCGGTCGGGGTGATTTACCAGCAGTTCTCGCTGTCGATGGCAACGTCGATTCTGTTCTCGGCCTTCCTCGCCCTGACCCTGACTCCGGCGCTGTGCGCAACGCTGCTCAAGCCGATTGGCAAGGGTGAGCATCACGAGAAAACCGGATTCTTCGGCTGGTTCAACCGCCGCTTCGAACAACTGACTAACCGTTATCAGGGCTGGGTCGGTTACGCGCTGAAGCGCACCGGGCGTTATCTGCTGATCTATGTCGTGTTGCTGGTCGGCCTGGGCCTGTGCTTCATGCGTCTGCCCTCCTCGTTCCTGCCGGTGGAAGATCAGGGTTACACCATCACCGACATTCAACTGCCGCCCGGCGCGACCAAGAACCGTACGGTGCAAGTGGCCGAGCAGCTTGAAGCGCACAACGCTGGCGAGCCGGGTATCAGCGACAGCGTGGTGATTCTCGGCTTCAGTTTCTCTGGCAGCGGGCAGAACGCAGCGTTGGCGTTTTCCACGTTGAAGGATTGGTCGCAACGCAGCAGCGATGATTCGGCGAGCTCGATTGCCGATCGCGCCAACATCGCGCTCAGCCAGATCAAGGACGCCATGGCGTTCTCGGTCTTGCCGCCGCCGGTGGACGGCCTCGGTACGTCCAGCGGTTTCGAGTTCCGTTTGCAGGATCGCGGCGGCCTCGGCCATGCGACGTTGATGCAGGCGCGCACCGAACTGCTCGCGGCAGCCGAGAAAAGCCCGGTGCTGATGAATGTGCGCGAAAGCGCGCTGGCCGAAGCGCCGCAGGTGCAACTTGAAGTGGACCGCAAACAGGCGAATGCCTTGGGTGTGTCGTTTGCCGACATCGGCAATGTGCTGTCCACCGCCGTGGGGTCGGCGTACATCAACGATTTCCCCAATCAGGGACGCATGCAGCGTGTGGTGGTGCAAGCCGAAGGCGATCAGCGCAGTCAGGTCGATGACTTGCTGAAAATGCACGTGCGCAACAACGCCGGGAAAATGGTGCCGCTGTCAGCATTCGTCCAGGCCAAATGGATTCAGGGCCCGGCGCAATTGACCCGTTACAACGGCTATCCGGCGATTGCCATTTCCGGCGAGCCAAAGCCCGGCCACAGCACCGGTGAGGCCATGGCCGAGATCGAACGTCTTGTCGCGCAAGGCCCGAAAGGCCTCGGGCAGGAATGGACGGGGCTGTCGTTGCAGGAGCGTTTGTCCGGTAGTCAGGCGCCGATATTGCTCGGCCTGTCGCTGCTGATCGTTTTCCTGTGTCTGGCAGCGTTGTACGAGAGCTGGTCGATTCCGACGTCGGTGTTGCTGGTGGTGCCGTTGGGTGTGCTCGGTGCGGTGCTCGCGGTGACGCTGCGCGGGATGCCCAACGATGTGTTCTTCAAGGTCGGGTTGATTACCATCATCGGTCTGTCGGCGAAGAACGCGATCCTGATCATCGAATTCGCCAAGAGCCTGTACGACGAAGGTCACGACCTGATCGACGCCACGCTGCAAGCCGCACGCCTGCGTTTGCGTCCGATCGTGATGACCTCGCTGGCCTTCATCCTCGGCGTAGTACCGCTGGCCATTGCCACGGGTGCCAGCTCGGCGAGCCAGCAGGCGATCGGCACCGGGGTAATTGGCGGGATGATCACCGCGACGCTGGCGGTGATCTTCGTGCCGGTGTTCTTCGTCGTCGTCATGAAGCTTGTACAAAAATTTACCAAGCACCACTAACCTCTGTGGGAGCTGGCTTGCCAGCGATAGCGGTGGGTCGGTCAACATCAATGTTGACTGTGCCACCGTCATCGCTGGCAAGCCAGCTCCCACATGGCTAAGGTGTCTGAATCACCCTGGCCCCTCGAGTCCCCATGCCCTTCCTCGCCCGCACCCACCCTCGCCTTTCCGCCGCCGCCCTGTTCGGCCTTGCCACTGGCCTGCTGGCTCCCGCCGATTCCATCGTCAGCAAAATCCTCATCGGCTGGAACGCCGGCGTCTGGACTTATTTGATCCTGATGTTCTGGCTGACCGTGCGCGCCAAGGCACCGGACGTCAAACGCATCGCCGAAGTCGAAGATGAAAACGCCGGGCTGGTGCTGTTTGTGGTGTGCATTGCCGCGCTGGCCAGTCTCGCCACCATCACCTTTGAACTCGCCGGCAGCAAGGATCTGGAAACCACGCGCAAACTGATGCACTACGGCTTTACCGCCCTGACGGTGATCGGCTCCTGGTTGTTGATCGGGGTGATTTTTTGCGTGCATTACGCAAGGTTGTATTACACCTGGGACGGCAAGGAACCGGCGTTGCGCTTTGCCGAAGGGCTGACCACTCCCAACTATTGGGACTTTCTGTACTTTTCGTTCACTATCGGCGTGGCGGTGCAGACGGCCGATGTCGGGGTGGCGACGCGGGACATGCGCAAGATCGTACTGGCGCAATCGTTGATAGGTTTTGTGTTTAACACCGCCATTCTGGGTTTTTCCATCAACATCGCCGCCGGACTCTTCGGCTGAGCGAACAAAAAAACGCCCCGGCATCTCTGCACGGGGCGTTTGTTGTTTCAGCGTCTCAGAAGAAGTAACTGACTCGCAAGCTGCCGCTCCAGTCCTGACTGACGGTGTTGCCCTTGCTGCCGCCTACCTGACCGGAAACCTGCCAGTTGCGTTGCGCCGGTGTCCACTTCAGGCCTGCGCCATATTCGACCGCGCTGCTGGCGCGATCATCATTGAAGCTGTCGTCGTTGATTTTGATCCGGTTGGTTTTGACAAACTCATGGTTAGCTCCCAACGACAGGCTCGGCTCCAGCAGACTGCCGTTTTCAAGAGCAATGACTCGTCCCCCCCTCACACCAGCATTGCCCTGGACCGAACGCATAGTGTCGGCCTCAACCTTGAGACCATTGTCCAGACGATAGCTTTCGCTCTGGGTCGCACCGGTGGACACCCGGACTTGAGGCTCGACAAACCAATTGTCCTGCAGACGAATGTGTTTGCCCACTGCCACCGAACCGCTGGCGCCCAAAGCCTTGTAATCACCCTTGGTCCGGGTGCCGTCGCTCATGGTGACTTTGGCTTTGTTGTCGAACTGGTTGATCTTGGCCATGACGTTGACGAACACACCGCTTTCAACATCGTACGTGCTGCCGTAAACACCGGCATTCAGACTGTCGACTGTCGCGCTGGAGCCGTATTTGAGGTCCATCTCGGTGCGACTGGAGCCCACAAAACCACCGATCACCCAGGCACGACCGGCGATGTCCACCGTGGTATCGGCACCACCGGTGATGCCACTCTGGTTCTGGATGTAACCGTCGCCATAGGCATTCTTGACGTTGTACTGGTTGCCATAAGTGCGCACCCAGACACTGTTGCTCAGTTTTGTGGTGTCACTGTCACTGGCCGCGCGAAGCGAAGCATCCGGCCGAATGCTCAACCCACGATCACCGATCTGGTCGCTGAGCATATTCATTTCTGCGTTCAGTACACTACGGGCACTGCCGGCCAGTGCCAGGGCGGTGTTGGTCGAGGTGCTGACGGTTTCCTTGTCGGGGTTGAGGTACAGGCCCTGCCCGTCCTGCTTCAGTCGGTAAACGAATGTACCGGCATCCACCGTGTCTTTATTGGCCAGAGTAAAGGCGGCGTTGCCGGCGGCGATATTGCCGACCTTCACCGGTTCTGCGGTCACCGGCGTGCTGCCCGTGGCAGACACCAGCAATTGATGCTGACCGCTTGCAGACCCGGTCACGTTCAGGAAGTCAGTACTGCCTGTTCCCAGGTCGGTGCCCATCACAAACGTGCCGTTACCGGTGAGATTACCGACATTCAACTGCTGGAACTGCTCGTTGGTGCCCATCTGCACGACACCGTTGTTCAGGTCCAGATGCTGAACTTCGTTGTCACCGGTCATGACCCATCGCGCAGCATTGTTGATGCTCAGGTTGCCCGAGTTGGTGATTTGGCCGGTGAGTACCGAACTATTGTCCAGCAACACACTCCCGTTGGCATCGCTGGTGACGTCACCGGTCAGCGTGCTGGAATTATTCAACGAAAGGACCGCGACATTATTGACGTTACCGTTGATGGCTGAGCCGTGGTCCACGCTGACGGAGGCCGCTGTTCCCGCGACGCCTTCTACGTTGCCGTTCAAGGTACTGCCGGCGTCGAACCTGGACTGGGTGACATTCCGCAGATTGCCGTTCAGCGTGGCTGCATTTTCCATGATGAGTGAAACCGTACTGCCGGTCTCGGCAAGCACATCGCCGGTCAGGGTACTGCCATTGACATTGAAGTTGGCGGTGGAGCGGTTGATCGCCTGCAACACCAAGCCATCGCCGCCGACCAGTTCGGAACTGCCGCTGACATTGATGTTGGCGACAGTCCCGGCGCTGCCCGAGGAACCCAATACGATTGCAGATCCGGTCCCGCCGGTCACGCGGGTGTTGTTGAGCGTTACGGTGCTGGCGTTGACACCGACCGTGTCGGTCACGATTTGCAGGCCGTCCTTTGCGCCGGTAATCGTGCTGGCGGTCGCTGAAAGTGTTGCGCCACCCAGTTGCACACCGTAACTGGTGGCCCCGGTGCCGACGACAGTGGAGTCGTTAAGGTTCAGCACGGCAAAACCTACCGCTTGCACGCCGCCGATCGCACCGGTGATGACACTTTTGCCAGTAACGGTGGCAGAGGATGATGCAGGGGTGGTGATGTTACGTCCCAGCAAAAGCCCGAAACTGTTGGTGCTGGTGATAGTCGAGTTGTCGATCGTTGCAGTGCTGTCGATCAGTTGGATGGCTCCCCGGCCCGCTGCGCTATTGACGGTAGCGCCGGACATTTTCAACGAAGAGGTGTTTGCATCAATACGCTGACTCTGGCCACCGTTGAAAACGACATTGGCACTCTGTGAACCGATGGTCAACGCTGTCGAATTGTCGATGGTCAGCGTCCCCCCTTGGGACACCACCCAGGCTTCTGGCGCCGGTGGATTGGTGACTACTTCACTCTCGCCTGGCAACAGGGTTCGACTGTAAGCCTGGGGCGCAACGATCAATGTCGCCGCCATCATCAATCTGATGGCGCTCGGGTGTCTGGAACGAAAAAAAATGGGCATGGGTACTTCCTCAAATCCGAACAATTACAACCTCTGTTTTTTCGGCAGTGTTGCAAGCGCCCACCTAAAAAACGTCCGACAGACTAATAAGAAAACCGAATATTTTATGTAGGACTAATCCTTATATGCACAGCGATATATCCTTCCAGCGTGCAGGCATAATCCGAATTCTCCTGATGAGTGGTAAAAATCGCGAGAGAGACAATTGCCCCTCTCGCGATGCAAAAGATCACTCGATTTATCGCAACCCTAGACTGGCGCTGCTGTCAGATCGCAATATTGGAAGCTGTTATTGATCGTATCCAAAAGTTTAATGACCGGCGTTGATGATTGCAGGCCACCTTGGGCTTCATACCAGTATTTCCCCCATGCAACTGCACCTCGCTTAGGCTGTGCGGCCTTGAAGTTTGCATCAGTACCCACACCAGCAACATCGGGCACGTTCGCCGCCGCAATGGTGTAAGGCGCCGAGACCTTTGTACCGGCAATCAACGCAGTACCCGCGGCATTCGAGTGCGCTTCAAAATGTACCGTGATATTCGTGCCCGGCGGCAGCAGCGGATCTTTTCTGATTTGCAGTCCCAGAACATAACTACTCGTAGGACTGATCATCGCGTAGCACTCGATAAAGTCGCGAAGAACAGGGTTACGGATTTTGATCGTAGGCTCCGGCAGAACGATCGGAATCCGATTGACTGTTACTGTTTGCGGCAAGGACTTGTTAACGTTCTTGCCTGTTCCGGTCTTCTCAATCGTGTAGCGAGCTGTATCGCTTGGCGGTGTCAACTTGGACATTTCACTTGCAGGAATCGGAACTGAAAACTCTGATACAGCGACAAGCGGACTGAACTCCGCAAAAGCTATAGCGGAAGCCCCCAAGTAACACTTGACGGTATGCTCCGGTTCAAAATCCGGATCTGTAAGACCGTTTGTTACTTTGAATGTACCCTGCTTGTCGCGATCTGTAGCCTCCACCACGTTAGCAATATTGGAGACTCCCGTTACAACCGGTAGTTGGAGATCTGGATTGTTCAGATCAGGAGGTGTTGGTGGTTTCAGACCCGCAATATCGAATGCCAGGCTAATGGTTGCAGTAGGTGAAATAGCATTACTCGGAATACCGGTTCGTTCTATTTCATAGTGAAGCACGGCGTCCTTGGGCTCGTCGGCACCGGCAAATATTTTATCAAGAGCATCGTAGGCAAGATCGAAGCTCAAATTAGCGTTAGCCCATGGCTGTTTGGCCGTCTCGAAGAAGTTGGTGACATCAAGGGGATCGGTAATGACCAAGAAGATTTGGTCCCCCGTCACTGCGTGTTCGATAAATGCGTTTTCGACGATTGCCGCAATGCCGCCTTCAAAGTTTTCCCAATAGAGCGGTTCGCTGTAATTTGGATCGGTTTCAGGCACCAGCGGAGCTTTTTTGGCCAATGGGGGTTGCGGCAATGCCAATGTCAGAATCGGAGTAGAAACAGACTCCTCGCCCAGATTACCCAGCCAGTCATCCCAGCGATAAATCAGATTGACGCGTCCATTCGCGAATTGAAGCAACTCGCTGCTGAGAATACTAAAGGCACCCGTAGCAGGGACCGCGCCGTTAAAGAGTTGAACTCTTTGTGAACCTAGTGTCGCGGAGTTCAACCAGACGGTCAGGTTGTCGTCAAGACGACGCCCGAAATAAGTAACATTCACCGTGAAATTCATATTCGCATTAGCAGTTATCCAGGCCTGGTCAATATTGCGCAACGGAAGCGGAGTGCCGTTGACAAAAACAGGAGCTGGTGTCGGCTTGATTTTTCTCGGAGGGTTTTTTGTATTGACCGGTGCGAGCTGATCTACCGTAAAATCCAGAGTATTGGACGGGTCGAAGTTACCGCCCCCTCCTTTATAAAGCTCAATCTCAAGTTCCCAGATAGTCGGACCGGTTGAGGTAGCCTTTTCAGCGAACAAAACCGCATTCAACGGCAGTGGGATCGTGCCAGGCGGCCGAGTGGCAATCGGACCAAGCTCGATGGTATTTGGGTAAGGAAGCCAGATCAGCTCTCCTTTTTCACGGTACTTGACATCAATATTGTCTGCGTCCAATTCATCGGGCGTACGAGTGAAATTGATGTTCAAAACACCAGAGTCCATTACAGCTTTTGCGATAAAACCACCCGCCAGTGTATCAACTGCAATATCCGCCAAAGGCCCAGTGTCAGCTGAAACTTCAATAGAAACTGGCCGTTGTTTTTTAGGTACAAATATAATTCCCATTATCGTCTCTCCTTGCGAGTTCAGGCCGAAAGGGCCAGGTTTACCAGGTGTAATTCGATCGACTTTCACCAATCCTTTTTCTGACTCAGCAATGATCCTGCGACCCCTGAACAATTGGCAGACAACGATAGCGGAATCATTGTCAATCAACGAACTGATGTGATTCTGGAACGGCACTACATAGTTGAAGCCATTTGTTATATCTGTAGCGGAAAGTGTTTTATCCCAGCGACCATACGCTTCTGGCACTTCCGGACCACTTCCGTTAAGACTCCGATATCCCCTCCATTCAATCCACGCGACATCCAAGGGCTGAGCAATATTATTGAGAGGCCGAATTCGGAGCGTGCCACCACTTGTCAATGGAGGGTTCGTATTGTTATTCCAATATCCCCAGAGTGTTGCGTGCACCGCCAAGGGTTCCGGAAAGCTCAACAGCGCTGTGTGATCAATGGTCAGTATGCGCGATGGCGAATTATCCGGATTACCGCCACTTCCCTTCCAGAACTTGTAATAAACTTGCGCCACACCGTCAGTTGCCATTTGTTGCGGCGTCAGGGTCACATAAACAAAAGGATCAATAATCCCCGCAGGATAGGTATGGTCAAAAATAGTCGTTTCTATTGAATTCTGAACCCAAAACACCATCAATTGGTCATCGGGTCCGGTGTCATCCGGGCGAGGAATAACGATACGAGTGCCCTTCAACAAAATATCTCTGGGGATATGTCCGTCCAGATCATTGTCATCAACACCTTCGACTGAGAGTGGCGCGGCAAATACACCGTTTGACGGACTATTTTTGGTAATACCGACTGAACTCATGATTTCCATCCACCACTAAAAGTTAAGTTCCGCGTGTAAAAAAACTTGCTGATCCGTTGAGCGAATTAGGCGCTTCCGCCCATCATTCGCCAACTGTCAGATCTGACAGGTGTCGCTACCGTCTGTCGGAAACGGCAGTTTGCTTTTCCTCTAACGGCCAGCTCTTCACTTGACGCAACCCAAGAAATTGTTGTTTCCTGAAACCGGTTTCAGACAATAAGAAGACTCAACCGTGAATGACTTCTCCACCGCCCAGCGCAGCCGCGTGACCATGCTCGACGTTGCCGAACGCGCCGGTGTATCCAAGGCGAGCGTCTCGCGTTTCATCGGCGATGACCGCGCCCTGCTCTCCGATGCCATTGCTCAGCGCATCGAGCAAGCCATCGCCGAACTCGGCTACCGCCCCAACCAGATGGCCCGAGGCTTGAAGCGTGGCCGCACGCGTCTGATCGGCATGCTGGTGGCCGACATCCGTAACCCTTATTCGATTGCCGTGATGCACGGGGTGGAAACCGCTTGCCGTGCGCACGGCTACAGCCTGGTGGTGTGCAACACCGACCGCGATGACGAGCAGGAGCGTCAGCACTTGGCGCTGCTGCGCTCGTACAACATCGAAGGCCTGATCGTGAATACCCTCGGCCATCACCGTGACGAATTGCACGAGTTGCGTCGCGAGATGCCGCTGGTACTGGTGGATCGCAAGGTCGACGGGCTCGACAGCGACATGGTCGGGCTGAACAACCCGCAGGCCGTGGAAATCGCCCTCGCCCACCTTGAGCAGCGCGGTTATCGCGATGTGCTGCTGGTCACCGAGCCGTTTGACGGCACCAGCTCGCGAATCGAGCGGGTCAGCAGTTTTCAAACGCAGGTTGCGCAGCGTTCCGGGTTGACCGGAGCGGTGCTGGAAACGGGCGATGATCTGGCCACTCACCTGCAAACTTTTTTAAACACTCCGGGGCCGGGTCCGAAAGCGCTGTTTTGCGCCAACGGCGTGGCGGCGCTGGCGGCGACGCATGCGTTGCGCAAGACCGGTTCGCGGTTGTTTGAGGATGTCGGGCTGATGGCTCTGGATGATCTGGATTGGTATCCGTTGGTGGGCAGCGGGATTACTGCGCTGGCTCAGCCGACGCAAGAGATTGGCGCGCGGGCTTTCGAGTGTCTGCTCAGGCGTTTACGGGGGGATGATGAGGCGGCGCGGGTGCTGGATTTTGCGCCGGTACTGATTGAGCGTGGTTCGACTCTGGGGATTTTGCGCTGACTGATCGGGCGCCATCGCTGGCAAGCCAGCTCCCACAGTGTCCGTGGCGCACACATAACCTGTGGGAGCTGGCTTGCCAGCGATGAGGCCCAAGAGAACAGCATAGAAGCATCTAAAAAAATTTGAACAAAAATGAAACCGGTTTCAGAGGTAAACAACAATGAATAAACCTGCCGTTTCCATCAGCCTGTCCAGCTACGGCGCCGAGCTTGTGCGCCAGCGTGGACAAGACTTTTTTATCGATGTACTCGCCGTTGCCGGTGCTGATCGCATCGAGTGGCGCGAGGAACTGCTGACCCGGGAAAACCCCGCGCAATTGAGCGAAGCCGCCGCCGCGCAAGGTCTGCAAAGCATCTACTCATCGCCGACCGAGCTATGGCTCGCCGGCCAGCCACGCGCCAACCCCGAACTGATCACCGCCCTGCAGCACGCCGAGGCGTTCGGTTCGAAGTGGCTGAAAGTCTCTCTTGGCTACTTCACCGACAACTGTGATCTGTCAGCCCTGAAACAACTGCTCGAGTGCAGCCCGGTGCAACTGCTGGTGGAAAACGACCAGACCTTGCAGGGCGGTCGAATCGAACCGTTCCAGCGCTTCTTCGCCGCAGTCGAACAGCACAACCTGCCGATCAGGATGACGTTCGACATCGGCAACTGGCAGTGGCAGGACCAGTCCGCCGCCAACGCCGCCCGCCTGCTCGGGCGCCATGTCGGCTACGTGCACTGCAAGGCTGTGGCCCGGCGTGCCGACGGCAAACTGGTGGCGGTGCCGCCGGGCGTCAGCGACCTGCATCTGTGGGAACAACTGCTACGGCATATGGCCCAAGGCGTTATGCGTGCAGCCGAGTATCCGTTGCAGGCTGATGATCTGGTCGCGTTGACCCGTGAACACGTCGCCACCCTCGCTCGCCTCGGCCAATCCCGTCTGGAGCCTGTCCATGTCTGAGATCGATATTCTGTCGTTTGGCGAAACCATGGCGATGCTGGTGGCCGAGCAATGCGGTGATCTGGCGCGGGTCGAGCAATTTCACAAGCGCATTGCCGGTGCGGACAGCAACGTGGCGATCGGCCTTTCCCGCCTGGGTTTCAATGTCGCGTGGCTGAGCCGAGTGGGTAACGATTCGCTCGGCCGTTTTGTCGTCGACACGTTGACGCGCGAAGGTCTGGATTGCTGGAACGTTGAGGTCGACCACCAGCATCCGACCGGTTTTCAGTTCAAATCCCGCACCGACGATGGCAGCGATCCGCAGGTCGAGTATTTCCGTCGCGGTTCGGCGGCCAGTCGTCTGTCGCCACAGTCGATCAGTGAAAGTCTGCTGAGTGCCCGGCATCTGCATGCCACCGGGATTCCACCGGCGCTGTCGGCCTCGGCGCGGGAGATGTCGCGGGAGCTGATGACTCGTATGCGCCATGCCGGGCGCAGCGTGTCGTTCGACCCCAATCTGCGCCCGAGCCTGTGGGCCAGCGAGCGCGAAATGATTAGCGAGATCAACCGCCTCGCCGCCCTCGCCCACTGGGTTTTGCCGGGATTGAGCGAAGGTCGTTTGCTCACCGGTTTCGAGGACCCGGCGGACATCGCCGCGTTCTATCTCGATCAGGGCGCCGAAGCGGTGGCGATCAAGCTTGGGCCGCAAGGCGCCTATTACCGTACGCAGCTGGATCAGGGCTTTGTCGCCGGCGTGCCGGTGGCCAAAGTCGTCGATACGGTGGGCGCGGGTGACGGCTTTGCGGTGGGGATGATCAGTGCCCTGCTGGAGCAGCAGAGTTTTGCCGAGGCGGTGCAGCGGGCGAACTGGATTGGCAGTCGGGCGGTGCAGAGTCGCGGGGATATGGAGGGATTGCCGACCCGGGCTGAACTCTTCAGCGAATTTGAGGCCGCCATCGCTGGCAAGCCAGCTCCCACATTGACCGTGCTGCATACAAAACCTGTGGGAGCTGGCTTGCCAGCGATGAGGCCCTGACAGACAAGCGATTCATTGAACCTGCTGCGACAAAAACAACAAGCTCAGGAGCAACACCATGACAACCGTAACCCTCGCCGCCCGCCGCTGGTGGTACATCATGCCGATCGTGTTCATCACCTACAGCCTGGCGTATCTCGATCGCGCCAATTACGGCTTCGCCGCCGCATCGGGCATGGCCGCCGACCTGATGATCACGCCGGGCCTGTCTTCATTGCTCGGTGCGCTGTTCTTCCTCGGCTACTTTTTCTTCCAGGTGCCGGGCGCGATCTACGCGCAAAAACACAGCGTGAAGAAGCTGATTTTCGTCAGCCTGATCCTCTGGGGCGGCCTGGCCACGTTGACCGGCGTGGTCTCCAACGCCTATTGGCTGATCGTCATCCGCTTCATGCTCGGCGTGGTCGAAGCGGCGGTGATGCCGGCGATGCTGGTCTACCTGTGCCACTGGTTCACCCGTGCCGAACGCTCGCGGGCCAACACCTTTCTGATCCTCGGCAACCCGGTGACGATGCTGTGGATGTCGGTGGTCTCGGGGTATCTGGTGCAGCATTTCAGCTGGCGCTGGATGTTCATCATCGAAGGTCTGCCGGCGGTGCTCTGGGCGTTCATCTGGTGGAAACTCGCCGATGATCGTCCGGCCCAGGCCAAGTGGCTCACCGAACAGGAAAAGCACGATCTGGAAAGTGCCCTCGCCGCCGAGCAGGTCGGCATCAAAGCGGTGAAGAACTACGCCGAGGCGTTCCGTTCGCCGAAGGTGATCATTCTGGCGTTGCAGTTTTTCTGCTGGAGCATCGGCGTTTACGGCTTCGTGCTGTGGCTGCCGTCGATTCTCAAGGCCGGCGCGCAGATGGACATGATCGAGGCTGGCTGGCTGTCGGCGCTGCCGTATCTGGCGGCGGTGATCGGCATGCTTCTGGTTTCGTGGGGCTCGGACAAACTGCAAAAACGCAAACGCTTTGTCTGGCCGCCACTGTTGATTGCCTCGATTGCCTTTTACGGCTCCTACGCGCTCGGCGCCGAGCATTTCTGGTGGTCGTACACGCTGCTGGTGATCGCCGGCGCCTGCATGTATGCGCCTTACGGGCCGTTCTTCGCCATCGTTCCGGAAATTCTCCCGGCCAACGTCGCCGGGGGTGCGATGGCGCTGATCAACAGCATGGGCGCGCTCGGTTCATTCGGCGGTTCGTATCTGGTCGGTTATCTGAACAGCTCCACCGGATCGCCGGGTGCTTCGTACCTGCTGATGAGCGGCGCACTGCTGCTGTCGGTGGTGCTGACCATTTTCCTCAAGCCCGGCGCCAGTGATCGCGTTGTGGCCAAAGCCGTTGCCACGCGTGCCGTGCCGGCGCATTCCTGAAGAGATTTTTGCCATGAAAAAACACGTCGTGCTGTACAAGAAACTCTCGCCCGCGCTGATGGCGCGGCTGCAAGAGCAGTTTGATGTAACGCTGATCGAAAGCCTCGACGCGCAAGGTCTGATGCAACTGCGCGATGCCCTGCCCCGCGCCCACGGTTTGCTCGGTGCCAGTCTGAAACTCGACGCTGCACTGCTCGATCTGGCGCCGCAGTTGCAGGCGATTGCCAGCGTTTCGGTGGGCGTCGACAACTACGACATCGACTACCTGACCCGGCGCAAAATTCTGCTGACCAACACCCCCGACGTGCTCACCGAAACCACCGCCGACACCGGTTTCGCCTTGATTCTGGCCACCGCCCGGCGTGTGGTGGAACTGGCCAACATGGTCCGCAGCGGTCAGTGGCAGCGCAATATCGGCCCGACGCATTTCGGCACCGATGTGCATGGCAAGACGCTCGGAATTATCGGCATGGGCCGGATTGGCGAGGCATTGGCTCAGCGCGGGCATTTCGGTTTTGGCATGCCGGTGCTTTATCACAGCCAGTCGCGCAAACCGGCGGTAGAAGAACGCTTTGCTGCGCAGTACCGCAGCCTTGAGGAGTTGTTGCAGCAAGCCGATTTCATCTGCCTGACCTTGCCGCTGACCGCGCAGACTGAAGGGTTGATCGGTACTGAGCAGTTTGCGCTGATGCGCCCGGAGAGTATTTTCATCAACATCTCACGGGGCAAGGTAGTGGATGAGGCGGCAATGATCGACGCGCTCCGCCAGCAACGGATTCGTGCGGCGGGGCTGGATGTGTTCGAGCGTGAGCCGTTGAATCAGGATTCGCCGTTGTTACAGCTCGATAATGTCGTGGCGACACCGCATATGGGTTCGGCGACCCATGAAACGCGTGAGGCGATGGCGCGGTGTGCGGTGGAGAATCTGCTGGTGGCGTTGGCTGGGGAGAAGCCTTTGAATCTGGTGAATCGGGCTGCCTGGCAGGGTTGAATTATTCGGTGGCTGTGATGCCGCCTTCGCGAGCAGGCTCGCTCCCACACGGGATCTTCAGTGTCCACAAAAACCAATGTGGGAGCGAGCCTGCTCGCGAAAAGGCCAGCCCAGGCAATCCTGAACCATCAGGCACTGCGCGCCTGTAACAGCTGCGCCGCACACAACGCGATTCGCGCACAGGCATCCGCGAGCTTCACTCGATCCAGCACCAGCCCGAGGCGGATATGCCCCGCCGCACTCGGCCCGAACGCCTCTCCGGCGAGCACTGACACGCCATAACCTTCGAGCAGCCGCTCGGCAAACGCCTGCGCGCCCAATCCGGTCTGGCGCACATCGACCATGACGAACATCCCGCCATCCGGTCGAATCGGCTGTAACCCCGGGCACCCGCGCAAGCGCTCGCACACCAGATCCCGGCGCAGGCGATATTCCTCGCGCATCTGCGACACTTCCGGCAGGTCCGAGGCCAGCGCGACTTCCGCGGCTTTCTGGACAAAATCCGGCAGGCCGAACAGCATGCTCAGCGACAGATTGACCAGATGCTCGGCCAAGGATTTCGGGCCGATTGTCCAGCCGATGCGCCACCCGGTCATGGCGTGGGATTTCGACAGGCTGTTGATCGTCGCCGTGCGCTCGGCCATACCCGGCAGGCTCGCCGGGCTGATGTGCCGGCCTTCGTAAAGGAGTTCGCTGTAGACCTCGTCGCTGATCAGCCACAAGTCATGGTGAATACACAGCGCCGCTAGTTCCTGCCAGATCAGCAGCGGCAGGCTCGCGCCACAAGGGTTGTTCGGACTGTTGAGCAGCATGGCGCGGGTCTTCGGGGTGATTCGCGCGGCAACATCGGCAGGGTCGACGCGAAAGCCGTTTTCCGGACGCACCGGCACCGGCACCACGGTCGCGCCGCAAGCGCCGAACACCCCTTCATACGTGACGTACATCGGCTCGGCGACGATCACCTCGTCGCCCGGATCCAGCAAGCATTGCGCCACCGAATACACCGCGCACTGCGCGCCGGGCATGACAATCACATGATCGGCGTCGACCGCCTGACCACTGCGTTGCCGGTGACGACCGGCAATCAACTTGCGCAGCGCCAGCCGGCCACGGACTTCGGAATAATGCGTATCGCCCGCCAGCAGGCTGTCGATGGCGCCGTGGACGATCGGCAGTGGTGTATCAAAATCGGGATCGCCCACGCTCAGCAGCAATATATCGACACCCTCGGCGCGCAACTCCAGCGCTCGGTCGTGAATCTGCCAGGCCGCTGCTCCCTCCCCGGCGATTCGTTGGGTCAAGGCTGAATAGCGCATGTACGTCTCCTGATTGCGCAGTCTCCAGCCTTCACCCTATCTCAAATCACAAAACGCGCCACCATGGCGTTCAAATCCACCGCCAGACGCGACAGTTCGTGGGTCGCGGCGCTGGTCTGGTTGGCGCCGGCGGCCGATTGCGTGGCCAGGTCGCGGATGTTCACCAGGTTGCGGTCGACTTCACGCGAGACTTGCGCCTGCTCTTCCGAAGCGCTGGCAATGACCAGGTTGCGTTCGTTGATCTGGTGGATCGACTGGGTGATCTGCTCCAGGGCAACGCCGGCAGCGCGGGCCATTTCCAGAGTGGACTGGGTGCGCTGATTGCTTTGCTGCATCGAGGAAACCGCTTCGCCAGTGCCGTTCTGGATGCCGGCGACCATTTTTTCGATTTCCTGAGTCGACTGCGCGGTGCGATGGGCCAGTGCGCGCACTTCGTCCGCGACCACGGCAAAACCGCGTCCGGCCTCACCGGCACGCGCCGCTTCGATGGCCGCGTTGAGTGCCAGCAGGTTGGTCTGTTCGGCGATGGCGCGGATCACGTCGAGCACTTTGCCGATGTCGCGACCTTGTGCGGCCAGACCTTCGATCATCTGCGCGGTGTTCTGCACGTCGTGGGTCATGGTCTGGATCGCGTCGACGGTTTTCACCACTTGATCACGACCTTCACGGGCGGCGTGGGTCGACTGGTTCGAGGCTTCGGACGTCGACACGGCGTTGCGCGCAACTTCCTCGACCGCAGCGGTCATCTCGTTGACGGCGGTGGCGGCTTGTTCGATCTCGTTGTTCTGCTGTTGCAGACCACGGGATGCCTCCTCCGTCACCGCGCTGAGTTCTTCGGCGGCAGCGCCCAGTTGCGTGGCGGAACCGGCGATCTGTTCGATGGTTTTGCGCAGGTTGGTCTGCATCGCGGCGAGAGCGGCGAGCAGGCGCGCCGGTTCGTCCTTGCCGTCGATTTCGATAAGTTTGGTCAGGTTGCCATCGGCGATGGTTTGCGCCGCCTCAACCGCACGGTTCAGCGGGGTGACGATGCTGCGCGTCAACAACAGCGCCAGCAACACGGTGGCGAGCGCGGCAACCACCGCAACGATGACGATGCCGGTAATGGCGCTGTCGTAATGATCGCCCGCCTGAAGCGATGCAGTTTTCGCATCGGCAGCGTTGATGGCGATCAGTCTATTCAACTGCTCGCCCATCTGGTCGGTACCGTCCTTGATCCGCGTGTTCATCAGAATGCGCATGTCTTCGAGCTTGTCCTGACGCGACAAGTCCATCATCTGGTTCTGCGCTTGCAAGTAGCTGTCCAGCGTCGATGTGAAGGTCTGGTATAGAGCACGTTCCTCACCACCGGCCGGCAGCGCAGCATAGCTGGCTTGAGCTGCGCGCAACTTGTCGAGCACCGCGCCAATGCGCCCCACAGTATCCTGCAAGTCGGAGGGTTCGCGATTGACCAGTGTGCGGTAGGACAAGATCCGCAGACGCAAAACGTTTTCCGTCACCGCGCTGAGTTGAGCCACGCTGGGAATCTGGTTCGACTCCATGTCGATGGAAGCCTGGCGGATGATCGACATGCGATTGACGGCGAACACGCCGAGCACGATCACCAGCAGGGCAATAAAGGCAAAACCGAGGAAGGCACGGGGCGCGATATTCAGGTTACGCAAGGACATGGTTGGACTCTCGGAAAGTAGAAACAACGAGCGTCCATGCCGTGATCACTGACCCGTGAGACGGGCTTCGGTCCGGCGTCACTGTGTTGGAAGGTTTTGTGCACGCCTGATAGCTATATCGGCCAGGCTTTAGGAAGGTTGTGGGTCAAGAGTAAATATTTTTCAGGCTGTTACGACAATGAAACATCTTGAAGCTACTCCCGCTCCTGTGGCGAGGGGATTTATCCCCGTTGGGCTGCGAAGCGGCCCCTTACAATCCTTCAAGCACTTCGCATACGCAGGATTGGCGACTGCTGCGCAGCCGATCGGGGATAAATCCCCTCACCACAGGGTTCTCGGTGCCGTTCAGGACTGGTGTCTGGCCAGTTGCCAGACGCGGGCGATGTCGGTGGCGCGTTCGCGCAGTAACCGTGGCGCTTCGGCGCAGGCCTGTTCCAGTGTCATCGGGCCGCTGGTCACGGCGAATGCGGCATCGATACCGTGACCATAAAGTTCCTGGTATCCCTCACCCAAAGTGCCGGCAATCACGATCACTGGAACCTGCGCCTGCTTGGCAATCCGTGCGACGCCGAACGGGGTTTTGCCACGCAGTGTCTGGGCATCGAAGCGCCCTTCGCCAGTGATCACCAGATCTGCGTCGTTGACGGCCTCGGCCAAGCCGACCAGTTCGGCGACCACTTCGACACCGGCCTGAAACTGCGCGCCAAGAAACGCCTTGGCCGCGAACCCCAAACCACCCGCCGCGCCGCTGCCCGGCTCATCACGCACGTCTTTGCCCAATGCTTGAGCACACAGCTCGGCGAAGTGGCCGAGGGCGTGATCGAGTTGTTGAACCTGAACGGGCGACGCACCTTTCTGCGGACCGAAAATCGCCGAAGCGCCGTGCGGCCCGCACAGGGGATTGTTGACGTCGGCGGCGATGTCGAAACGCACCTGCGCCAGGCGCGGGTCCAGTTCGCTCAGGTCCAGTCGTGCCAATTGCGCCAACGCCAAACCACCCGGCACCAGCGACTGCCCTTGAGCGTCGAGCAATTTCACTCCCAGCGCCTGCATCGCCCCGGCGCCGCCATCGTTGGTTGCGCTGCCGCCAATCGCCAGAATCACCCGTTGCGCACCAGCATCCACCGCTGCGCGAATCAGTTCGCCGGTGCCGAACGTGCTGCTGATGCACGCATCGCGCTGCCCCAGCGGCACCAGTTGCAGACCGCTGGCCTCGGCCATTTCGATGATTGCCGTGTGGTTGTGCGGCAACCAGCCCCACGCAGCGTCAACCGCTGCACCCAATGGGCCGCGCACGCGGGTACGGCGCAGTTCGCCTTCACACGCGGCAAGAATCGATTCGACGGTGCCTTCGCCGCCATCGGCCATTGGGCACTTGACCAGCGTGGCGTGTGGCCAGACTTGCGCCAGGCCCAGCGCAATGGCTTCGGCAACGCCTTGGGCACTCAGGCTGTCCTTGAATGAATCGGGGGCGATGACGATTTTCATGCGAATTCTCCTGTTCGAATGCCCCTCATGCTGCCAGTCGGCATGCACATTGACGCCTGTCCGCTGCACAAATGGCGCGGGGGTTTATTGTTCATTTCTACAAAAGCCCTGGAATGGATGGCGAATCCCCCGGCCTCATCGCTGGCAAGCCAGCTCCCACAGGGATCTTCGCCGAACCGGCAAACTGTGGGAGCTGGCTTGCCAGCGATGGCGTCAGCAAAGAAAACCGATTAATTCGGATCAGTCTGTGGCAACAACTGCACGCCAAGGTAGAGGGCCAACATGCCCTCCAGCCGTAAAGGATCCACTCCACTGATCTCGGCAATCCGCTCCATCCGGTAACGCAGGCTGTTGCGGTGAATCCCCAGCGCATCGGCACACGCCTGACTCTGCCCATCGTGATCACACCAACTGCGTAGCGTCGCCAGTAACTGGCCGTTGCCATCCTTGGCGATCACCTTGCGCAACGGTTTGAGCAATTCGTCCAGCGCGTCATCATTGCGATGACGCCACAACATCACCGGCAAGCGGTAGCGATTGAGGATCAGCAGACGCGAGTGCGGTAACACCTCGCGGCCATAAGCGAGCAAGTCCGCCACGCGTCGATAACACCGACGCAATCCGGCCAGGCCATCCGCCTGCCCGCCCACGGCGATGCGCAGAATGTTCCAGCCCAACGCATCGAGCTTTTCCAGTAGACGATCATGTTCGATGGTCAGGCTCGCCGGCCGACACCACAGCAACGACGACTTCGCCGATGTCACGCACCAACTGTCCGGGAAGCGCGAGTTCAGCCAGGCACTCAGGGCCTCGACGGTTTGCCCCGGCCCGTGTTCAGTGCCCAACTCGAACAGATACGGCACTCGGGTCATTTGTGGCTTGAGCCCGAGTTGCTGCGCTTCATCGAGCAAGCGTGGCGAGTCCCCCGCTTCACTCAACAGCAACGCCAACAAATCATCGCAACGCTGGCGCCGCCATTGCTGCTCGGCCTGCTGATTGCGCTGGCCAACCAGCATCTCCGCCGTCATCCGCACCAGCTCGGCGTAAGTGCGCAGTTGTTCCGGTTCTCCGGTGATGCCAAGCACGCCGATCAAACGCTGATCGAGCAACAGCGGCAAGTTGATCCCGGGTTGCACGCCTTTCAGGTGCAGGGCGGTCGGCCCGTCGATCTCCACGACCCGACCGTTGGCCAGCACCAGTTGCGCGCCTTCGTGGCGGGTGTTGATGCGCTCCGGTTCGCCACTGCCGAGGATCAGCCCCTGGCTGTCCATGACATTGACGTTGTACGGCAAAATGGCCATGGCCCGGTCGACGATGTCCTGCGCGAGGTCGTGATCGAGTTCGAACATAACGGAGAAAATCCTTATAGACAGGCACGGACGGTTGTTCACCCGCACAGGGCTTGGCGCAAAACCCTGTGCTCAGGCACAAAGACAATCCGGCCAAAGGTGGCCGAGACTCTCAGGGCGATCAACGTTACCCTTTGCATCGCAAAAAATCATAATAAAGAGAGAGCCGCTATGTCGCAGAGCGCCGCAGCTACCCAGACCATCGAAGACGATAAAAACGCCGTTTATAAACGCATCACCCTGCGTTTAATCCCCTTCATCTTCATCTGCTACCTGTTCAACTACCTCGACCGGGTCAACGTTGGATTCGCCAAACTGCAGATGCTCGATGCACTGAAATTCAGCGAAACCGTATACGGCCTCGGGGCCGGCATTTTCTTCATCGGCTACGTGCTGTGCGGCGTACCGAGCAACCTGGCGTTGACCAAGTTCGGTCCACGGCGCTGGATTGCCGTGATGATGATCACTTGGGGCACGCTGTCGACCTGCCTGTTATTTGTCACCACACCGACCGGGTTCTACACCCTGCGTCTGTTTACCGGGGCGGCCGAAGCCGGATTCTTCCCGGGCGTTGTGCTGTATCTCTCGCAGTGGTTCCCGACGTTCCGCCGTGGTCGGATCATGGCACTGTTCATGTCGGCGATCCCGGTTTCCGGTTTACTCGGCAGTCCGTTTTCCGGCTGGATTCTCAATCACTTCGCTGCGGGCCAGGGCGGCCTCGCCGGCTGGCAGTGGATGTTTCTGCTGCAGGGCATTCCGACCGTTGTCCTTGGCGCGCTGGCGTATTTCCTGCTCAGCGACAGCTTCGCCAATGCCAAATGGCTGACCCCGCACGAGCGCGCGGTACTGGAAGCCGATCAGGCCGAAGACTTGGCGAACAAGCCGAAAACCACCTCCGACTCACTGCTTGCGGTATTCAAGAACCCGGCGATCTGGGCGTTTGGCCTGATTTATTTCTGCATCCAGAGTGGCGTGTACGCGATCAATTTCTGGCTGCCGTCGATCATCAAGAACCTCGGTTTCAGCGATAACCTGGTGATCGGCTGGTTGAGCGCCATTCCGTATCTGCTGGCGGCGGTGTTCATGCTGGTCGTCGGGCGCTCGGCGGATCTGCGCAAAGAGCGCCGCTGGCATCTGGTGGTGCCGATGCTGATGGGCGCTGTCGGCCTGATCATCGCGGTGAATTTCGCCGCCAACCCGGCGATTGCGATCTTGGGTCTGACCATTGCAACCATGGGCGCGCTGACCGGTCTGCCGATGTTCTGGCCGGTACCGACCGCCATGTTGAGCGCAGGCGCTGCCGCCGGTGGTCTGGCGCTGATCAACTCGATGGGGCAGATGGCCGGGTTCCTCAGCCCGTACCTGGTGGGTTGGGTCAAGGACAGCACCGGTTCGACCGACGCGGCGTTGTACCTGCTGGCCGGGGTGATTGTCGGCGGGAGCTTGCTGGCGCTGCGCATGACGCGGACGTTGCGGGCCTGATTCAGACAAGATCAAAAGATCGCAGCCTGCGGCAGCTCCTACACGGGATAGACGTAAACCCTTGTAGGAGCTGCCGCAGGCTGCGATCTTTTGTTTTTAAGCCAACGCATCCAGTTCAAGCACCAGCCCACCCGGCATCTGCACGAAAATCTGCCAGATCCCCTCCCCCGGCACCTGCGCCAACTGATACGGTAATCCACTGTCACGCACTCGCTGCAACACGGTTTCTGCCGGCGTATCGGTGCGAAACGCGATGTGGCTCAGTGCGGTCTCTTCGAACGTCGGCTGCTCGATCACATGCACCAGCGCGTGCGCATCCTGATACAGCCAGCGTCCGGGAAACGGAAACGGCGGTCGGCGACCCCGAGTCAGTCCGAGCAACGCCGCGAAGTTTTCCTGCAACGTCTCGCCGTCAGCGCTGTTAAACGCCAGATGATCGAATGTCCAGGTCATGCGTATCTCCTGTGGTGATTCGTTGATTGAAGTATCGACACTTGCCAATCACGGAAAAATCCCGCTAAAACGCAAAGATCTTTAAAGGATTTTTATCAATGAGCTCGATTCTCGATCTGGAGATCTTCGTCCGCGTGGCCGATTCCGGGAGCATTTCCGCCGCTGCCCGCGCTTTGGAACTGACGCCGGCCGCTGCCAGCATTGCCTTGAAGCGTCTGGAAACCCGACTCGGCATCCGTCTGCTCGCCCGCTCCACTCGCAGCATGCGTTTGACCGAAGAAGGTCGGCGCTATCTGGAAAGCGTGCGCCTGGCCCTGGCGACGCTGGCCGAAGGTGAGCAGACGCTCAAGCAGCAGACCGAAGGCCTGAGCGGTGTGCTGCAACTGGCGGCACCGTCGGATTTCGGGCGCAATGTATTGCTGCCGTGGCTCGACGAGTTCAAGCGCGAACACCCGAACATCCAGCTGCAATTGCTCCTCAACGACCGCCATTCGGACTTGTTTCGCGAGACCGTGGACGTGGCACTGCGCTTCGGTGTGCCGAGCGATTCAACGCTGGTGGCATTGCCGATTCTGCCGCAACACCGCCGAGTCGCCTGCGCCAGCGCGGACTATCTGGCACGGCGTGGCACGCCACTCCATCCCGCCGAATTGAGCGAACACAGTGCCCTGCTCTATTTGCGCAACGGTCGGCCCTACAACACCTGGCGCTTCAGTCGCGGTGACGAAACGCTGGAAATCGAAGTTCGCGGCGACTATCTCAGCGACGATGGCGAGGTTGCTCGCCGCTGGGCGCTGGCCGGCCATGGCATCGCCTACAAGGCTTGGCTCGACGTCGTCGAAGATGTCCGCAGCGGACGTCTGGTGACGCTGTTTGATGATTGGCAAGGTGAGAGCGCGCCGTTCAACCTGTTTTGCCCGCATCGGGTGCAAGTCTCGGAGCGGGTCAAGGTGTTGCAGGCGTTTTTGCAGGAGCGCTCCCAGGCGTGGAGCCGATAATTCACTTTGCCGCGTCGGACGCTTCTGGTATTTGATTAAGGTTTTCCCACAGGCAAAAGGATTTCGGCATGAGCTATCGCACACTGGGTCACTCGGGGTTGCAGGTGTCCACCCTGACGCTCGGCACGATGATGTTTGGCGAACAGACCAGCACCGAGGAATCGCTGCGCATCATCGACAAGGCCTGGGATCAGGGCATCAACTTCATCGACACCGCTGACGTTTACACCAATGGCCGTTCTGAAGAGATCGTCGGCGAAGCGATTGCCGGTAATCGTCACGAGTGGGTGCTGGCAACCAAGGTCGGTTTCGGCCCGGTAGACGGTGTGCCGAACCGCAGCGGTTTGAGCCGCAAACACATCTTCAATGGCCTCGATGCCAGTCTGACCCGTCTGGGCACCGACTATCTCGACATCTATTACCTGCACCGCGAAGACCACAACACGCCGCTGGAAGTCACGGTGTCGGCAATTGGTGACCTGATCCGTCAGGGCAAGATTCGTTATTGGGGTCTGTCGAACTATCGCGGCTGGCGGATTGCCGAGGTGATTCGCATTGCTGACCAACTGGGTGTCGATCGCCCGGTGATCAGCCAGCCGTTGTACAACATCGTCAACCGTCAGGCCGAGACCGAACAGATCACCGCTGCGCAGACTTATGGTCTGGGCGTCGTGCCTTACAGCCCGCTGGCCCGTGGCGTGCTGAGTGGCAAGTACGCACCGGACGTGACTCCGGACGCCAACAGCCGCGCCGGGCGTCAGGACAAGCGCATTCTGGAAACCGAATGGCGGGTGGAATCGCTGCGCATCGCCCAGCAGATCCAGCAATACACCGAGGGACGCGGTGTTGGCATTGTCGAGTTTGCGATTGCCTGGGTGCTGAACAACAGCGCAGTGACTTCGGCGATTGTCGGGCCGCGCACCGAGGCCCAGTGGGACGCGTACACCAAGGCGCAGGCAGTGAAGATCACGGCGGAGGACGAGGCGTTTATTGATTCGCTGGTCACGCCGGGGCATGCCTCGACACCAGGGTTCAACGATGTGAGCCATTTTGTGTCGGGCCGTAAACCGCATCAGGCCTGACCCGATTACTGTAGGAGCTGCCGCAGGCTGCGATCTTTTGATTTTTTTTCGGATCAAGATCAAAAGATCGCAGCCTGCGGCAACTCCTACAGGGTGGAAGGAGTGTTGAAAATAATGGCCATCCGGCCATTATTCAGCACAAAAACCACGTATCCTTCGCGCCCCGTTTGATCACCCACCCGCGAGGACAGTTTGTCTAAAGGTATCGCTTTATCGGTTTCAGCCTCGGTGCTGTTTGCCGTCATGTATTACTACACCTCGTTGCTCACCCCGTTGAGTGGCATGGAAATCTTTGGCTGGCGGATGCTGCTGACGGTGCCGTGCATGACCGTGTTCATGCTGGTATCCGGTGAATGGCGGCGGGTGCTGGAGCTGGTGCGCCTGATGGCGGCGAAGCCGAAATTGATCGCCGGACTGATCGTCTCGGCAGCTTTGCTCGGCGTGCAGTTGTGGCTGTTCATGTGGGCGCCGCTCAACGGTTACAGCCTCGATGTGTCGCTGGGCTACTTCCTGTTGCCACTGGCCATGGTGCTGACCGGTCGGATTGCCTACGGCGAAAGCCTGTCTTACCTGCAAAAGATCGCCGTGTTTTTCGCAAGCCTGGGCGTGTTGAACGAGTTGTATCAGGTCGGTGGATTTTCCTGGGCGACCCTGGTGGTGGTGATCGGCTATCCGCTCTATTTCGTGCTGCGCAAATACCTGAAGACTGACAATCTCGGCGGCCTGTGGGTCGACATGACCTTGATGTTGCCGGTGGCTTACTGGTTCGTGCACGGCGGTGATCAGGGTTTTGGCGTGTTCGATCAATACCCGGGGCTGTTGTGGCTGATTCCATTACTCGGCTTGATCAGCGCTTCGGCATTGGTGGTTTACATCATTGCCAGCCGTTTGCTGCCGTTCAGCCTGTTTGGTTTGTTGAGTTACGTTGAGCCGGTGTTGCTGCTCGGTGTGGCGTTGTTGCTCGGTGAGAGCATCAAGTCAGGAGAATGGCTGACCTACATTCCGATCTGGCTGGCGGTTGTGGTGTTGGTGTTTGAAGGGTTTAAACATTTGATGCGCCAGCGACGGCCTTAAAAGCAAAAAGATCGTCCGATCGCGGCCCGCGCCTTCGGACGATCTTTTGATCTGAAAAGCCTGGCCGAAGCCAGGCTTTTTTGTTTACTCGGCGGTCAGTACACCACGGCGCACCTGGTCACGCTCGATCGACTCGAACAGTGCCTTGAAGTTGCCCTCGCCGAAACCATCATCGCCTTTGCGCTGAATGAATTCGAAGAACACCGGGCCCATCAGGGTTTCCGAGAAGATCTGTAGCAGCAGACGTCTGTCGCCCTGCTCCGACGCACCATCGAGCAGGATGCCGCGCGACTGCAGTTGATCAACCGGCTCGCCATGGTTCGGCAGGCGGCCTTCGAGCATTTCGTAGTAGGTGTCCGGCGGCGCGGTCATGAAGCGCATGCCGATCTTCTTCAGTTGATCCCAGGTCTTGATCAGGTCATCAGTGAGGAACGCAACGTGCTGAATGCCCTCGCCGTTGAACTGCATCAGAAACTCTTCGATCTGCCCGGCGCCCTTGGACGACTCTTCGTTCAGCGGGATGCGGATCATGCCGTCCGGTGCGGTCATCGCTTTCGAGGTCAGGCCGGTGTACTCGCCCTTGATGTCGAAATAACGGATTTCGCGGAAGTTGAACAGCTTCTCGTAGAAGTTCGCCCAGTAGGCCATGCGACCGCGATACACGTTGTGCGTCAGGTGGTCGATGATCTTCAGGCCGGCACCGACCGGGTTGCGGTCAACGCCTTCGATAAACACGAAGTCGATGTCATAGATCGAGCTGCCTTCGCCGAAACGGTCGATCAGGTACAGCGGCGCGCCGCCGATGCCTTTGATCGCCGGCAGATTCAATTCCATCGGGCCGGTTTCGATGTGAATCGGCTGAGCGCCGAGTTCCAGTGCGCGGTTGTAGGCCTTTTGCGAATCCTTGACCCGGAACGCCATGCCGCACACCGACGGGCCGTGCTCAGCCGCGAAGTACGAAGCAACGCTGTTCGGTTCATTGTTGAGGATCAGGTTGATCGCGCCCTGACGGTACAGGTGCACGTTCTTGGAGCGGTGGGTCGCGACTTTGGTGAAGCCCATGATCTCGAAGATCGGCTCCAGGGTGCCAGGGACCGGCGAAGCGAGCTCGATGAATTCAAAGCCCATCAGGCCCATTGGGTTTTCGTATAAATCTGCCATGGTGGCGCCTCATCATTTCTTATCAATTAACCAGGGTTATTTGTCAGTAAATGCTGAGACCGAAGGGTGGCGCGCAGGAGATGCCACGCACACTGCGGGCGAGGAAGTCACCGTAGATCAGTTGAAACCCGAATATCTTCATTGTCGACCCAAGGCTCTAGCGGGCGAGGCTTCTGCTGCCAGAAGACGATTATTATTGTATGCGTAACCCGATTCTACACAGCGTAAATAGGCTTGTCTGCTCTCTCTATAAAATCCGCTTTTCTGGCGAGGGTGCAAGGGGTTTGTTGCACAGGTAGATGCCCGCCAGGATCAACACCCCGCCCAGGCACATGGCCAGCGTCAATTGCTCACCGAGCAGCAGTGCGCCGAAGATCACGGCGGTCAATGGATTCAGGGCGATGAACACGCCTGAACGTGTTACACCGATTTTGCGGATGCCCTCGTAGTAGCCGATGTAAGCCAGCGCCGAGCCGAAAACACCGAGGTAGATCAGGCTCGACCACTGCGGCGTGCCGAGTTCTGTCAGGGCGGTCCAACTGACTTCGCCGCGCAGCGCTGCCAGCGTCCAGAGCATCAACGTGCCGATAAGGATCGAATACGTCACGGTCTGCACCGAGCCCAGCGTCTGGTTGAGACTGCGGGAAAACAGCGAGTAAACACCCCAGCCAAAAACGCACCCCAGAATCAACAGATCGCCGATCCACGCGTCGGGCGTTGTGGCCAGCAGTTGCGGATTGCGACTGACAATCACCAAACCGGCGCCGAGGATGCAGATCGCAATACCCGCGACTTTCACGCGTCCCAGGCGTTCCTTGAACAATGCCCAGGATGCGAGGCCGATCATCGCCGGGTTCAACGCGACAATCAACGAGGCTCGCGAAGCGTTGATGTACTGCAAGCCATAAAAGAAGCACAGGTTGTAGAAAAAGATGCCACAGAAGCCCAGCAGTGTCAGTTGCAGCCATTGCCGTAGCGTGGGGCGCGCCAACGGAATCCGCATGATCCACAAGAAACCCAGCAGCGCGGCACTGGCCAGCAAGAAACGCAGACTGGCGGCAAAAACCGGGCTGAGGCCGCCGGCCAGAAATCGCCCGGCGACGAATGTCCCGCCCCAGATCATGGTCACGACCGCCAGCACCAGATAGACCGGCATGTCGGATGGGGTTGTACAGGTTTGCTCTACGTTACGCATGACACTCCAAACCAAATCGCTTGAGGATGGCGTTATCATTCATCTCATTCTTCATCATCGTAAAATGAGCAATTACTCATGACCCTCACGCAGCTGGAGATATTCTCGCTGGTCGCCGAGCTTCGTGGTTTTACCCTCGCGGCCCATCGCCTGGGAATTTCACAGTCGGCGGTGTCCCATGCGATGAAATCGCTGGAGCAGGAACTCGGCGTCGAACTGCTGCGCCGGCATCAGTCACAGGTAGAGCTCAGTGATATTGGTGAGCAATTATTGCTGCGCGCCCGGGCGATGCTCGGACTGGCCAATACCCTGCGCCAGGAGGCCGCCGATGCCCGAGGCATGAAAAGCGGTACGTTGCGTATCGGCTCATTCGGCCCGACCTCATCGATCAAGTTACTGCCAGAGATCCTGCGGCGTTATCGCGAAGCCCATCCGGGCATCGAAGTACACGTGGATGAAGGCCCGGACCGGCAAGTCATGCAGTGGCTGGAAGAGCGCCGTATCGACGTCGGTTTCGTGGTGCTGCCCGAAGAGCGTTTCGATACCTTTGCGTTGATCGAAGATCAAATGGTTGCCCTCCTCCCTATCGCCCATCCCTTGGCCACGCGAACCGAGTTGAGCCTGAAAGAGCTTTGCACCGATCCGTTCATCTTGACCGAGGCCGGGTCGTCAGAGCTGGTATCACGATTGTTCAACGCGGCACGCCTGACACCGAATATTCGCTATCGCTGCTCGCAATTGCTCAGCACGCTCGACACGGTCAGCCGGGGCGACGCTATCACGGTGGTCGCAGAAGGTTCGCTACCGGACTCGCCACATTGCGGCTACGTAGCAATACCGCTGTCGCCAAGCGTTAAACGTCAGATCGGCCTTGCCGTCCTCGACCAACGTCAGGCCTCACCCGCAACACTGGCCTTTATTGATATGGCTACACGGATGAACCAGCGCTGAGCGGCGCAAGTGTTATCGGCCATCTATCATCCCATTGGCTGAACCGTTTTCCCCCGATGCGCCACTGCCCGGTCGGCATTCGAGAGTTCTCATTTTTTTGCGACAGGATGCGCCCATGCCGTTAACCGTCAGACCCCGCCGCAAGCGCAGCGCCCGCATCACCGTAACACTGCTCAGCGGCCTGCTTCCGGTGTTGCTGGGCAGCGTGATTCTTTACATGCAGGCCGAGCGCACGCTCCAGCAGAGTTCGCAGCTGACCGCCGAAGAAGCGTTGCGCCAGTTCGAGTTGATGCTCGACAACACCGCGCAGGCCGCCCGGGAGTTGCTGCCGCTGGCCGGACAATCGTGTGAAGACGTCAAATTGGCGCTGCGCGAGCAAGTAACTCGCCGCCCTTTCGTGCGCTCGACCAATCTGGTGTGGGACGACAACCTCTATTGCAGCTCGTTGTTCGGCGACTATAAGGAAGCCGTTAACGCGGGTGACTACAACCAGGGCAAGTTGTGGTTGATGAACGGCAATCCGGTCACGCCCAATACCGCGCTGCTGGTGTATCGACTCAGTGAAGGTCGCGGCGGTGCACTGACGACGCTGGACGGCTATCACCTGAGCAACATATTGCGTTTGATCGGCCGGCAGACGCTGCTATTACTGCAAGTAGGCGACAACTGGCTGTCCGCCGATGGCAAAGTTCATCAGGGTGCCCTCCCCGCACTGCCAGTCGCGCAGAGCGTGCTCAATTCGTCGCGCTATGCGTTCAGTGTGTCGGCGGGATTTCCCAAGGGTGAGACCTGGCGCTTTATGGCCGACGAATACCCGCCATTGCTCAGCCTGTTGATTTTTTTTGGAGTGATTTCAGGCGCGATCGGTCATGTCTTGCAGAAGCGTTCCACCTCGCCGAGCCATGAAATGCTCCGCGCGCTGGAGGCCGGCGAGTTCATTCCCTATTTCCAGCCAGTGGTTCACGGCGACACTAAGCAATGGTCGGGCGCCGAGGTACTGATGCGCTGGAATCATCCCAAAGAGGGGCTGGTGCGCCCGGATCTGTTTATTCCGTTTGCCGAACATTCGGGATTGATCGTGCCGATGACCCGCGCCTTGATGCGGCAGACCGCAGCGTTGCTCGGACCTCAATCATCGAGCTTCACTACGCCCTTTCACATCGGCATCAACATCACCGCCAGCCATTGTCAGGACCTGGCGTTGGTGAAGGACTGCCGGGAGTTTCTCACTGCCTTCGCGCCCGGCAGCGTCAACCTGGTGCTGGAGTTGACCGAGCGCGAGCTGATCGAGCCGACCGACACCACGCGACAATTGTTTGAGCAACTGCACGCCCTGGGTGTGAAGATCGCCATCGACGACTTCGGCACCGGGCATTCGAGCCTGGGTTACTTGCGCAAATTCAATGTGGACTTCCTCAAGATCGATCAGAGTTTCGTCGCCATGATCGGCATCGATGCGCTCTCACGGCATATTCTCGACACCATCATCGAACTCTCGGCCAAGCTTGATCTGGGCATTGTTGCCGAAGGTGTCGAAACTCAGGCGCAGGCCGATTATCTGACCGCGCATAACGTTAACTTTCTGCAGGGCTATCTGTACGGCAAACCCATGCCGGCAGCAGACTTCATTAGTGCATTAAGTCACCATTAACTAAAAGGGATAAAGCGCAGACCGGCTGACAAGACGCACCAAATTGATACAAAAGACCACTGCTGTTACATGAAGACAACATCAGGATTTACTCCAGACGCATTAACAACTACAATTTTTCTTGCCTGCGCAAAGATTGGCAGGTGAGCCAATTATCACCGAGTCGCTACAAGGCTCTTGGCTTATAGCTTTGTTTGCGGTTGGTATCAGCCAAATACACTATTGGAGTAAAGATATTGTCCAGACTCGCTGAATTTCGTGCAGCTGAAAAGGCCCTTCAGGAACAGCTCAAGCAGCTGGAATCGCTGAAGAACGATGCCGGGCTCAAGAAAGAAATCGAATTCGAAGAAAAGCTCCAGGGGCTGATGAAACACTACGGCAAAGGCCTGAAAGACATCATCGCCATTCTCGATCCGAACCCGACAAAATCCGCTCTGCAAGCGTCTGCAGCGCCTAAAACCCGCCGCGCTCGCGTGGTCAAGGTCTATCAGAACCCGCATACCGGCGAACTGATCGAGACCAAGGGCGGCAACCACCGCGGCCTGAAGGCCTGGAAGGAACAATACGGTGCCGCTACCGTTGATTCCTGGTTGCGCGGTTAATCCCTCGCCAACATGAAGCCCTGCACGATGCAGGGCTTTTTTATTGACAATATCTAACAAATGAAATGAATTTCATCGAGCAAGTTGCGATTTCTCTGTAACGTCACTGAGCCAGAAACCTAAACATTTTGCTGCATCCTGTTGCGAGCGAAGGCCAACCTTTAACTTTGTGCTTAATCCCTTCGGGTATCTAACCGGGCTGCGAAGAGAACAGACGTTTAAAGTTTCAAGCTGTTTCTAGCCGCCGTTATTTCGTCGGCGCTTGCCTTATAAATCTCGGCCTGACCGGCATAGGAAAGAACATAAGCCTTATCCGCTTCGACTGCCGCGACGAGCGTTTGCGATAACACGTGCCGGCCATTTTCGGTCACCGTGCAAGTCGTCTCTAGCGCGGGCAATGAACCGAGGGTCGCCGGATGCACCTTGTTGCAGACACTTTGATAGCCGCCCTGAAAAAAGTCCTTCTGGACCGATTTACGCATCTCCAGCAGCACGCCTTGCAAGTTGACCTGATGATCACTTTCGACCTGAGTCATGGTCAGCTCCATCACCATGACCTGATTGCCATCGGCATCGTTCTTGACCGCGCGCTGCCTGGAAACTTGCGCAGTAGTATCAGGCAATGCCTCGACTTCCCAACCGGCGGGCCAGGTGATGCTCGGCGCATCGGCCAGCACCGTAGCCGAGACAAGAGACAAACCAAAGAAAACTAACAGGGTTTTGCACAGTCGGATCATTGCCGGACACACTCGCGGATTGAGCCATAAAGTCTGAGCCCCGCCCGGGCGCAGGGCAAGCCCGCCCTTTCATTTGGCGATGCCGGCAGGCATGCGTATCATTGCGTCCATTCACTCGCCCATAGTTATTGGAGGGCCCATGAGCCTGCACGAACTGAACACTTTCCCCGGCGTTACCGCCACCCCAGACAGCGCAACCCGCAATTTCGTTTTCAACCACACCATGCTGCGCGTGAAGGACATCACCAAGTCCCTGGATTTCTACACCCGCGTACTGGGCTTCTCGCTGGTTGAAAAGCGCGATTTCCCGGAAGCCGAATTCAGCCTGTACTTCCTCGCCCTGGTCGACAAGGCGCAGATCCCGGCCGACGCCGCTGCCCGCACCGAATGGATGAAATCGATTCCAGGCATTCTGGAGCTGACGCATAACCACGGCACCGAAAACGATGCTGATTTTGCCTATCACAATGGCAACACTGATCCGCGTGGTTTCGGCCACATCTGCATCTCGGTGCCGGATATCGTTGCCGCTTGCGCGCGCTTTGAAGAGTTGGGCTGCGACTTCCAGAAGCGCCTGACCGATGGCCGCATGAAGAGCCTGGCGTTCATCAAGGATCCGGATGGTTATTGGGTCGAGATCATTCAGCCAACGCCGTTGTAACTGACAGCACAATCCCCCTGTAGGAGTGAGCCTGCTCGCGAAGGCGTCCGGTCAGCCAACATGATCGTTGAATGACACACCGCTTTCGCGAGCAGGCTCGCTCCTACATTTGGATTTGTCTCAGGTATAAAAAAACCCGTGATCGCTCACGGGTTTTTTCATTTATGGCCCTACGGTTACGCCGGCGCCGAAGTGCGGATCAAGTGATCGAAAGCACTCAGCGAAGCCTTGGCGCCCTCGCCCACCGCGATCACGATCTGCTTGTACGGCACGGTGGTCACGTCACCCGCAGCGAAGATCCCCGGGATCGACGTCTCACCACGGTTGTCGACAATGATCTCGCCACGCGGTGACAGCTCGATGGTGCCTTTGAGCCAGTCGGTGTTCGGCAGCAGACCGATCTGCACAAAGATCCCTTCCAGCTCGACAGTGCGCAGCTCGTCAGTGTTGCGATCCTTGTAGCGCAGGCCGTTGACCTTCTCACCGTTGCCAGTGACCTCAGTGGTTTGCGCACTGGTGATCACCGTTACGTTCGGCAGACTGTGCAACTTGCGCTGCAACACGGCGTCGGCACGCAACTGCACGTCGAACTCCAGCAGCGTTACGTGGGAGACAATACCGGCCAGGTCGATGGCCGCTTCAACGCCGGAGTTACCGCCGCCGATCACCGCCACACGCTTGCCTTTGAACAATGGACCGTCGCAGTGCGGGCAGTACGCCACGCCTTTGTTGCGGTATTCCTGCTCGCCCGGCACGTTCATTTCACGCCAGCGCGCACCGGTCGCCAGAATCACACTCTTGGCTTTGAGGGTCGCGCCACTGGCGAAGTGGACTTCGTGCAGCTCGCCATTCTTGCCGGGGATCAGCTTGTCGGCGCGCTGCAGGTTCATGATGTCGACGTCGTACTGTTTGACGTGTTCTTCCAGCGCGGTGGCCAGTTTCGGGCCTTCGGTTTCCTGCACGGAAATGAAGTTCTCGATGGCCATGGTGTCCAGCACCTGACCGCCAAAGCGCTCGGCTGCAACGCCAGTGCGGATGCCTTTACGAGCAGCGTAGATGGCTGCCGAAGCACCAGCCGGGCCACCACCGACGACCAGCACGTCAAAGGCTTGCTTGGCGCTGATTTTCTCGGCCTGACGCTCGATGGCGCCGGTGTCGAGTTTGGCGAGGATCTCTTCCAGGCCCATGCGGCCCTGGCCGAAGTTTTCACCGTTGAGGTAGATGCTCGGCACGGCCATGATCTTGCGATCGTTGACTTCGTCCTGGAACAGCGCACCGTCGATGGCGACGTGGCGGATGTTCGGATTGAGCACGGCCATCAGGTTCAGTGCCTGGACCACGTCCGGGCAGTTTTGGCAGGACAGCGAGAAGTAAGTCTCGAAGCTGAACTCGCCTTTGAGCGAGCGTATCTGCTCGATCACTTCAACGGTGGCCTTCGAAGGATGGCCACCGACCTGCAGCAGGGCCAGCACCAGCGAAGTGAACTCGTGGCCCATCGGGATCCCTGCGAAACGCAGGCTGATGTCAGCACCGGGGCGATTGATCGAGAACGATGGTTTGCGGGCATCGTCACCGCTGTCGATCAGGGTAATTTGGCTCGAAAGACTGGCAACGTCTTTCAGCAGTTCCAGCATTTCACGGGATTTCGCACCGTCGTCGAGGGATGCAACGATCTCGATCGGCTGGGTGACCCGTTCCAGGTACGATTTCAACTGGGCTTTAAGATTGGCGTCCAACATACGGGCGATCTCCTGAATAAATTTGAGGCGAAAAAAAACGCCCGAGCGAATCTCGCCCGGGCGTTTTTATTGGGCGGTGCAGCGTACTTAAGTAGGTGCGGAGTACCGCCCTGAGTTGCGTGTCACAGACTTAGATCTTGCCGACCAGGTCCAGCGACGGAGCCAGAGTGGCCTCGCCTTCTTTCCACTTGGCTGGGCAAACTTCGCCTGGGTGAGCAGCAACGTACTGAGCGGCCTTGATCTTGCGCAGCAGCTCGGAAGCGTCACGGCCAACGCCGCCATCGTTCAGTTCAACGATTTTGATCTGGCCTTCAGGGTTGATCACGAAAGTGCCACGGTCAGCCAGACCAACTTCTTCGATCAGCACATCGAAGTTGCGGGAGATGGCGTGGGTCGGGTCGCCGATCATGGTGTATTCGATTTTGCCGATGGCTGGCGAAGTGTTGTGCCAGGCAGCGTGGGCAAAGTGGGTGTCGGTGGAAACGCTGTAGATCTCTACGCCCAGTTTCTGGAAGGCAGCGTAGTTGTCAGCCAGGTCTTCCAGTTCGGTTGGGCAAACGAAGGTGAAGTCGGCTGGGTAGAAGAACACGACCGACCACTTGCCTTTCAGGTCAGCGTCCGAGACTTGAACGAAGTCGCCGTTTTTGAACGCGGTAGCTTTGAACGGTTTTACTTGGCTGTTGATGATAGGCATTGATGACTCTCCGTCAGTGGTTATGAAGTTGATGGGGTGAATCCTACCCACTCACTCGACGGATGGCTCATTGGCAAACCTGATGCTGCTGATTTGTTTTCGCTATTAGCTGACTGTATTAATAGAAGAAAACGATATCTACGACGAAGCCGGTTTATCCGTAATCCGAGCCATCCCTTGAAAGGGGCTGGCCTCAACATAGCGCATGGCTGACTTCATGTCCTTCCAGCCGACGTAACTCATCAACGATTTCAGATCCCAGCCACTTTGATGAGCCCAGGTTGCAAAGCCGCGGCGCAGCGAATGGCTGGTGTAGTTTTCGGCAGGAATGCCGGCGCGCTGCAACGCCTGGCGCAGCAGAGGAATGATGCTGTTGGCGTGCAGCCCTTCCTCGTTGAGATTGCCCCAGCGGTCGATACTGCGAAAAACCGGTCCGCGCACCAGCGCCGCCTCGGTGATCCAGTCAATGTAAGCCTGCACCGGGCAGAGCTTGAGCAGTGCCGGGGCTTGATACGTTTGGCCGAGGTTTTCCCGATCACCCTTGCTGCGCGGCAAATACAGAGTGATTCCTTTGCCGGCGTGTGCCTGCACGTGCTCGATTTGCAGGCGGCACAACTCATCGCTGCGAAAGCCGCGCCAGAATCCCAGAAGAATCAGTGCGCGATCACGGTAAGCCTTGAGCAATAACGGGCGGTCCTGCTGCTCTCTGGCGGTTTGCACTTCATGCTCAAGCCAGTCAATCACGCGCTGCAGATCCTGCAACTGCAACGGCTCGGCCTGTTTCTCCTGTGCGGGATGCAAGGCGCGAATGCCTTTGAACACCTTGCGCACCACCGGCGCCTTGGTCGGATCGGCAAACCCTTGGCTGTTGTGCCACTGCGCCAACGCCGACAGACGCAACTTCAACGTATTGATTGAAAGCTCTCCTGCATGGGCAACCAGATACCTCGCGACGCTATCGGCCGTCGCCGGCAGGAAACCGCCCCACTTCACTTCGAAATGCTCGATGGCTGCGCGATAACTGCGGCGGGTGTTGTCACGGGTGGCGGCTTGCAGATAGCGATCCAGATCGCTCATGGGCAGTTTTCTCGCTGGCGTACTGATTCAAGGGTGCAGAAACGCATTTTGCCGTCTGACACTGGGTAATACCAGTATATCCCGTGTCTTTTATATCAACGATTTAACTTTATTTTCAGCATGGTACACTGCGTACTTTAGTGGCATGTACCACAGTACGTAAACGTAGGAGTTCACATGGCCCGTGGCGGCATTACCAAAGCCCTGGTGCAGATCGCGCGCACCGCGATCCTCGCCCGTGGCGAACACCCGAGCATCGATGCAGTACGCATTGAAATGGGCAATACCGGCTCGAAAACCACGATCCATCGCTATCTGAAAGAGCTGGATGACGGCGCTCAGCCCATTGAAGCCTCGGCTGAACCCATCGACGATGAATTGACCGCCCTCATCTCTCGCCTCGCCCAACGCCTCAAAGAACAGGCGCAAGAGCCGATCGAGCAAGCTCGCGAGGAGTTTGAGGAACAGCGCCAAGCGCTGGAGTCGGAGCTGAAACAAACTCGTCAGGCCCTGGAAAAGCTCGAACACGAGCACGACATTCAAGGCGCCGCCCTTGAGCGTGAATCCGAAGCACTGAGCAACACCCGTTCGATGCTGCAGACCGAACAGACCCGCAATGCCGGTCTGAATCAGGCATTGGCGGACTTTGAATTGCGCTTGCAGGACAAGGACGAGCAGATCCGCTCGCTGGAAGAAAAGCACCTGCATGCCCGCGATGCGCTGGAGCATTACCGCAACGCGACCAAGGAGCAGCGCGAGCAGGAACAAAGCCGCCACGAAGGCCAGGTTCAACAATTGCAGGCAGAACTGCGCCAAGCGCAACAAAGTGCGCTGGTACGTCAGGACGAGGTCACGCAACTGCACCGCGACAACGAGCGCCTGCTCACGGAAAACCGTGGCACCCAGCGCGAACTGAGCCTGATGCAGGACCAGCTCAAGCACAGCAATCAACGTCAGGATCAACTGCTTGAACAAGCGGCCCGTGTCGATAGCGAACGCACCCTCCTCCAGGAACGTTTGCGTGTGGCAGCACTGGAAAGCCAGACACTCAAACAGAGCGTCGACGAGCAAACGCTGCTGAATCAGTCACTGAAAAAGGAATTGAGCAACACACAGGCGAGCCTGGAAGAAAGCCAGCGTCTGGCAGCTACCGTGGCGGCAGCGCCAGACTCAGCCAAACCGAAAGACGCTTAAGCGCCGACCGGTGTACGCATGGTGACAAACTCTTCGGCGGCCGTCGGGTGCACCCCGATTGTGTCGTCGAAGTCACGCTTGGTCGCGCCAGCCTTCAGCGCGATCGCCAGGCCCTGGACGATTTCGCCGGCATCCGGACCGACCATGTGGCAACCGAGGACTTTATCGGTCTTGCCATCGACCACCAGCTTCATCAGGGTTTTTTCCTGACACTCGGTCAAGGTCAACTTCATCGGCCGGAAGCGACTTTCGAAGATCACCACGTCGTGGCCGGCTTCGCGCGCTTCTTCTTCGGTCAAGCCAACGGTGCCGATGTTCGGCAGGCTGAACACTGCAGTCGGGATCATCTTGTAATCCACCGGACGATATTGCTCCGGCTTGAACAAGCGTCGTGCCACCGCCATGCCTTCGGCGAGTGCCACCGGAGTCAATTGCACGCGACCGATCACATCGCCCAGCGCCAGAATCGATGGCTCGCTGGTCTGGTATTGCTCGTCGACTTTGATGAAGCCCTTGTCGGTGAGTTGCACATCGGTGTTTTCCAGCCCCAGATTGTCCAGCATCGGACGGCGACCGGTCGCATAGAAGATGCAATCCGCTTCCAGCACGCGACCATCCTTGAGCGTGGCTTTCAGACTGCCATCGGCCTGCTTGTCGATACGCGCAATGTCGGCGTTGAACTGCAGATCCAGGCCACGTTGGGTCAGCTCTTCCTGCAAATGCTTGCGCACCGAACCATCGAAACCACGCAAGAACAAATCACCGCGATACAGCAGCGTGGCGTTCGCCCCCAAACCATGGAAGATCCCGGCGAATTCGACCGCGATGTAACCACCACCCACGACCAATACGCGCTTGGGCAGTTCTTTCAGGAAAAACGCTTCGTTCGAACCGATCGCATGTTCGTGCCCCGGAATCTGCGGAATCTGCGGCCAGCCACCGGTGGCAATCAGAATGTTTTTCGCAGTGAAGCGCTCGCCATTCACCTCAACCTCGTGCGGGCCAGTGATCTTCGCGTGCGCCTCATGCAAGGTCACGCCGCTATTGACCAACAGGTTGCGATAGATGCCATTGAGGCGATTGATCTCGCGATCCTTGTTGGCAATCAGCGTCGGCCAATCGAAATTCGCTTCGCCCAGGCTCCAGCCGAAACCGGATGCCTGCTCAAAATCTTCGGCAAAATGCGCGCCGTACACCAACAGCTTTTTCGGCACGCAGCCAACATTGACGCAGGTACCGCCCAGATAACGGCTCTCGGCCACCGCCACTTTCGCGCCAAAACCGGCCGCAAACCGCGCAGCCCGCACACCGCCGGAACCGGCACCAATCACATAAAGGTCAAAATCGTAGGCCATTTCTATCTCCTCGGCAGGCGATCAGCATACCCGCAGACGGTTATTGGGCAAGCGCTGACATTTATATCGGGGCAGAAAAAGAAAAAGCCACCCGAAGGTGGCTTTTCGTACAGACAATCAAGCGCTCTTAGTAAGCCTTGCCAGTCTTGTAGAAGTTCTCGAAGCAGAAGTTGGTCGCCTCGATGTAGCCTTCAGCGCCACCGCAGTCGAAACGCTTGCCTTTGAACTTGTAGGCCATGACGCAGCCGTTCTGGGCTTGCTTCATCAGGGCGTCGGTGATCTGGATTTCGCCGCCCTTGCCTGGCTCGGTCTGTTCGATCAGGTCGAAGATGTCCCGAGTCAGGATGTAACGACCGATGATCGCCAGATTCGACGGTGCGTCTTCAGGCTTTGGCTTCTCTACCATGCTGGGTACGCGGTAGATGTCGTCGCGGATCATTTCGCCGGCGATGACGCCGTACTTGCTGGTTTCCTGCGGGTCGACTTCCTGGATGGCGATGATCGAGCAGCGGAACTGCTTGTACAGCTTGACCATCTGGGTCAGTACGCCGTCGCCTTCGAGGTTGACGCACAAGTCGTCCGCCAGCACCACGGCGAACGGTTCGTCACCGATCAGCGGGCGGCCGGTCAGGATCGCGTGGCCCAGACCTTTCATTTCGGTCTGACGGGTGTAGGAGAACGAGCACTCGTCCAGCAGCTTGCGGATGCCGACCAGGTATTTTTCCTTGTCGGTGCCTTTGATCTGGTTTTCCAGCTCGTAACTGATGTCGAAGTGGTCTTCCAGGGCGCGTTTGCCACGACCGGTAACGATGGAGATTTCAGTCAGGCCAGCGTCCAGAGCTTCTTCAACGCCGTACTGGATCAGTGGCTTGTTTACCACCGGCAGCATTTCTTTAGGCATGGCTTTAGTCGCTGGCAGGAAGCGAGTACCGTAACCGGCTGCTGGGAACAAGCATTTCTTGATCATATAAGTCCTTGAAAGGGCTGTGTGTACGAGTTTCGGCGCAGTCTAATCAGGCGGCGTGCACCTTACAATGCCCCGCACTGGCTAACCGATGCCAACATAGAGAAATATTCTCGCCGATAGTTCCATCGGCGAATGTGGACAGCGAAATCAGCGTAGCTCAAAGATGCCGCTTGACGGGTTCACCATACGCTCATCGCCCCCCAATGCGAGCATTTGCCGGTATCATGGCGCCTTTGAACCAGTGAACGAGACAGATAGATGGCCGAAGCAAAAATCATCAACGGGTATACGGTCGGCAAGGGCAAAGATGGCCAGTGGCACATCACCGCCGGCAATGGTGAAGATGTTTCCGGACCGCTACCCAGTGAAGCGATGGCGATTGAAGTAGCATCGGTGCTCGAATACACCCCTCCCGCGCCGAAACGACGCGGCAAGAGTCAAGACTGATCGGCTGCCCATGCCCCCAAGCCCTGCCATTGCGCAGGGCTTTTTTGTGCTCATGCGCAAACAAGTGGCCAATCGCTATAACCTTTTCACACTGGCGCTGTCAGAGCGTCTAGTCCCCCCCTCGCTGAAGACGACAAACCATGAACATGAACAGATTTTTGCCATTGATTGCGGTACTGGCATTGAGCGGCTGTGCCACGTCCGAACCGACCACCCTGCACAACGGCGAACAGGGCCTGACCATTGATTGCTCCGGAGAAGCCAATTCCTGGGCCACCTGTTATGAGAAGGCGGATGCCTCATGCGCCGGCACCGGTTATCGCATCGTCGGCACTGACGGCACGCCGGCCTCCAAGGAAAGCGACAAGACCCTGGGCGTCGATGTCGGCAACTACAAGAACCGCAGCGTCGTGGTGGTCTGCAAATAGACGCTACATGTGGATTTCAGCGAACTTGATCCCGAGCCCGCGTACCACTTCGATCAGATCGTCGAGCCGATTGAATGACTCGACTTCGTCGTTATCGTCCACCAGGAAATAACTGCGCCCGGCGCTTTTCTTGAAAAACACGATCCACTCGCCCGAATTCGCCGGGTTCTGGATGACATGGGTGGCAGAGATCAGGCCCTCTACATGGCGTTCTCGTACTTGCTCTCGCTTCATCGCGGCTCCAGAAATAAAAATGCCGTCGCAGCATGACTGTGACGGCACTGATGCTGATGCTGATGACCTGTAGTCTATCAGCCGGAAATGCAGGCATTGGCAGCGTTACGCACATCACGCGGGCGCACCGGCACATTGGACATGCGCTCATGCAACTTGATCGCGCTGCCACCGGAGCGATCTTCGATATCAAACACGGCGGCCGGGCCTGACGACAGCTTGCCCGGAACAATCACGCGAACCCCGTCCTTGTGCGGTTGCATTTGCAAGGCACCGCGGCTGTCAGCCAGCTTGTCCGCAAGGCATTGCGCGTATTCATGGGGCTTCTTGCCGGAGATCACGCTCATGGTGGGTAGCGTTTCATTGATTTCGGAAACGCTCGCACAACCACCCACTGCTAAAACCAACGGCAGACACCACACACCCCACTTCATACAAAACCTCCGTTAAAGACCGTCCGACAGCACAAATGCCGTTTTTCTCCGGGGCCTTCTGCATTTAACCCGCATCCAATTGCGAATATCTGTTCAAAATTGTCAAACCAACGCCCGACGGCCAGATAATAACCCGTGCGGGCTGATAAACTGCGCGCAATTAAAAGCTATCGTTTTGATTTTGTAGAAAAAGCCCTTCTGGAGGCGCCCATGAAATTCATTCACCAGCGCGAGCACCTCAACGAAGACGACATCGTCGTCATCCAATGCTCGCAAATGTGCAACATCCGTCTGATGAACGACGCCAACTTCCGCAGCTTCAAAAATGGTGGTCGTCACACCTACCACGGCGGCGCTTTCGACACGTTCCCGGCCCGCATCACTGCGCCGAGCACCGGTTTCTGGAACATCACCATCGACACCGTCAACCGTCGAGCGATCAGCGTAACGCGCAAACCGACGCTGACGCATTCGATCAAGATCATCCGCCGCTCCAGCACCAAACTCAGCTGAGCCGGCCCGCCTTTTACTGACAGGAAAAATGACCGTGGCCCAAACGACCAAATACGTCATCAAGTACAAACTCAACGGTGAGCGCCGCTTCGAGTTCGCTCAACTGGAAAGCAATAGCGTCGAAGAAGCCAAGGATGCTCTGGCCAAGATCCACGACGCTACTGATGTGATCAGCGAAATTACCGTCAGCAAAGCGCTGTAACGCCCCGACACGAATTCGACCGCAAGCGGCGGAGTTTTCTGCCGCAAGGGTGTGCATAGACTGACTGCCTCGACCTTGAGTCAAAGGAGTCAGCATGTCGATGTCACCCTCCCGGCTGGATTCGCTCGATTGGGCAAGCCTGGAACAACCGCTGGATCAGGACGGCTGCGCGATCATTCGCAATCTGCTGCCGGCCGAAAGCTGTGATCGTCTGAGCGCGCTGTATCCGCAGGCCGAACCGTTTCGCTCGCAGGTCATCATGGCCCGCCACGGTTTCGGTCGCGGGGAATACAAGTACTTCCGCTATCCCCTTCCCACCGTCGTTGAACGCCTGCGAACTGCGCTTTATCCGCGCTTGGTGACAGTCGCCAACCGCTGGTACGAACGGATGCGCCTGGCCACTCGTTTCCCGCCGACTCATGACGAATTTCTTCGGTGCTGCCATGCCGCCGGCCAGGTACGCCCTACTCCACTGCTATTGCAATACGGTCCGCAGGACTACAACTGCCTGCATCAGGATCTGTACGGCGAACTGGTCTTTCCGCTGCAAATAGCGGTTCTTCTGTCAGAGCCGGGGAAAGACTTTAGCGGTGGCGAGTTCGTGCTGACCGAGCAACGTCCACGTATGCAATCCCGCCCGCAAGTACTGGACCTGAAAAAAGGCGATGCGGTGATCTTCGCCGTCAACCAACGCCCGATCCAGGGCGGACGTGGCGACTACCGGGTGACCATGCGTCACGGCGTCAGTCGCCTGCACAGTGGAAAAAGGCATACCCTAGGCATCATCTTCCACGACGCCACATGACCGCCATGTACCCGCACACTTTCGATCTGTTCGCCGACAACGAACCTGCACAGCAGCCCCGCGCCGAACAGATTGGCGAACAATCGTGGGTGCTGCGCGGATTTGCCCTGCCGCTGATTGATCAACTGCTGCCAGCGCTGGACGCGATCCTGATCGCAGCCCCGCTCCGGCACATGGTCACACCGGGCGGATTCAGTATGTCCGTAGGCACCAGCAGTTGTGGGGAGTTGGGCTGGATCACTGATCGCACCGGCTATCGTTACTCCCGCGTCGATCCGCTCAGCGGACAGCCCTGGCCGCACATGCCGCAGGTATTCGCCGATCTGGCGCATTCGGCAGCGCAGGACGCCGGTTTTGCGGATTTCAGAGCGGATTCCTGCCTGATCAACCGCTATGTCCCCGGCGCCAAGATGTCTTTGCATCAGGACAAAGACGAAAATGCCTACGCAGCGCCAATCGTTTCGCTGTCACTGGGCTTGCCGGCCATGTTCTTGTTCGGCGGTTTCGCCCGAAGCGACAAGACCCGGCGGATCCCTTTGTTGCATGGCGATATGGTGGTCTGGGGCGGCGTTGATCGCTTGCGCTTTCATGGCGTGTTGCCGATCCGCCAGGGCCGGCACCCGCGCCTCGGCGAACAACGGATCAATCTGACGTTTCGTGTCGCTGGATGAGCCTGGAAAGTTTGACCGCAAGGCCCGGAGTGTTGTGTCCAACAGTGCGGATTAACCTGACTCAAACAGGTCAACGGATTAACTCTCATGAAAACGCTGTCGATCACTCTCAACACCGAAGACGATCCACGCTGGGCCGCCGTGGTTGCACGCGACCCTCGGGCGGATGGGCAATTTGTCTACGCGGTTAAAACCACCGGCATCTACTGCCGTCCGAGCAGCCTTGCGCGTTTGCCGAAACCACAGAATGTGGAGTTTTTCGACACCGCCCTCGAGGCCGAAGCCGCCGGGTATCGCCCGAGCAAACGGGCCAGCAAGGATCAAACAGATGTCGCGGCGCAGCACGCCGCCACTGTGGCAACAGCTTGCCGCCAGATCGAATCCGCCGAAACTTTGCCCGCACTCAATGTATTGGCTGAAACAGCAGGCCTGAGCCCGTTTCATTTTCACCGGGTGTTCAAAGCCGCGACAGGGCTGACGCCCAAAGGTTACGCAGCAGCTCATCGCTCACGCAGAGTGCGTGAACGTCTGGCGGACGGCGGTTCAGTGACCGACGCGCTGTACGACGCCGGCTTCAACTCCAACAGCCGTTTCTATGAAGCCGCCGATCAGTTGCTGGGCATGAAACCCGGCGATTACCGCGCAGCCGGGCAGAACAACGACATTCGGTTCGCCGTTGGACAATGCTCGCTCGGGGCCATTCTGGTGGCACAAAGCGACCGAGGGGTTTGCGCGATCCTGCTGGGCGACGATCCTCACCAATTGGTGTGCGACCTGCAGGATCAATTCCGCAAAGCCAACCTGATAGGTGCCGATGCCGGGTTTGAAGAGTTGATCGCCAAAGTGGTGGGTTTTATCGAAACCCCGGCCATTGGCCTGGACCTGCCGCTGGACGTGCGCGGCACGGCGTTTCAGGAGCGCGTGTGGCAGGCGCTGCGGGAAATTCCGGTTGGCAGTACCGCGAGCTACGGCGAGATTGCCCAGCGCATCGGCGCACCGACGTCCATGCGCGCCGTGGCTCAGGCCTGCGGCGCCAACCGTTTGGCCGTAGCGATTCCTTGCCATCGCGTGGTTCGCAGCGATGGCAATCTTTCCGGGTACCGGTGGGGTGTCGAACGTAAACGGCAACTGCTCGAACGCGAAACGCAGCCCTAGCGCACGCCGATGTAGATCGACACTGCTTCGGGGCCGGTGTAGGCCTCGAAGTCAGTGGCGAATCGACGCTGGATCTGCGGATTGGCTTCGAAGAAGCTCCAGACTTTGCCCCATGTCGAGATCACTGCCTCAGGCATTGGACCTTGCGCTTCGAAGACCAGATAGTCGCCCGCTTCGATGACTATCGACTTAAAGTTCTCGGCCAGCTTGTTGACCGCGACGCCGGCCGTGACATCAAACTCGCCCGAAGCATCCGACTGGTAAGCCGAGTACACGCCATACACCGGTGAACCGGTTTGTTTGCCGGGCATCTCTTCGGCCAGACCTTTACTGAAAAAGTCGCCCCACATCGGGCCGATTTTCGCTGTATCGGGTTTGTGTTCTGCTGCGTTGGTCGTGCGTACTTGAACGCCTGAAACCGTGAACGATTCGATCTGTTGCCGTTTCAAATCCATCGAAAGTGCCACTCCCTTGATTAGAAGTGCGGCCCCGCAGAGCCGCGATGGCGCCTACTTTGTCAGCGATTGACGTCGACGACAACCCTGCCGCGCAACTGTCCCGCGAGCAATTTCGGTGCCGCCTCAATGGCTTCGCTCAAGGCAATTTCGTGACTGATCACGGACAGCAACCCGAAATCCAGGTCTTTGGCCAGCCGATCCCACGCCTCAAGTCGACGAGCCTTGGGCTGGGTCACGCTGTTGATTCCGGCGAGCGTCACGCCACGCAGAATAAACGGCGCCACAGATGCCGGGAAATCCATGCCTTGCGCCAGACCGCACGCCGCAACGGTGCCTTCTGAACGGGTACTGGCGCAGGCGTTGGCCAGCGTATGGCTGCCGACCGAATCGATCACCGCCGCCCAACGTTCTTTCGCCAGCGGCTTGCCCGGCTCGGACAGGGTCGCGCGATCAATGATTTCACTGGCGCCCAATTGCTTCAGGTACTCATGCTCGGAAACCCGGCCCGTGGACGCTACCACCCGATAGCCGAGCTTGCTCAACAGGGCGATGGCGAAACTGCCAACGCCGCCATTAGCGCCCGTCACCAGCACTTCGCCTTGCTCCGGCGTCACGCCATTACGTTCCAGCGCCAGAATGCACAACATTGCGGTGTAACCCGCCGTGCCGATAGCCATGGCCTGTGCGGGAGAAAATGCCTTGGGCAACGGAATCAGCCAGTCACCGTTTAGCCGGGCTTTTTGCGCCAGGCCACCCCAATGACTCTCGCCCACGCCCCAACCGTTGAGCAGCACCTGATCGCCAACTTTATAGTCAGGGTGCGAACTGACCTCGACAGTGCCTGCCAGATCGATCCCCGGCACCAGTGGAAACTTGCGCACCACCGGGCTGCTGCCGGTAATCGCCAAGCCGTCCTTGAAGTTCAGCGTGCTGTACGCGACGTTGACCGTCACATTGCCCTCAGGCAGTTGTTCTTCGTTGATCTGTTGAAGGTTGGCGTGATAACCGCTGTCGTCTTTATTGATCAAAATGCCGTTGAACATGGCTGCCTCTCGTCGATGGGTTTCAGGTTCTCCACCTTGAAATACCACATCGCAACACATTGCCACACTCGACTTTCCGCCAATCCCTGAATTTGCCGGGTGTTTCCGGAGCTGGCGACTATGCTTTTTCGACGATGCTGCTTTTGCTGTTTTTCTTTCAAAAACCGGTCTGTCGATGGAGCTGACAATGTCTTACCCGCGCTCGCTATTAGTGATGCTGATGCTGGGCCTCTTGGCCTTGGGCAACGCCTGGGCGGCACCAGCTGCCACGACCACTGACGCAGCCCCGAGCGAGCCGACATGGCCGCAAGTCATCACCAGCGGCAAGGCCAAACTGACGGTGTACCAGCCGCAACTCGATAATTGGGATGGTTACACCCTCAATGCCCGCGCCGCCGTTGAAGCCACTGGCGCCGATGGCAAGTCCACCTACGGCATTGTCCAGTTCAGCGCCCATACGCTGGTCGACAAGGCCACACGGTGGGTCGCACTCGACCAGTACAAAATCATCAAGGCTGATTTCCCGGCTGACGCCAGTCAGGCTGACACCTGGGTTGCGGCGCTGCAAAAAGACGCGGCCAATCGCAAGAAAACCATTTCACTGGATCAACTGGAAGCCGCCGTCGGCGTGTTGTCGGCTGAACAGAAAGCCGACAGCGCACCGCTGGAAAACACCCCGCCGGCGATCATCAGTTCCGATGTTCCGGCGCTGCTGGTTTATATCGATGGCGATGCGGCTTACCGGCCGGTGGAAGGCACCGCATTGCAACGCGTCATCAATACCCGTCCCTTGCTGCTCAAGGATGCCCAGGGCAAACATTACCTGCATGTGTTTGACGGCTGGATGGTCGCCGACCAGTTGAGCGGCGATTACGCGCGCCTGCCCTCGCCGCCCGCCGATCTGGAGAAAGCCAAACAGGCTGCGATCAAGACCCGGCAGGTGGATCTGTTGACCGGGCAAAGTGATCCGAAAGACAAAATCCCCAGCCTGGCCAAACCACCGCAGCCGAAGATTTTCATCGCCACCACACCGACCGAACTGCTGGTGACCGACGGCGCCGCACAGTGGTCACCGATCCAGGGCACCAGCCTGTTGTACGTGAGCAATACCACCGGACATATTTTCAAGGAAATCGGTGACCAGAACAGTTATGTGCTGATCTCCGGTCGTTGGTTTCGCGCCAGCGACATGAACGGCCCGTGGACGTTTACCCCGGCAGACAAACTGCCGGCCGACTTCGCCAACATCCCCGACGACAGCCCGAAAGAAAACGTCAAGGCCTCGGTCGCCGGCACTCCGCAAGCCAAAGAGGCGGCGATTGCCGCGACCATCCCGCAGACCTCGGCGATCAAGAAAAGCGCGGTAAAAATGACCGCGCCGCAATTCGATGGCGAACCGCAACTCAAGGCCATCAACACCACGCCGCTGCAATATGTAGTCAACAGCGCAACGCCGATCATCCGGGTCGACAACAACAGTTGGTATGCGGTGGAAAACGGGATCTGGTTTACCGCCACTAGCGTCAATGGCCCGTGGGTCGTGGCGAGCTCCGTGCCGGCGGTGATCTATTCGATCCCACCGAGTTCGCCGATGCATTACCTCACTTACGTCAAAGTCTACGAGGCCAGTGGCGATACCGTAGTCGTCGGCTACACCCCGGGTTATCAGGGCTCGAATCTGGATCCCGCCACCGGCGTTGTGGTGTACGGCACCGGTTATCCCTATACGCCGTGGGTCGGCAGTGTCTGGTACGGGCCACCGGTGACCTATGGCTTTGGCGTCGCCATCCGCTATACACCCTGGACCGGTTGGACCTTCGGTTTCGGCTTTGGCTGGAGCTGGGGCGGCAGCACCGTCGCCATGGGTTGGGGCTGGGGCGCGTATCCGTGGTGGGGCAATTATGGCTGGGGATACGCCTGGGGTCCGCACTTGTACCCGGCGCCACTGGCCTGGGGCGGTGCCGCTTACGGCTACCACGGTGGCGCCGTGGCATGGGGACCGGGTGGTTGGGCCGGCACAACGGGAAACATCTATCACCAGTGGGGTGATCGGGCGACAGTCAGCCGCTATGGCGCCGGTTACAACGCCTGGACCGGCAATCGCTGGGCGGGCCAGGTCGGCGCCTCCTATAACTCGCGTACGGGCGTGGCGGCTGCCGGCCAACGAGGAGCGGTGCATAACGTCTACACCGGCAACTATGCAGCGGGGCGCAGTGGTGCGGCGGTCGGTCCGAATGGCGGAGCGATCGCTGGCCAGAAAGTCACGGCAGGCAATGTGCGCAACGGCACGCAAGTCACCGCCAATCGCGGTGCCGTGTACAACCCCAATACCGGCAACACCACCCAATATGGCGGGGTTCGTGGGCGCAACGGCGGCGCCGCACACGTCGGCGACAACGTTTACGCCGGACACGATGGCAACGTCTACAAGAAGACCGACAACGGCTGGCAATCGATGGTCGGCGCCGGTGGTACGCGCAATGCGCCGGTCAACAACAACGCGCAACTGCAGAACCTCAATCGAGAGTCCGCCGCTCGAAACTTCGGCAACCAGCGCACCAGCAACTTTCACAACTCTTCGCAATTCATGAACCATTCCTTTGGTGGCGGCGGAGGCGGACTCCATCGACGCTGACAGTCTGCAACGCACGGTGTTCTGAATTTCAGAGTGGCCCTGAGTCGGGTTTTGCTGTTAAAAAACCGGCTCTGCCTCCCTGCCCCGTTTCATCGTTCGGAGTACCGCTTCAATGAGCCAATGGCCAGATACCCGCCTTCTCGATCTGCTCGGTATTGAACTGCCGATCATCCAGGGCCCGATGGCCGGTGCCACCAATTCATCCATGGTGATCGCCGTGTGCAACGCCGGAGGCCTGGGGTCAATGCCGGCGGCAATGCTGAGCATTGAGCAACTGCGCGAAGAGCTGAAGACGATTCGCGCCAACACCGAGAAACCGTTCAACGTGAACTTCTTCTGCCATCAGCCACCCGCCGCCGATGAGCAGCGCGCGATTGAGTGGAAGAATCTGCTGGAGCCGTACTACCGCGAACTGGGCGTCGACTTCGATGCACCGACTCCGGTTTCCAACCGGGCGCCATTTGATGCGGCCGCCTGCGAATTACTTGAGGAATTTCGACCTGAAGTCGTGAGTTTCCATTTTGGTCTGCCGGAAAAATCCCTGCTTGATCGCGTCAAGGCAACCGGCGCGAAAATCCTCTCATCCGCTACCACCGTCGATGAGGCGATCTGGCTTGAACAGAACGGCTGCGACGCGATTATCGCCATGGGCTATGAGGCTGGCGGCCATCGCGGGATGTTTCTCAGCGATGATTTGAGCAGCCAGGTCGGCACGTTTGCACTGGTGCCGCAGATCGTCGACGCGGTCAAAGTACCGGTGATTGCCGCCGGGGCGATTGCCGATGCTCGAGGCGTAGCCGCGGCATTCATGCTGGGCGCCTCGGCGGTACAGGTGGGCACCGCTTATCTGTTCACCCCGGAAGCGAAAATCAGCGCCTCGCATCACAAGGCTCTGCGCACGGCCAAAGAAAGTGAAACAGCCGTCACCAACATTTTCACCGGACGTCCGGCGCGGGGTATTCTCAATCGCGTGATGCGCGAACTCGGCCCGATATCACCGAAAGCGCCGGCATTTCCTTTGGCCGGTGGTGCCCTGATGCCCCTGCGAGCGAAAGATGATGCACAATTCGCCAACCTCTGGGCCGGTCAGGCTTTCACGTTGGGCCGGGATCTGAGCAGCGCCGAACTGACTCGGCAGTTGGGAGAGGATGCACTGGCGAAGCTGACACACCGTTGAACCCAAACAGGGTGAGGACAAAATGCCTCACCCCATTTATTAACAGCGCTTCCTGTTTGCCGGCATTTCGCTATATATTTCGCTATATAGCGATTTCACCCCTCGCATAGGCAGTCCACCTCCAACAATAACTGCCGCCTGCACCTGCCAACAACGGAGCTGTTACATGACCATTCGTGCCTCACGTTTTGCCCCTACCTGCCTGGCCTCTTTGCTCGCCGTGTTCGCCATCGGCGCTGCCCAGGCCGATGAAGTGCAGGTGGCGGTTGCCGCTAACTTCACCGCACCGATCCAGGCCATCGCTGCCGATTTCGAGAAAGACACTGGTCACAAACTGGTCGCAGCCTACGGCGCCACCGGCCAGTTCTACACCCAGATCAAGAACGGCGCGCCGTTCGAAGTGTTCCTTTCGGCTGACGACACCACCCCGGAAAAGCTCGAAAAAGAAGGCGATACCGTCAAGGGCTCGCGCTTCACTTACGCCATCGGCACCCTGGCGCTGTGGTCGGCCAAGGACGGTTACGTCGATGCCAAGGGTGAGGTTCTGAAGAAAAACGAATACCAGCACCTGTCCATCGCCAACCCAAAAGCCGCGCCTTATGGCCTGGCCGCCACGCAAGTGCTGGAAAAACTGAAACTGACTGAAGCGACCAAAGCCAAGATCGTTGAAGGCCAGAACATCACTCAGGCCTACCAGTTCGTCTCCACTGGTAACGCCGAGCTGGGTTTCGTGGCGCTGTCGCAGATCTACAAGGACGGCAAAGTCACCAGCGGTTCGGCGTGGATCGTGCCGGCCAGCATGCATGACCCGATCAAACAGGACGCGGTCATCCTCAACAAAGGCAAGGACAACGCTGCCGCCAAGGCACTGGTTGAATACCTCAAAGGCCCGAAAGCCGCTGCGGTGATCAAGTCTTACGGTTACCAACTCTAAATGTCGCTGACGAGTGCCGATTTCGCGGCGATCTGGCTGACCCTGAAACTCGCGTCCCTGACCACTGCGATCCTGTTGGTTGTCGGCACTCCGATTGCCCTGTGGCTGTCGCGCACCCGCTCATGGTTGCGCGGCCCGATCGGGGCCATCGTCGCCCTGCCCCTTGTGCTGCCACCGACCGTCATCGGCTTTTACCTATTGCTGATGATGGGGCCGCACGGGTTCCTCGGCCAGTTCACTCAGTGGCTGGGCCTTGGCACCCTGACGTTCAGTTTCACCGGACTGGTGATCGGTTCGGTGATCTATTCCATGCCGTTCGTGGTGCAACCGTTGCAAAACGCGTTCTCGGCGATCGGTACCCGCCCACTGGAAGTGGCCGCGACCTTGCGCGCCAATCCGTGGGACACCTTTTTCAGCGTGATTCTGCCGCTGGCTCGCCCCGGTTTCGTCACCGCAGCCATTCTCGGCTTCGCGCACACCGTCGGTGAGTTCGGCGTGGTGCTAATGATCGGCGGCAACATTCCCGACAAGACCCGAGTCGTCTCTGTACAAATCTACGACCACGTCGAAGCGATGGAATATGCCCAGGCCCACTGGCTGGCTGGCGCGATGCTGGTGTTTTCGTTTCTGGTGTTGCTGGCGCTGTACTCCAGCCGCAAGACCCGCGCGGGCTGGAGCTGATTGATGATCGATGCACGTCTGCAACTTGCTTACTCAGGCTTCAGCCTGGATGTCGATCTGCATTTGCCGGGGCGTGGCGTCACCGCGCTGTTCGGCCACTCCGGCTCCGGCAAAACCACTTGCTTGCGCTGCATTGCCGGGCTTGAACGTGCCGAGCATGGCTTTGTCCGGATCAACGATGAAGTCTGGCAAGACAGCGACAACGGTATTTTTGTCCCGCCGCACAAACGCGCACTGGGTTACGTGTTTCAAGAAGCCAGCTTGTTTCCTCACTTGTCGGTCATCGCCAATCTGCAGTTCGGCCTCAAGCGTATCGCCAAATCCCAGCGTCGGGTCGACCTGGCGCAAGCCACCGAACTGTTGGGCATCGGACATTTGCTTGAGCGTCATCCGCAGCATCTTTCCGGCGGCGAGCGTCAGCGTGTCGGCATCGCCCGGGCACTGCTGACCAGCCCGAAATTGCTGTTGATGGACGAGCCACTGGCGGCGCTCGACAGTCAGCGCAAAAACGAAATTCTGCCGTATCTGCAACGTCTGCATGACGAATTGGACATTCCGGTTTTATATGTCAGCCATGCGCAGGATGAAGTCGCGCGCTTGGCCGATCATCTGGTGTTACTGAGCGACGGCAAGGCCTTGGCCAGCGGCCCGATCGGCGAAACCCTCGCCCGGCTCGATCTGCCAATGGCGATGGGTGATGACGCCGGCGTGATCATCGAGGGCCAGGTCAGTGCCTACGATGCCGATTATCAGTTGTTGAGCCTGCAACTGCCGGCCACCGAGATGAATATTCGCGTGACCCACGAACCGATGTCGGTCGGCCAGGCCTTGCGTTGCAAGGTACATGCGCGGGACATCAGCCTGACCCTGCAAAACAGCGAGTTGAGCAGCATCCTCAACCGCCTGCCGGTCACGGTAGTCAGCGAACAGGCGGCAGACAATGCCGCCCATGTGCTGATCCGTCTCGACGCTGGCGGCACGCCGTTGTTGGCGCGCATTACACGGTTCTCCCGCGACCAACTGGGCGTGCATCCGGGCCAGCAACTCTGGGCACAGATCAAGGCAGTCGCGGTGCTGGCCTAAATAATTCGGCACGACGGCGTAGGTGTGCGGTCAATCGTTTTACAGACCGCCGCCATCCAAGGAAGCTGCCATGCCCGACACCGAGCTGACCGACGCCCTGCCATCCGACCTGCATTACGTCGATGACGCGCAGCCCGGTTTCACTCGCAAAAAGCTGCGCGGCAAATTCAACTATTTCGAGCCGTCGGGTCAGCGCATTACCGATGCGGACGAAATCAAACGCATCAACGCCCTCGCGGTGCCACCTGCCTATACCGAAGTGTGGATATGCCCCGACCCGCGTGGCCACCTGCAAGCCACCGGGCGCGATGCACGCGGTCGCAAACAATACCGCTATCACGCACGCTGGCGCGAAGTGCGCGATGCCGACAAATACTCGCGGCTTCGTGAGTTCGGCATGGCGTTACCGAAGCTGCGCAAGCAATTGGAAGCGCTGTTGGCAGCACCCGGTTTCAGTCGCGACAAAGTCATGGCCACGGTGATCACCCTGCTCGACGCCACCCTGATCCGGGTCGGCAACACGCAGTATGCGCGGGACAACCGTTCTTATGGACTGACCACCCTGCGCAGTCGGCATGTCGAGGTCAACGGCAGCGCGATTCTGTTCCAGTTTCGCGGCAAGAGCGGTATCGAACACCAGATCACGGTGAAGGATCGACGTCTGGCACGCATCATCAAGCGCTGCCTGGAGATCCCCGGTCAGAACCTGTTTCAGTATCTGGATGAACATGGCGAACGGCATACCGTCAGCTCTTCCGACGTCAACACCTACCTGCAAACCCTGACCGGCGCCGACTTTACCGCCAAGGACTATCGCACCTGGGCCGGAAGCGCCCTGGCATTGGCGGTTTTACGCGAACTCAAACATGAGTCGGAAACCGAAGCCAAACGGCATGTCGTGGAGATGGTCAAAGGCGTCGCCAAACAGCTGGGCAACACGCCAGCAGTTTGTCGCAAGTGCTACATCCACCCGGCAGTGGTGGAGAAATTCATGCTCGGCGCCCTCGCCGAATTACCACGCCCCCGCGTGCGCAAAGGCCTGCGCGCCGAAGAAGTGGCGCTGGCGATGTTTCTCGAACGAATGAGTGAAATGGCCGACGCGACTTGATCAACTGCGCGTCGTCCTCTAGGCTAGCCACCTTTCCCTCCTCAGGATGATCGCAGAAGTGAACAACCCGGCTCTCTGAAAATGTAATCGCGACAGGTCGCTCAGTGGCGCTTGTCAGTTTTCACGACATTTTTCTGGAGGTGCCGATGACTCACGTCTCGCGTACGCCTGCACTCGTCTCCCTGAATCAAACGGGTTTTCAATTCGCCAACGGCGAGACGATTTTCAATGCACTGAATCTGAACTTCGATTACCTGCCAACCGCTATCGTCGGTCGCAATGGCATCGGTAAAAGCGTGCTTGCACGGCTGATTGCCGGACACTTGCAGCCTACCGCCGGCAGCGTGGTGAGTTCGGTTTCGGTGAACTACGTTTCACAAACCTTCGTCCCCACACCCGGACAAACGGTGGCAGAGGCTACAGGCACGGCGCCGATACTGGCGGCGCTGGAACGACTCAATCTGGGCTGCGCCAGTGCGGATGATTTTGACCTTATTGGTGAGCGCTGGGATTTGCCGGATCGCTTGCGGCAGTTACTGGATGGCGCCGGGTTGCCCCACATCGCAGCCAGCGATCTGACCAGGGCGCTCAGTGGTGGCCAGCAAGCCAGGATCGCCCTGATTGGCGCGCTGTTGAGTGAAGCGCAGTTACTGGTGCTGGATGAGCCGACCAATCACCTCGACAGCGCCGGCCGGCAATGGCTGATGAAAACACTTGAGGCATGGCGCGGAGGGCTGATAGTCGTCAGCCATGATCGGCAGTTGCTGGAACGAATGCAGCGAATCGTCGAGCTCACACCATTAGGCGCGACCGTTTTCACCGGGAGCTATTCCGAGTTTGTGCAACAGCGCCGAATCCACGAGGCAGCGGCGCAGGCACAACTTGATCAAGCCCGGATCGAACGCCAACGCGAACGTTCACGACTGCAACGCGAGCACGATACGATCCAGCGCCATGCCGCCGGCAGCCGACGCAATGCGCAAACTGCTAACGTTTCCGGCTTCGAGCGGGCGGCGATGAAAGCCGCCGCGAAGGAAATCATGGGGCATGTTCGCCTCGGCCACCAGGCACGTAAAACCGATCTGGACAGCCGTGTGCGTGACGCCTATGCGCATGTTGTGCCAGACAGCGAGGTCTTGATCAACCTGCCAGGCAGCGTTGTGCCGAGTAGCCGACAAGTCTGCACGCTGCTTGATGCCTGCCTGCCGTGGCTACCGCTCGACGCGCCCTCGACCCGGCTGAACCTCGCGATACACGGGCCGATGCGCATTGCCGTCAGCGGCCCCAATGGTTGCGGCAAATCGACTCTGCTGAACATGCTGGCCGGTGAACTGATACCGGGGTCCGGTGAATGCACGACCCACGTACCGTTTGCCTTTCTCGATCAGCAACTGACGCTACTGGATGATCGGACATCCATCGTTGAACAACTACAGGCGCAGCAAACGCCCTTGGATGAAGGCACCTTGCGCAGTTATCTGGCACACCTGCAACTGAGCGCGCAGCGTGTCATCCTGCCCTGTGCCTCGCTCAGTGGCGGTGAGCGCTTGAAAGCCGCGCTTGCCCTGGCGCTGTGGCGTCAGGTGCCCGCGCAATTGTTGCTGCTTGATGAACCGACCAATCATCTTGACCTGGCATCGGTAGAAGCTTTCGAGCATGCCTTGCAGACATTCCCCGGAGCAATTGTCGCGGTTTCCCACGACCAGGCGTTTCTACGCGCGTTAAACCCGACCCATGATTTGCATTGGCACGCCGAAGGCTGGCATTTGCAACCGACGAGTTGACCTGTCTATTTTTTGCACGATTGCAGGGGGCTTCTATAGTTGATGTGACACGAATCAGCTGCGGTGACGCCATGGAAGACATATTCGTCGTGAAGCGTTGCAACAAGATCATCATTCACGGTCGACGCGCCGGGGACAGCCAGCATGATCCCGCCGAAGCCATTGGTTGGTTCCGCATTTGCGATACACGCACAAATGGTTTCATCGGTGATGGCTACGATGCCGAAGATGATGCACGACGCGAATGCAATCGTCTCAACGCAGTCAGTTCACCCATACCGGCCCGCGAGTCTTCCGGCTGATGCCGAACACAAGCGGGTCTATACTGAAACCAGCTGAAGGAGCAGCGCCCCAACGGCAGAAGGCTCGCAACTCGCGGGCTTTTTGCTGCCGCTCAGCGGTTTCATTGAACGGAGGTGTTTCATGTCCGAAAAAGAGTCCATCACCACCCTCCTCACCCTGCTCGACGCCCGACAGGCGCGACTCGCGGCGGCCTGCAAGGAGATCGCCGACTGGGTCGACCACCAAGGCGGACACCCGACTGCCCTGCGCATCCGTGATCGCCTGAATGACATCGAGAAGGATGCCCCGCTGATTCGCAACACACTGTCGGCGCTCAAACCTGTCGATCGGCCACTGCCTCGATTCAGATAACGCTGGCCCTGGGCCTCATGAGCGGTGGCACAAGCGTCACCGCGCTTTCGGCTGTCCGGTATTTTTACTCTCGCTGCAGTGACGGATTTCTTTTCACATAGCCATCACATCCGTGTCCTTACAGTGGACTCACTCCTCTGGAAATACCTCTCACACCCGCCCGCATGCGGGTGTTTTTTTGCCTGCCGCACAGTCACAGAACGCCGCTGTATGCGTGCTGTCAAACCTTTACATGTCGCGAAGGAGACAGTTAATGGTTATCCATTTCAACGTCGACGGGCATCTGGCCTGCGGCCACAAAGGCAAACAACTCACATCAAGTAAAGAACTCAATCGTGTGAAGTGCCGCAGTTGCCGTAATACCGACGCCTTCAAACTGGCAAGAAAAGATCAACGCAACGCGGCTAGACGCATCGCACGGCAAGCAAAAGCCGCTCACGGCCCAGCGAACTGGCGGAATGAATGGATCGAGCGATTGAGCGCAATGGCAGGACTTCAGCGCTTGCCTCGAGGCTTTGCCGGTCAGGCGTTTGTTTAGATGTGCTTGAAAAAGGGCCGATCCAATCGGCCCTTTTTTCGCAAAAAACTTTTCTACGGGCAAAACAAAACCCCAACTGCTTTCGCAATTGGGGTTTCGGAATTTAATCTTGACGATGACCTACTCTCACATGGGGAAACCCCACACTACCATCGGCGATGCATCGTTTCACTGCTGAGTTCGGGATGGGATCAGGTGGTTCCAACGCTCTATGGTCGTCAAGAAATTCGGGTACTGAGTCGTGACCAGAGGGTCTCGCTTCAGCAAATTGGGTATGTGACAGCTTTCGGTGTTTGTGAACATCGAACTTTCGGTTCGTTTCGTCTTCACACACCGCAATCTGGTCTCTTCGACGCAAATTGCTTGGGTGTTATATGGTCAAGCCTCACGGGCAATTAGTATTGGTTAGCTCAACGCCTCACAGCGCTTACACACCCAACCTATCAACGTCGTAGTCTTCGACGGCCCTTCAGGGAACTCAAGGTTCCAGTGAGATCTCATCTTGAGGCAAGTTTCCCGCTTAGATGCTTTCAGCGGTTATCTTTCCCGAACATAGCTACCCGGCAATGCCACTGGCGTGACAACCGGAACACCAGAGGTTCGTCCACTCCGGTCCTCTCGTACTAGGAGCAGCCCCTCTCAAATCTCAAACGTCCACGGCAGATAGGGACCGAACTGTCTCACGACGTTCTAAACCCAGCTCGCGTACCACTTTAAATGGCGAACAGCCATACCCTTGGGACCGGCTTCAGCCCCAGGATGTGATGAGCCGACATCGAGGTGCCAAACACCGCCGTCGATATGAACTCTTGGGCGGTATCAGCCTGTTATCCCCGGAGTACCTTTTATCCGTTGAGCGATGGCCCTTCCATACAGAACCACCGGATCACTAAGACCTACTTTCGTACCTGCTCGACGTGTCTGTCTCGCAGTCAAGCGCGCTTTTGCCTTTATACTCTACGACCGATTTCCGACCGGTCTGAGCGCACCTTCGTACTCCTCCGTTACTCTTTAGGAGGAGACCGCCCCAGTCAAACTACCCACCATACACTGTCCTCGATCCGGATAACGGACCTGAGTTAGAACCTCAAAGTTGCCAGGGTGGTATTTCAAGGATGGCTCCACGCGAACTGGCGTCCACGCTTCAAAGCCTCCCACCTATCCTACACAAGCAAATTCAAAGTCCAGTGCAAAGCTATAGTAAAGGTTCACGGGGTCTTTCCGTCTAGCCGCGGATACACTGCATCTTCACAGCGATTTCAATTTCACTGAGTCTCGGGTGGAGACAGCGCCGCCATCGTTACGCCATTCGTGCAGGTCGGAACTTACCCGACAAGGAATTTCGCTACCTTAGGACCGTTATAGTTACGGCCGCCGTTTACCGGGGCTTCGATCAAGAGCTTCGCGTTAGCTAACCCCATCAATTAACCTTCCGGCACCGGGCAGGCGTCACACCCTATACGTCCACTTTCGTGTTTGCAGAGTGCTGTGTTTTTAATAAACAGTCGCAGCGGCCTGGTATCTTCGACCGGCATGAGCTTACGGAGCAAGTCCTTCACCCTCACCGGCGCACCTTCTCCCGAAGTTACGGTGCCATTTTGCCTAGTTCCTTCACCCGAGTTCTCTCAAGCGCCTTGGTATTCTCTACCCAACCACCTGTGTCGGTTTGGGGTACGGTTCCTGGTTACCTGAAGCTTAGAAGCTTTTCTTGGAAGCATGGCATCAACCACTTCGTGTTCTAAAAGAACACTCGTCATCAGCTCTCGGCCTTAGAATCCCGGATTTACCTAAGATTCCAGCCTACCACCTTAAACTTGGACAACCAACGCCAAGCTGGCCTAGCCTTCTCCGTCCCTCCATCGCAATAACCAGAAGTACAGGAATATTAACCTGTTTTCCATCGACTACGCTTTTCAGCCTCGCCTTAGGGACCGACTAACCCTGCGTCGATTAACGTTGCGCAGGAAACCTTGGTCTTTCGGCGTGGGTGTTTTTCACACCCATTGTCGTTACTCATGTCAGCATTCGCACTTCTGATACCTCCAGCAAGCTTCTCAACTCACCTTCACAGGCTTACAGAACGCTCCTCTACCGCATCACCCGAAGGTGATACCCGTAGCTTCGGTGTATGGTTTGAGCCCCGTTACATCTTCCGCGCAGGCCGACTCGACTAGTGAGCTATTACGCTTTCTTTAAAGGGTGGCTGCTTCTAAGCCAACCTCCTAGCTGTCTAAGCCTTCCCACATCGTTTCCCACTTAACCATAACTTTGGGACCTTAGCTGACGGTCTGGGTTGTTTCCCTTTTCACGACGGACGTTAGCACCCGCCGTGTGTCTCCCATGCTCGGCACTTGTAGGTATTCGGAGTTTGCATCGGTTTGGTAAGTCGGGATGACCCCCTAGCCGAAACAGTGCTCTACCCCCTACAGTGATACATGAGGCGCTACCTAAATAGCTTTCGAGGAGAACCAGCTATCTCCGAGCTTGATTAGCCTTTCACTCCGATCCACAGGTCATCCGCTAACTTTTCAACGGTAGTCGGTTCGGTCCTCCAGTTAGTGTTACCCAACCTTCAACCTGCCCATGGATAGATCGCCCGGTTTCGGGTCTATTCCCAGCGACTAGACGCCCTATTAAGACTCGCTTTCGCTACGCCTCCCCTATTCGGTTAAGCTCGCCACTGAAAATAAGTCGCTGACCCATTATACAAAAGGTACGCAGTCACAGAACAAAGTCTGCTCCCACTGCTTGTACGCATACGGTTTCAGGATCTATTTCACTCCCCTCTCCGGGGTTCTTTTCGCCTTTCCCTCACGGTACTAGTTCACTATCGGTCAGTCAGTAGTATTTAGCCTTGGAGGATGGTCCCCCCATATTCAGACAAAGTTTCTCGTGCTCCGTCCTACTCGATTTCATTGATAAGAGATTTTCGCGTACAGGGCTATCACCCACTATGGCCGCACTTTCCAGAGCGTTCCGCTAATCTCAAATCAACTTAAGGGCTAGTCCCCGTTCGCTCGCCACTACTAAGGGAATCTCGGTTGATTTCTTTTCCTCAGGGTACTTAGATGTTTCAGTTCCCCTGGTTCGCCTCTTGCACCTATGTATTCAGTACAAGATAACCATCTTATGATGGCTG